>DAOVIH010000048.1 GCA_030673805.1 Candidatus Bathyarchaeota archaeon | reverse complement strand
GGATTTTCTCTTTGCATATTTCTTGGGCGTATTTGCAGCGTGGATGGAAACGGCAGCCCGAAGGAGGTTCTATAAGGTTGGGAATGTTTCCGGGAATAACTCGCAAAGTCTTTTTCCTGTCTAATCGGGGAACCGCTGCAAGTAGAGCTTCGGTGTAAGGATGTTTTGGTCTTTCATAAAGATCCAAGGTCTTGGCGATTTCAAACACGTTCCCTGCGTACAAGACAACGACTCTGTTTGTCATCTTCGCTATTATTCCCATATCATGAGTTATCAAGACCAAGGACATTCCAAGTCTATTTTTAAGGTCGTCTAGCAAATCCAGCACTTGGGCTTGAATTGTCACGTCAAGGTTGGTGGTGGGCTCGTCTGCAAACAAGAGGGCGGGTTCAAGGGCTAGGGCTCTTGCAATGGCCACCCGCTGTTTCATGCCTCCACTGAACTGGTGTGGATACTCTTTCATTCTGGTTTTTGCGTCTGGGAGGCCTACTAGAGTCAGGAGCTCAATTATCTTTTTTTGACATTCCTTTTTGGGCATTTTGTTGTGTGCTAATATAACATCCTTCAATTGGGTTTCAATGTTGTAAACTGGATTTAGCGAAGATGAGGGATCTTGAAAAATAATGGCTATTTTGGCCCCTCTGATCGCCTGCATTTCTTTTTCGGACTTCTCTAGGAGATTCTCTTCTTCAAACCTTATTTTGCCTTCCACTATTTTTCCTGGTTTGGGAACTATTCTAAGAACTGATAGGGACGTCACTGTTTTTCCAGAACCAGACTCCCCAACTAGGCCTAAAGACTCTCCTTTCTTGACATTGAATGAGATTCCGTCAACAGCCTTCACTACCCCCGCCTCAGTAAAAAAATATGTTTTCAATCCTTCGATTCTAAGTAGTGTTTCAGCCACAATTAGTCGCTCCTAGTCTCTCAACCTCGGGTTTAAAGCGTCTGACAATCCGTCTCCGAGCAAGTTGAAACCAAAAACCGTAAACAAGATGGCGAGGCCTGGGAAGATCGCTGCCCACCAAACGATTCTCATGTCTGCAAAGTTTTCTTGAAGTATTTGGCCCCAAGTGGTAGTGTTTGGGTCGCCAAAACCAAGAAAACTAACTGCGGCCTCTATCAATATCGCGTAGGCAATTGTTAAGCTCGCAACCACTATTATTGAGGAGAGAATGTTGGGTAAAATATGTCTGAATATAATTCTGGATTGACTAGCCCCTAAAGCCTTTTCTGCTTCCACGAACTCACGCTCCCTAAGTCTAAGAAACTCTCCTCGCACCATCCTAGCATTTCCAGCCCAACTAAAAATCGCAAGAACAAATATTACAATTGTAAGGCCCATAGGGATTCTAATATTAAGTAAAGGGATTGTCAAAAATGGGTCTTGGGCTGTAAGAGTGAAGATTCTTACAAACACTAGGATGAAAAGTAATGCTGGAAAAACCAAGAACACCTCAGTGAATCGCATAAGCACATTATCAACCCATCCCCCAAAGTATCCAGCTGTAGATCCAACAAGTATAGCTATGCCAATCGTAATTACTGTAACAATTACTCCTACGTACAATGAGTATTTTGCTCCATGAATTACCTCACTAAGAATGTCTGTTCCCAAGCCAGAAGTGCCAAACCAGTATTCCGAATTTGGTGGCACCCGAACATCCCCTTTATAGAACGGCTCAAAAGCTCCTGGGTCAGGTCTTGACGGGTAAGGAGCAAAGAAACGGCCAAACACTGCCAAAAACACCACAACCAGCACGATGGCTAATCCTACGACAGCAGCTCTGTTCCGCTTAAACCGTCTCCACGCTACTGCCCACTGACTAGCTCCTCGACGCTTCGCATTTTTGTTTTTTTGTTCTTTTTTCGAAGTCATGATCTTCTATCCAATCCTCACTCTGGGATCTAAGTAGACATAAATCAAGTCCACTATCAGATTTGCCAGTAAAGCCATCACAGTAATTATCATTACGATTCCCATTACCACGGGAAAGTCCAGTCTTGTTGTGGCGTTGACATATGTTCGTCCAAGACCTGGCCAGTTGAACACATACTCTGTCATGGGTGCTCCAGCAATGATTGCTCCTAAAGCAATTCCTAGAAATGTTATCGTTGGGGCAATTGCATTTCTCAAGGCGTAGCTGTAAGTTATCTTTCTCTCGCTTAGTCCGCTTGCTCTTGCTGCAAGAATATAATCAGACCTAAGGACCTCAAGCATATTTGCCCTGATCAAACGAATGTTTTGGGCAAGAGAAACATAAACAAGGACTGCTACTGGCAGTACTAAATGTGCTATTTTGTCAAAAACGTAGTGGCCCCACCAAACTTTTATAACCCCAGTAGACCCCTCCGAGGGAAACCAACCCAAGGTGAACGAAAACACAATTATCAAAATGAGGCCCAACCAGAAAGTAGGCATTGAAACACCAAACAAAGAGAAAGAGGTGATTGCATAATCTGTTTTTGAATACGGCTTCCTAGCCGAGTAGACCCCAATCGGTATGGATATTATAAAAGCTAGCACAATCGAAATTGTCATAAGTTTAACAGTTTCCCAGAACCAATTACCGATCAGCAAGTTAACTGGGATTCCGCCAAAAAGGGAGTTGCCAAAGTCACCTCGAAGAATGTTTGATAGCCAAGTCAAATATTGAATGGGTATAGGTTGGTCAAGCCCATAATATGCTGCTACTGCGTCAAGAGTAGCTTGATCCACTGTTGGTCTCCCTAACCTGATAATGTTAAGGGGATCTCCAGCAGCATGCAAAGTTATGAAAGTCAAAATTGAAATACCGATTAAAACAGGAAGCATGTAAATAAGGCGTTTAATAACGTACTTGACCATTGAGCTTCCGAAGAAGCCTTTAACGTTACTAACGGCACTCAAAGGTTCTTCCCCATCTTGGAATAATTCGGTTTATGCTGCGGAATATACATAGTCCGTTATCTCTGCGTATACTTAAGGTTTAACGTCTTCCTTTGGCATCAATGGAAATCTTCGGTTTTTTTGTAGCTTTCCATGCAGCACTAGACAAAAGCTAATATATTTTCAACGTAGATATTAGATTTCACCAAAAAAAGGAAAAGGAAGAAGGAAGCGAAAACAATGAAAAGTTTGAAAAAAGCATTTGTACTAATCTCTGTAATTGCACTATTTCTTTCGATCATGGCACCGATGGCGACAGTAGGGGCTCAAGATGAGGAACCTTTGTTCAAGATAACCATAATTGCCCCTGGAAATGCTAACATGGTAAGGCGACAGTGGGGACAAATATTTGCTAACTCCTTGATGCAACTAGGTATCGACGCTAGAGTAGTGTACCTAGGGTGGGCAGGCGTCTTTGATCGCGTCTTCACACCACCGTATGACAATGTCGGAAAAACATGGGATGAAGGAGGCTTTGACGCACAACTGGTTGGCTGGACTCCGGGATTACTTCCTGAACCCCGTCAAGGGTACTATGGAGCAGAGAACTTCTTTGCTCCTGACGGACAAAACTATCCGTTATGGAGTGACGAAGAAGCCAACAATGCAATGGACACTTTCATAACTACAACTGACTCAGCTGTACAAGAAGAAATGCTGAAAGTTTTCCAGCGAAGATTCTTTGAAGAAATGCCAGCGTCTCAAATATTCTATGACTCACGACCCGCGGTTATCAATCCAGCTATAACTAACTGGTACAATCCGCAACCAAATGGTGAAGGTTGGGTTTATTTCAACGTTCAACCAACGCCTGAACTTCTGAAAGGAAAATCCACAGTTGTATATGCTTCTACAGGAGAAATCGAGTCTTTGATACCTCCACTAGCAAATTCTTGGTACGACACAATAATCATCGCACAAATTTTCAACGGTCTGGCTCAGACTTGGCCATCTCTAAGAGAAACAGACTACGCTGTTCCAAACCTGTTAATTTCATGGGCTCCCAGCGAAGATGGATTTAAGTGGACTTTCAATTGTAGACAAACCGTCAAATGGCACGATGGCGAAGACTTCACTGCAGATGACGTCGTTTTCTCATTATGGGCACTTATGAATCCCAACACAGGATCTCAGTTTTCTGGCTATTACAAAAGTGTATACGGGGATAACGTAGTTTTCACATATTCAGATGGCACATCAGCAACTCTTGGGGAAGGTGACCTTGCAGGCACCATAACTGCCGTAGATCAATATACAGTGGAAGCAACACTACCTGTACTTGCAAACGGAAAACCCTATGGCTACTTTGATCCTTATCTGTTAGCTTTTGCCACCAACATCATTCCAAAACACATCTTTGGCGAGATGGACCCTGCAACATGGACAGATACTCCTTTCAACTCAGGCCAAGGAGAAATCACCGTAGGCGGCAAGACCTACACTGGACCAATAGGAACTGGCCCATACAAATGGGTCAGCTTCAATCCAGTTGCACAAATCGTTACTATGGAAAAGAACATGGACTACTGGAACAGAACTGCCTTGGAAAGCGAAGGCATGTTCGGCGTTGAGAAATACTACATAAAATTCATTGCTGACAAAACAGCAGCACTAGCCTCTCTGAAGAACGGTGAAGTTGACATCCTAGATCCCAACTACATGATGGCAGTTGACATTCCAACCATCGACCCAGCTTGGGGCAGAGTACTGAACCATGAAGGAGCGGGCAGACAAGAGATCGGCTACAACAATCAACACCCAATCTTCGGGACAGGTGTGGATACCCCATTAGGCAAAGAAGATCCATCTAGAGCTGCCGAAGCAGCCAGATACGTTAGAACAGCCTTCGACTATGCAATACCTAGAGAACTCATAATCAACAACTTGTTAGCCGGCTTTGGAACACCAGGTGCAACACCAATATTGCCAACTAACTTCGGCTACGACCCCATGATAGCACCTAGGGAATACAGCTTGGAGACAGCCAGAGAATACTTGGCACTGGCAGGCTACACTGTTCCAGGCCAACTTGGTCCCATAAAGGTTACTGATTTAGCCCTTGGAATGCCAACAGCTGTTTCAGGCATTTTCACAGACGCTGAAGATAATGTCATGGCAAACAGAGAGCTAGCTTTGTACAGCGTGAAAGTGCAGGAAGCTTACAACGTATCAGCAGTGCTGGTAGACAGAACTGTTACGGGACTAGACGGATTCTACAATATGATGGCAACTGAAACCGAAACTGGTGATCATCACTACTACGTCTTTGATCGTTTAGCGGCAATCGGAGAAGAATGGAACTACGTTGGAAAGGTTACTGTATCAGCAGCTCAAGACTTAACCACTGTCACCTACATAGCCTACGCAGCGATAGCCATCGCTGTTATACTTGGTTTAGTCGCCATTTACTTTGCAACACGCAAGAGATAAAAATAAATTTTCCTCTTTTTTTTGTTTTTCCATCTCAAGAAACTTATAAAGAGATTACCAGGGACTGTATAAACAACAAAACTCCTGTTAGAATGTACAGGTTAGCTTTCTTCTCAGCGCTCTCTGAATCATGAATTGACCACTTTTCTTCCGATTTTAGAAACTGCTGTCGAAATTTGCTAGCGAAGATCGATGAAGAAAAAGCTATGATTCCCCCGATAAGAAGAAACATTGCTGTCTCAACAAGCAACATCATCGAAAAGAAACCGGTCTCCACCAGATTAACCCAGTTAGAACCAGTTGCGGCTAAAAGTGCCAAAAACACAAAATTAATTATCCAACTTACTGCTGTTGTTTTTAGAACCCAGACTAAGATGTGTTTCCAGTTTCGCGTGGTGTTTTTGCTATGCGGTTTTGACAAAGAATTCATCATCTCTGTTTGAAGAAACCAGTTTTTCTATTGCCCTATTTTCCTTTTTATGATTTCGCCAACTACTTTGGGGTCTGCTTTACCTCGCACATCTTTCATCACCAAACCCATAATAATCCTGAAGGATTTTTTTCCTAGTTTCTTTACAGTTTCCTTGTTTTCGGAGATTTTAGTGTCAACTATTTCTTCTAACTCTTCTTTTGATAACATCTTTAGGTCAAGATCAGTAATTGCTTCGCCAATGGTTTTTTCCTCGTTTTTGGAAAGCCAAACAAAAACGTTTGGTAGTGCTTCCTTAGCCAATTCGCCCGAACCCACGCGTTTAAACAGGCTCCTAATTTTGTCTTCTTTGACCTTTTCAACTTCGATTCCTTCACGCCTCAAGGCCTTAAGAGTCTCTGTTAGAAAAGCTGCAACGGTAGTTGTAGCTGCCCCGCTTTCTTCGATGATGACTTTGAACAAATTGTTGTAACCTGCGTCTACTATTTGTTGGGCTAACTTTCGGTTTAGCTTGTAATGTTCAATCAGTCTTTTAATTTTCACTTTTGCTGGTTCAGGCAAGTTCAAACGGATTTCTTCAATCAAATCAGGTGTTATTAGAGTTGGAGGAATGTCTGTTTCAGGATACATTCTGGCTGCTCCTGGTCTGGGCCGCATGTAACGGGTTGTTCCATCAGGCTTTGCTACGCGAGTTTCCGCGGGAACGCCCATTAGCGCTTCTTGGGCTCTCTCATTAACAGCCTTTAGGGCATCTTCCGCCTTTTCTTGCTGGTCGGCAACAAAGACTACAACGTCGTCTCCTCTTGCTTTCACTTTTTCCTTTAAATCCTTGATCTCCTTGTTGGTTATTTCATAAGCCGGCATTTCATCTGTATGGAAAATTCCACCTACTTTTCCCCAAAAACGGGCTCTATCAGCCATTTCAGTTCCAAAACGGAAAGCCGACGTGAGCTCCCGCTTCAAGAGGCCAGCAAACATGGGAAGTTTGACTGCTAAAACTCTGGAGTTATTTTCTAGGGCTTTTCTGATAACTTTGGATTTTGTTTGTCCGAAGACGTTTGTTACGTCTACAATCTTCCCAATCATATTTTCTATTTTTACTCCCCTATTTCCAAGCTCTTTGTTTATGTTTATGAGACTTAGTTGGCGTTGAACTTCACACTCTACCACCCGCGAAATAAGGTCAAGTTGTTGGACGCCCTTTATCTCAATCAGGGCGCCATTAGGAATCGACACGTTCAGATCTTGACGTATTGTTCCCAAACCCCGCATAACCGCCTCAGTATCCCTTAAGATTCTCCCTATCGCATGGGCAACTTCTTGGGCTTCCTTGGGGGTGTTTATTGTTGGAGCAGTTGTAACTTCTATTAGTGGAATCCCCAATCGATCTATCCGGTAGCGGTTTGTTCTTTCCCTTTCTTGACCACCAGTTTTTCTTGCAGCGTCCTCCTCCAGACTTATTGTTTGTATAGGAACCATCTTGTTAGCTGCGTCAATTTCTCCGTTTAAAGCCACTACGCAAGTTCTTTGAAATCCCCCAGTATTGGACCCATCTATCACAGTTTTTCTCATAATATGAATTTCATCAACAGGATTTGCCTTCATAATCAACGATGCAGTTAGAGCCACTCTTACGGCTTCCATGTTTATTGGGTGAGGCGGCTCTTCGTCCATTTCAACAAGACAAGATGTGTTATGGTTGGCTTCATACAGAAACCTAACTCCCTTTTGGAACTCAAAATAGGCTGCAGGATCTACTTGACCAAGCTCGCTTTGCGTGGGTCTGAGTCTACGCAGGAAGGTTACCTCAGGTTCATCTTTAAAGAGATCAGGTTTGCAATTGCAAAATAGCTTGTGGGAGGTTTTGAGTTGCTGGTGTATTTCTAGGCCAACTTTAAGCCCGATCTTCTTATAATCAATCTCCAATTGTGTGCTTTCCTCTCTCAAATCAAACTTCCTCAGGAAGAGTTCGCGGTGAAAACTC
>DAOVIH010000019.1 GCA_030673805.1 Candidatus Bathyarchaeota archaeon | reverse complement strand
CTTTATCCTTGCAAGCACTGTTCCAACAGAAACACCGACTCTCTTGGCTATCTTTCGGCTCGAAAATCTTGCATCTTCCAAGAGGCACCTTAAAATTCTATGATCTGTACCATTTAATTTCAAACCAAACCTTCCCTAAACGTTTTTTCAATTAAAACCATTTCTTATGAAAGAGCATTAAACAATTGTCATTTTTTTTATTTAAGTTTAGCTTAATTCGCCAAGAACGTAAACTCTATAGAAAATGAAGCTAAGCCCCTTCATCTAAGACCAGACTGAGGAAAAACCATAAAAAACAAATTTGTAGAAGACTACGCAGAAAACCCTGATCCATAAAAAGATAAGAACAACCTTAAAGTTAAGGCTCAGATTCACTATGTGCTTGAGATTTGGACTAGATGAAACACGACGCAATACTAGTTCTTGACTTCGGAGGGCAATACTGCCACTTGATAGGGAGGAGAATTAGAGAACAGGGCGTATATTCAGAAATCGTACCACATAACATAACGCCTGATGAAATTAACCGGCTAAACCAAAGAGTCAATGTAAAGGGGCTTATCCTCTCAGGAGGCCCTGCTAGCGTCTACGAGCTAAACGCGCCAAGACTAGATCCTAAAATTCTGGAGATGAGACTGCCCATCTTAGGGTTATGCTATGGCCACCAGTTAGTAGCCCAAATGATTAAAGGAACAGTAACGCACTCCACATGCAGAGAATATGGCATCGCATACATCACCATTAATAAACCTGTGGGTATCCTCAAAGGACTAAGGCATAAAGAAAAAGTGTGGATGAGTCATGGTGATACCGTCCTCAGAGTTCCTCAAGGATTTGAAGTATTAGCCCATACCGGTAGCTGTCCAGTTGCAGCTTATAGACACAAGGAAAAACCAATTTATGGATTGCAGTGGCACCCAGAGGTTATTCACACAGAAAATGGCATACGCGTACTCAAAAATTTCTCATTTGAAGTGTGTGGTTGCAAACCAAACTGGAAGATGGAAGACACTATTGAAGAAATGGTTAGAGAAATAAAGCTTGAGGTAGGTAAAAGTCAGGCCATGATAGCCTTAAGCGGAGGGATAGATTCTAGCGTGGCAACAGCCCTTACGGCTAGGGCACTAAAGGACAAACTCACAGCAGTTTTTGTGGACCATGGTTTCATGCGAGAAGGTGAACCTGAAGCGATAGAAAACACCTTTCAAAAATTTGGAATTAAGCTGATAATCGCAAATGCACAAACAAGATTTATGCAAAAACTAAAAGATGTGAGGGATCCTGAGAAAAAAAGGATAATTATAGGTGAAGAGTTCATCCGAGTATTTGAGGAAAACGCAGAGAATTCCAAAGCCGAGTATTTAATTCAAGGAACCATATACCCAGACCGAATTGAATCGGGCTTCAGAAGACTCTCAGAAAGAATAAAAACACACCACAACGTTGGAGGGTTGCCCCAACACACAAAATTCAAGAAGATTGTTGAACCACTCCGAGACTTATACAAAGACGAAGTTAGGAAAGTAGCCAAACTCCTCGGGTTACCAAATGAGATTATTAACAGACAACCTTTTCCAGGACCAGGACTCGCAGTAAGGATTATGGGCGAAATAACTGAAGAAAAAGTTAGAGTTGTGAAGAAAGCAGACAAGATTGTAAGAGAAGAAATTGAGAAAGCCGGATTGGCAGAACAGTTATGGCAATACTTCGCCGTTTTGACCGAGACCAAAGCCACAGGCATAAAAGGCGACGCTAGGGCTTACGGCCACGTGATAGCGGTAAGAACAGCAGAAAGTCGCGAAGCCATGACAGCGAATTTCGCCAGAATTCCATATCCTGTTTTAGAAAAGATCTCAACCAGAATAACCAACACGATACCAGAAGTTACTAGAGTCGTTTACGACATAACTCACAAGCCACCAGCGACCATAGAATGGGAATAGCAAATCCTAGACTCTTTGTTTTTTCTCCAAGTCGTCAATTCTCATCTTTTTTAGGAAAACGAGATATTTCGACAGTTCGTCTGTAACCGTTTCTAAGACTTTTTCACCTTTTCCTACGGAAGCCGTAGTAGATTTGCCAAACACACCGGAAAGCGTTTGATCTACCAAGTCCAAAGGAAGCGTAATCCCCACAGCATGAGCTAAGTGCTTACGGGGCAATTCATCAACACTTTTATTCATCTTCACATTTTGGGGGTATAATGCTAAAACTATCGAGGTTTCTTCCGAACAAGCGTGCCTTCGTTCTTCTGGTTTAAAAAGGTCTGGAAGGAGGTTCCGGCTGATATACCACCAGTGTACAATTGACAAGAAGATACTTTTTTCCCGCAAATCCCTGGCGATTTCGGAAAGGGCGTTCAGATTGCCGCCATGGCCGTTTATAACCGCTATTTTTTTCACCCCATAGTAGTTGAGGGCGAGACACAATTCTTTAACATAGTTTTTGAAAGTGTCGGATGAAACCCAGATTGTTCCCCAAAACTGCTTGTGTTCTGAACTCACTCCGAAAGGAACCGTGGGTAAGCAAAGAACACGAGCACGTTTTGCCGCTTCCTCAGCCCAAGCTTTCGCAATGAAAGAGTCGGTTCCCAAAGGGGCATGTGGGCCATGTTGTTCAGTTGAGCCTAACGGTAAAACAACAGTGTCGTTCTCAACAAGATACTCTCTAGCTTCAACCCAACTCATCTCGTTAAGCCGCGTTTTCAAATAAGGCCACCTTCTCAAAACTGTTTATATTAAAAAGCAGTAAATAATAAGTTTGCAATTACGGTGTAGAAAAACAATGAAAGCCCTTATCCTTGCTGGTGGTTTTGGAACTAGATTGCGGCCATTAAGCTGCACAAGACCAAAGACCCTTTTTCCGATAGTTAATAGACCACTACTTCAGTGGATCTACGAAAGACTTGCAGAAAATGATGTTGCGGAGGCCATACTAGCAGTCAATAAGCAAACAGAGTGGTTTATCAAGCAAAAGAAATTGAAAAAACACGGATTAAAGATTAGGTACTCCTCAGACCCACTGAATACCCCACTTGGAACGGCTGGACCCATAAAAAGAGCTGAGAAACTAATTGGCCATGATGAACCCTTTCTAGTTTTAAATGGAGACATATTTGCAGATCTTAGTTACAGAGAGATTTTGGAAACTCACCGCAAAAGAAAAGCAGTAGGAACAATTGCACTTTGTGAAGTTGAAAACCCCAGCAGGTATGGCGTAGCAGAACTAGACCGGGGTAATCGCATAAAGAGATTCATAGAAAAACCAGATAGGGGAACAGCTCCAACTAATTTCATAAACGCAGGAGTCTACGTGGTAAGCCCCAAAATTTTCGATTTCATTCAAAAAGGCAAAGCAGTTTCCATGGAGAGGGAAATTTTCCCTCAGCTTGCTCAGAAAAGAGTTCTCTACGGACATGTTACCCATGGTTTGTGGATGGATATAGGAAAACCCGACGAGTATTTGAAAACAAACAAGATTCTACTTGATCAACTCTTCATAGAAAGAAAGTGGCAATATTCAGGAGACTTTACAGTTAGACCACCTGTTGCATTAGATAATCATGTCACCGTAGAAAGCAGATCGGTTGTGGGACCTTACGCCGTCCTAGGAAAAGGGGTACACATCGGAAGAGGAGTGCAGATCAGAGATTCCGTCATTTTTCCGAATGTAAAAATAGGTGATTCCTCGTCAATAGAAGGGGCTATAATAGGTGAAGGTGCCTCAATTGGAAAAACTGTGAAAGTAGGCAGAGGGTGCATTGTCGGTGACCGGGCAAAAATCAGGGACGACGTTTTACTCTCGGAAGAAGTCGCAATTTGTCCTGGTAAAGAGGTCTCTGAAAACATATTAGAACCAAAAATGCTCTGTTAAGAACAGGAGACATAACAACACCATGACTCAGAGGAGACTTTTTGGAACCAACGGCGTAAGGGGAAAAGTGAATACTGAGCTAACCCCGGAAATGATTGTGAAATTGGGCGTAGCAATCGGGAGTTTCTTCGGCGATAATAAGAAGATTTTGGTGGGATATGACGCTAGAACTAGTGGCCCAATGTTCTCAAGGGGGATAACATCGGGTTTGATTGCAGCTGGAAATCATGTGTTCTTAGCAGGGATGGCCCCCACGCCGGCACTACAGTATTCAATAAAAACCCATGAGTTTGATGGCGGGGTAATAATCACAGCTTCGCATAATCCACCTGAGTATAACGGTGTCAAAGTAATCTGGAGAGACGGCATTGAGATATCACATGAACAGGAGAAATCGATTGAAAAGATTTTCTTCGAAGAAAAGGCCACTCTTGCAGAGTGGGACAAAATCGGAACGATCCAAGAGTCAGTAGGGATAATCGAGAATTATGTAGACGCGATAAAGAAACAGATAGATGTCTCCGAGATCGCCAAGAAACGTTTTCATGTTGTTATAGACACTGCCAATAGTGTCGGATGTCTAGCAGCACCAACTCTTTTGAGAGATTTAGGCTGCAAAGTCACAAGCTTAAATGGGAACATTGACGGAACTTTCCCGGGTAGAATGCCTGAACCACGACCTGAAAACTTAGCAGAACTATCTTTAGTCGTGAGATCAGTGGGCGCAGACTTGGGAGTTGCATTTGATGGGGATGCTGATCGGTCAATCTTTGTTGATGAAAACGGTGAAGTCTGCTGGGGTGATAAAACCTTTGGTCTAATTGAAAAGAGATTCCTCATTAAAAATCCCAACGAAAAAATTGTGACCCCGGTGAGTTCTTCTGCACTTGTTGAAGACATTGCAGATGAATTTGGTGGCGAAATCGTTTGGACAAGGGTTGGCAGCGTAACTGTGTCTCAAACAATGAAAGAAGTAAAGGCAAGATTGGGGGGAGAAGAGAACGGAGGAGTCTTTTATGGGCCCCACCAGTCAGTTCGTGACGGAGCGATGACAACAGCCTTAATTTTGGAAATAATGACTGAGACTAACAAAAAACTTTCAGAGCTTATTGGAGAGCTACCAAAATACTTCATTGAAAAAGGAAAGGCAAAGTGTCCACCAGAGAAAAAAGAAAAACTAATAGAAAAACTGATTGAAGGAGTGAAAGAGTCAAACACAAGTACGATCGACGGAGTGAAGATTTGGTTTCCTGACAAAAGCGCCATCTTAGTAAGGCCCAGCGGAACAGAACCTGTTTGCAGATTGTACGCAGAAGCAAAAGATCAAAAGACAGCATCAAAATTAGTCTCGGAGTATAGCGAAAAATTGGAGAGGCTTATAGAGACAATTTAGAAGTTTTCAGAAAACAGGGGAGAGCTTACATGCCTACAGCATTGGGGTTAAAGATAGGAGAATTAGACACTTTCGAAAAAAGAGGAGAGTTCAATATTTGTGTTGTGGGATGTGGGTATGAAGGCTTCATTTGTGCACTCACCTTCGCGGGGGTAGGTTTTAGAGTTATTTGCACAGACAATGATCATAGTTTGGTTGACGACTTAGGCAGAGGCAGAAGTCCATTCATGAAAAGAGAAACACGATCCGATCTAAGGCGTTTTGTGGCAAAGGGTCAGTTGATGACCACAAAAGAAATGGATAGAGCCTTCAGCCAGAGCGATTTCATTATAATTACAGGATCTACAAGGATTGATAGAGAGAATACTCCACACGACTCAAAAGTAAAAGAAACCTGTAAAAAGATTGGGAAAACACTTCGCAAGGGGGCTCTAGTCATCTACTCGGATATCGCAGGATTTGGATTCATGGAAGAAGTCATTAAGGAAGCCTTAGAAAACAATTCAGGGTTCAAAGTTGGGGTGGATTTCGGTTTAGCTTACTGGCCTATTAAGTTTTCAGACTTGCGGACGGATTTGCGAGGAAAAAAAGGAGTGCGAATTGCTGCGCTAGAAAATAAGAGCTTGAATTCAAGTGCAATAATTCTTGCCACCATTTCAAAGGAGGAACAGAAACGAACTTTAAATGTAAAAACAGCTGAATTAGCTTCGCTTTTCGCAACCGCTAAACTGGAAGTAGATCAGGCCCTAGCAAATGAATTAGCAGTCTTATGTCAAGAGGCGAAACAAGATTACTTTGAAGTCATTGAATTTCTAGGAGTCACCCCCAGAAACATGGTTTCTCATCCAGGAATTTCAGAAGAAGAAAACAGGAAAGAAATATGTCTCTTGATTGAAAGCGCGGAAAACTTCAACATTAAACTTAGGATTGTTTCACTTGCACAAGAAATAAACAAGAACATGATTAAACATGCGATCAAACTAACACAAAATGCACTTCGAAACTGCGGAAAAACTATCAGAAGAGCTAAAATAGCATTGCTTTCCTCAACAGGAGACACCGAAGGAAAAGTCTTTGCCCAAACAACAACTGGCAAGTTAGTTGAAAGACTAGAGGCAAAAGGTGCAAGAGTTAGATTGTACTGTCCTCATTTTTCGAGGGACAAGTCATCAGATTTCAGCAGCCTAATGAGGCAGAATCTAAATGAAACGGTAGAAGGCACTGATTGCATGATAATAGTAACCAGCCAAAACTCAATTAAGCGGTTAAACTTTAAGAAAATGCGGCTCATAATGAAAATGCCAGCTGCGATAATTGATTTCAGTGGGGAATTGGAGCCCAAAAAAGTAGAAAAAGAAGGTTTTGTGTATCGGGGCTTCGGCAAAGGAGAAGTGAAGAAATGAAGAAGCTAGATGTTGCTGTAATTGGTACGGGTTTTTGGGGGAAAAACCATGCAAGGATTTACACAGAATTGGACTCAACCCAATTAGTGGCTATTTGCGACGTAAACCCTGAGAGAGCAAAGAGCATTGCCAATAAGTTCGGTGTGAAAGCATACACCGACAGCAGGAGAATGCTGAAAAATGAAGAAGTAGAAGCTGTAAGCGTATGCACTCGGTCAACAAGTTTATTCAAAGAAGCGTATAGCGCCCTCAAAGCAGAAAAACACGTTTTAGTGGAAAAACCAATGTCCACCAATTCAAAACAAGCGAGCAAACTTTTGCAAGCAGCCGAAGAGCACCATGTATGTCTCACAGTTGGATTCTTGATGCGATTCATTCCAGGAATCCAAAAAATTAGAGAAGACATCGAAACCAAAAAGATTGGAGAACTGGTTTGTGCGACCGCGAAGAGAGTTTCTTTTTGGCCTGAGAGAATAGGCGATGTAGGAGTGGTTAAAGACACTGCGATTCATGATATAGACATCATGAGGTTCGTTTTTAACGAAGATCCGATTGCCGTTTACGCAAAAACTGGAAGCATGAGACATAGAAAATTTGAAGATTACTCCCAGATAATGATGACCTATAAGGATGGAAAGAGTGCCTTTATAGAATCTAACTGGCTGACGCCTTATAAAACACGAAATCTGGTAGTCACAGGAAGTAAGGCGATAATGAAATTAGACTATATAACACAAGAGGTGTGGATTGAAGAAGCAAGTCAGAACCTTCAACCCAGATTCCCAAGGCAGGAACCCTTGAAACTGGAACTGCAACACTTTACAGAATGCGTATTGAAAGACAAGAAACCGTTAGTAACAGGAGTTGATGGGTTGAAGGCTCTAGAGATAGCTGAAGCTGCGCTTAAATCATCAACTAAAAGTAAGGCAATAAAGATAGGATAAAAGAGTAAAACGGCCAAATCCTCACTTTGAACGTCTTAAGCTGAAGGGTTTGCCTTCTGCAAGTATTTTCTCAGCTATCTGAGTTTTCCACTTTTTCAGAAAGGGAAGATCTTGGCTTTCTTTTCGGAGTTCATCAGGCAACATCTCAGGGATTTCGTCACGAATAGGATACCATCTCAGACACTTCGGACAAACGATCAGGCCTTCTACAATTTCATCTTTCTCTTCGAAAACATGAAGTTCGAGTGGATGTTGCTTATCTATAGGACAGGCCAGAATATCCATCAGTTTTCTCTTCATTTAAGCCACTAGGTCTCAAATGTGAGGAAGAACATATAAAACTTTCAAATTACTTGCCGCAAGGGTTCGACATAAAGGTCCAAGACTATTTGATGCCAATTTGGGCCTGTACTCCTAACGACTCGTGAAGAGATAACTTCAAATTTCACATTAAGTCTTGAGAGTTTCTTGGTCACTTTTTGCGTTACCCAATTGGTTGGATTTTCATTCTTTGCGGCATGTTGAAAATCATAGTAGTGAAGATAGCCACCTTTTTTTGAAAGGGCGGACAGCGCATACGGCAAATACTCGAAAGCTTTTCCAGGCAGGGGCATCAGGATGCGATTAGCTATGTGCTTGAGACGAGCTTGGATCACTTTCTTTGCGTCCCCCAGCAACGGGATCACTTTGCCGTAAAGGCTGTTGAGTCTGACGTTCCGCGCCATATAGTAATGTGCAACTGGGTTTTTATCAATAGAAATAACTTTAGAACCATTAACCTGTTTGGCAATGATTATGGAAAAACACCCAACCCCAGCAAACATGTTGAGTACAACCTCGTGGTTTTCAACTAACTTGGCAATCCGTGTTCTCTCGTAGGAGAGTCTAGGAGAAAAATAACATTTAGCCAGATCAACTTCGAATAAGCAATGGGATTCTCGGTAGAGAGCGGTTGTTTTGTTTTCACCTTTTACAAGAGATAGATTTCTGAGTCTATATTCTCCTGCAATTGGGCTTTCCTGAGCCAAGACTGTTTTCACGTTTCTGTGGGTGCGTAAAATAGTTGAAGCAATTTTTCCAGCGTTGCATGCAGAGTCCCGTGGCAGCTTAATTACAGCGATTTCACCAATAACATCAAAGGAGTTGTAAACTCCCTTCAAGTTGTTAGTTGAGCAATCCATAAGCTTTTTTCGCAATGGTTTCCTCAAGTTTCATCTTCACTAACAAAGAGAGTTCTGGAAACATTTAAAAGCACATTGATTTTCCTTTGTAGGAAGAGGAAAATGCAGATGGAGAAAGCAGGGATTGTATTCGAGTGCATACGTTGTGGCGCAAAGGTACCTTCTGAGGAAATTGAACTGCGCGGTGGAGAAGTTAAGTGCATTATTTGCGGTTATCGGATTTTGAAGAAAATAAAACCACCTGTAGTTAAACGTGTTAAAGCTGAATAAAAAGAGGGAGATTGAGTCTCCCCAAGCCCTTGGCTCCTTCACTCGTTACAAAGGCGCTAGAGGGGCTTTAGAAGAAGTCTTTTTCTCCTATCTTGCGCAGGGCTTTGCCTCGAAGCTTTATCGGTTCCAGGGGAACTTCTTCCATTCTCTTTTCGACCGTTTTTCGTTTTACTGTTTCTCCGCAGACTCCCTGGGGGAGCAAACGCCTCTTAACACAGAGGGAATAGGTGCAGTTCGCAACGTTACATGGTTCGTCAGTCAACCTACACCAAACTGAGTCACGACGGTAGAATACAGAGTTATTGGCACACTTGAAAGAACGGCACTGTGGAGAACAATTCTTTGCTTGAGTCAAAAGGGACACCTTTGGTCTTTTGTTGACAAAACTCAATTTTGCAGGGATATTCTTACAGAGAGTGTTCTAAATAGTCAATATAAACCTTTTTAGTTTCAAATCCTGATTGCTAACATTGAGTTGGCTTCCGTCTGATTTCAAGACTCTTTTCCTAAAGAGAAAACCAAAAGCAATCAGAATTATCAGGGCAACAATCACGATGATAGTTACTAGAAGTGTTGTCTCAATTAGGATTGAGCCGATCGAAACGTATTTGTCCATCTTTAGCCGAAAAAAAAGATGAAACAGGGTGTCAAGATAGTAATGAACCTCCAAGCAGGGAAAAACCCGTTAGGCGAATTCGACTCATACATCTGTTACATTGGATCACTAGTTCCTCTAAAATCTGACCGCCAACCTTTGTTCCCAAAATGGAGTACACCTCTTCGGTTTCATCGTTAGGAGATATTGAACTTTTGCATTTTGGACATGAGAACTCTCCTTTCCCTTCGATTTGGGTTAAATCCACTTCATGTACCTGTCGTTGCTCCACTTTTCATCTTCTCCGTTTCTTAGAGATGGTTCATATTCGATCTCTATTTCAGAATCAGATTATTAAACCGTTTTTCAGAATCTTTCCCAATTCTTTGTCAAATTACTACCCAATCATCCAAATATTTCGTTAGGTTGTGACTCAAACGAGTGATTTGAGACGTAGAAACCAATACTCTCGGACCAAAAGCTGAAACCGTTTTTATAAAGCGGATTTACTACTGCTTACTATTGAGAAAGCAAAACCTGTGGATGTTTAAGAGATTTCGAAAACTTTGGTTCCTCCTGCCTTGATTCAGGCGTTGAAGAAACAGAAATACCACCTTGTTGGCAACCATTCAGCGGTGAAGAGATGTAGGTGGTTTTTTGAAAGCTTAATCAATGATAGAGTGTGCTACAAAGAAAAATTCTACGGAATTAACAGTCATCGATGCATTCAGATGACCCCTTCACTATTCCATTGCACTCAACAATGCCTATTCTGCTGGAGAGCCCAAAGCGGCGATATGCAGATCTCGTGGAATGAAAAAAGAATGCCAACCTGGGATTCTGCCGAAGAAATTGTTAAGGGCAGTCTACAAGCACAAAAAGAAATTCTGAGCGGATACAAAGGAAACCCGAAAACTAACATGAAGAAGTTCGCAGAAGCATCAAGCCCCAAACATGTCGCTATTAGTTTGACGGGAGAGCCAACACTTTACGAACATCTTGAAGAGTTGATTCGCATCTTCCACAAAAAGGGATTAACTACTTTTCTAGTTTCAAATGGTACTAACCCAACAAAACTTGCAGAGCTGAGGGAAGAACCCTCCCAACTATACATATCACTGTGTGCTCCCAGCGAAGAGGTTTTTGGGCGTCTCTGTCGACCCCAGTTCCCAGGGATGTGGGCTAAGTTGAGGGAAACATTGGACCTGGTGCCTAGTTTTAGTTGTCCAACCGTAATTCGTACGACACTAGTCAAGAATTACAATATGAACAACCTTCCCGGGTACGCAAGACTAATTGAAAAGACTGCCCCCACATACATCGAAACAAAAGCCTATATGCATGTTGGATTCTCAACTCTTCGTTTGGGCTATGAGAGTATGCCTGAGCATAAAGAAATTATTGACTTTGCAGAGCATCTAGCTGAGTTAACCGGATATAGAATAATAAATGAGTCAGTTGCGAGTCGGGTTGTATTATTGAGCAAAAGGGAAAAAAAGATAAAGTTGTAGGTTTTCCAGTTGAATATAGCTTTACGACATATCCCGGCCATTCCCAAAACCAATTTGCAGATATTATAAACCCCCAAGCCTATTGTATTTAAACAAGAATGGTGAAGACTTTGTCATCCTTAAAAAATGTCTTGAAAGAAGCAAAAAAAGAACTTAAGAAACTTGACCAAGTTAGGGAAAACGCCCAAGATAACATGAGAAAAGCCCTCAGGTTTTCTAAACAGTCAATACTCTTAATTCACCAAAAAAAGATTCAGGACGCAAAAAAAATGATTAAAACCGCGAGAGAAATAATTTGGGAACTCCAGAAGGGCTCCCAAGAATACCCGGAAATAATCTTTGGGGCATCACTATTCAAAGCTGCTCTGCAAGAGTATTCAGAGGCAAACATACTTCTGGGCTTGGTTGAAGAATCGAGGTTTACTGACCCGAAAGAGATCGGTGTGCCCCCAGCAGACTACGTGTTGGGCTTAGCTGACGTTGTGGGTGAATACAGACGTCAAGCCTTGGACGCCCTGCGCGAAGGAGACATCCAAAAAGGAGGAGAGTGTTTGGAGATAATGGATGAAATATTCATTGAATTGATGGCTTTGGATGAAGCATACATGCTTGTTCCAGGTCTTAGGAGAAAATGCGACATAACTAGAAGGATAATTGAAAACACTCGAGGGGACATAACTCAAGAAATACGGAGGGAATCATTGAAAGATTTTCTTAGGGGTTTTGAGAAAAGATTGCAGACAAACAAAGGTTGAATTATGGATACAGAAACTGTACCTGAAAACTTTTCGATTTAAAAGCTCACAAAACACAGAGGAAGTTGCCCGAGAAAGTCATTCCGAAAGATTTGTTCTCTGATAAGATAACACTTGTCGCAGGTGCTGATGTGGTCTACATTGATAGATGGGCGACAGCAGCTGTTTCAGTCCTTGACTACGATACTCTGAATTGTCTGGAGGTAAAAACCCAACTTGCAGAGTAAAATTCCCTTACATCTCAACTCTTTTAGCCTTCAGAGAAATCCCACCAGCACGTATCTGCACTCGAAAACTGAGATCGCCCCCTGAGGCCATTCTGGTTGATGGCCAAGGAATGGCCACCCCTACAGATGCGGATTTGCCAGTCATCTTGGACTTGTTTTGGGAGAAAACATGGAAAAGCTATTAAATTCATTCTTTCAGAAAAAGCAACGATAGGAGTTTGAAATGGAAATCACATTTAAGGAATTTCAGAAGCTAGATCTTCGGATAGGAAAAATAACTGAAGCAACCAAGATTCCTAATTCTAAAAATCTTTTCAGGATCACAGTGGACTTTGGAACTGAGAAGCGACAAGCAGTCGCTGGAATCGTGAAATGGTATGAGCCACAAGAGCTAATTGGCAAAAAATGTGCCTTCATTCTTAACCTGCAAAAAAGGATGTTGATGGGAATAGAGTCACAATGCATGATTTTGGCTGCTGAAGATAAGGATGGAAATGTCGCGATTTTGAAACCGGACAGAAATATTGCAGCAGGAAGTATAATTCATTAAGCTTAAAGAAACTTCCAAGCCTACAAGATGATTATGTCGTTTGTCTTTTCTTTCTTGCCAGCAATCAGTTCGGCAAGATAAGTGGGTACAAAACCTCATTTCAAAAGAAGTAGATGACTTTTAATATCAGAATAGCTCGAAAGAGAGAGAATATCGCTATTACTCTGTGGTTCCATGCATAAGAGTTAGCTAACTCTAGTTTTTGGAAAGCTAGCAAAGGTGAGGAAGGAGCATTATAGAAAAACAAATTAGGGTAGCTCAACACGTTATTTGTCACGTTTACCGGAGTATTATTCATGACACTTAAAGAAGAAGTTATGTGGGTCGAAAAATATCGACCGAAAACCCTGAACGAAATCGTGGATCTGGATCACATCGTGGAAAGCCTTCAAGCTTTTCTCAAAAAGCCGAAAACAATGCCGCATCTACTCTTAGCGGGCATACCGGGCACCGGAAAAACGACGGCAGCACTTTGCATAGCACGCGAGTTATTCGGGGAAAACTGGAAGACCTTTACGTTGGAACTTAATGCGTCTGATGAAAGAGGTATCAACACTGTACGGGACAGGATTAAAGATTTCTCACGTTATGGAAGATCAGGTTTTGGTGATGCTCCTTTTTCCCTCATCATACTCGATGAAAGTGATCAGATGACGGGACCTGCTCAAACAGCTCTTAGGAGGATAATGGAAACCAGTTCTCGAACTAGCAGGTTCATCCTAATATGCAATTATTCCAGCAAAATTATTGAGCCGATTCAAAGTCGGTGTGCCATATTTCGTTTCTCAAAACTAGATAAGCAAGCTATGGCAGAGCATCTTCAAAGCATTGCCCAAAATGAAAACCTTCAGATGCCACCAGAAGTTGCGGAAAAGATAGTTGAATACTCTAATGGAGACCTCAGGTACGCCATAAACGCTTTGCAAACTGCTGCTGCATACCGAAGCGGGGTCATAGATGAACAAACGGTTCTTCAAGTAATTGGTGAAGCCAGCCCTAAGCAGGTGCAATTAATGCTTACAAAAGCTCTCAGCGGCAACTTCATGGAAGCCCGAAAGATGATGTACGACCTAATCGGCCAATATGGCTTTTCTGGCTTCGAAGTAGTACGCCAGATGCAAAGAGAAATAATGAAAGTCTCTCATCTATCCGATGATGAAAAGGCTGAACTAACGAACATCATTGGGGAGTATGATTTTCGTCTCACACAAGGCGCGAATAGTGATATTCAATTAAGTGCATTACTCGCTCAATTTTCAAAGTTCGGAAATTCAAGGGGAAAGTAATTGAAAGATGATCTTTTATGGGTTGAAAAGTATCGCCCAAAAAAGATTTCTGAAGTAGTAGGTAATGAAGAGGCAAAAACTACTTTTATTAACTGGTTAAGAAGCAAAAAACGAAGAAGAAAAGCAGTATTGCTTTATGGACCTGCAGGAGTAGGAAAAACAGCCCTAGTGAATGCAGCTTCAAACCAGTTCGGTTTCAAGATTATTGAAATGAATGCAAGTGACACACGAACAGAAAAAGCAATCAACAAGATAGGCAAACCAGCTACATCTTATGTTGCCTTGGACAAGTTTTCAACGGAAACTAAAGGCAATATCCTATTTTTGGATGAAGTCGATGGAGTTTTTGGCCGACAGGACAGGGGAGGCATAGGAGCTATAAAGGAAATTGTTAAAGAGTCATTAGTTCCAGTTGTAATGGCTGCCAATGATCCAGATCTAAGAAAAATCAGACCGCTAAAAAAAATTTGTCAGCTAATAAGGTTTCAACAAGTACGAATACCCCTAATAATTGCCATGTTAAGAAAAATTTGTATTAGGGAAAACGTTGAAGCGGAATTTCAAGCTCTTGAGAGAATTGCTCAGAATAGTCGCGGCGATGTGCGATCCGCAATAAATGATCTACAAAGCATAGCTGGAGGAAGACAAGTGCTTAGGCTCCAAGATACTAGGTATCTGAATTTCAGAAACAAAGCTGTTGGCATGTATGAAACGCTTAAGGGAGTATTTTCAGCCGAATCAGTTGGAGAAGCAGCAAACGTGCTTAATCGTTCAAGCGTCAATTATGACGAATTTCTACTTTCAATAAGTGACAATCTCCCCCTCAGATACCCTGATCCAGTGGAGTTGGCTAAGGCATATGATCTGGTTTCCAGAGCAGACGTCTTCAGGGGTAGGGTAGGAACGGAACACTGGCGTCTTCTAAAGTACTTTTTCAACTCTCTGGCTGAGGCTGCGACGGTCTCCCCGAGATCTTTTAAATCTTTTGAATTCATATTCCCACCGATAAGGATAATGAAACTATTTTGGACAAAAAACAAGAGAGCGAAAATGGAGTCCATTTGCACAAAGATAGCTTTGAAATGTCATGTTTCACGAAAAACAGCCAAAACGGACATCGTTCCATTCGTCAAGATTATTATGGAAAAACAAAAGTTAAGTCCAATAAGCTCCTGGCTCAAACTAGAGTCTGATGAGGTAGACTATCTCATCAAAATGAACAAATTATAGTGGCATGCAAAGTGGTAGTCCTCAACAAGCATTCTTTCACACTTCCTCGAGTTGAAAAAGAAAAATTTATCCGACTGCTAAAACTTGGTCTGGAATACAATCGCGACCAAGGGTCCTACTCCATAGGCAGCTACAACAAAATCGAAGAACTCATCGACACAATCTCCAGCATTCTGAATGGAGAAGAAGTCATGTTTCTCCAAAGGTGTATTCTATGCGGGAACGACTTTCCATGCTTTGACTGCAAATACGCTGATTTTTGCACCACAAAAGATTTACCCTTTCAATGTGTGTGCCAACGATGCTTAAAAGAGGGCAGACCATATCAAGAACGTGCTGAAAACAAGGGATGAAGCATTTCATCAAGCCCCTTTTTTGCTAGAAAACAAGCATTAGCAATGCAAAGACATACATTACAAACACAAAAATGCAGAGTGAACGAAAAATAGCAATCTTACGCTTAATCTGGGTCTGTGCTAAGCTCATCAACTTGTAGAATACAGTTTTTATATTCCGTGGAGGATAGCTTATCCAAAAGAGAGAGTAGTATTGCCGTCAGGGACTTTGTCATCGATAGAATTCTTGGATTTTTGCTTTAAGAACTCGCTTGTTAAAGTTTACGCAAACAGAAATCACTCCGAAATTGAGCTTGGCGGGTGGAGTGTGGGTCCTTTCGAAGAGGGAAACGAATACGAGGTCTATTATTGGATAGCCAAGGAACTAGCTAAGTTTAGAATTGTTAACTTCCGCAGAGAAGATTATTTGGACGCTACGAAACTGTATAAGATACAGTGGAAAGAACGTGTCCAAATTGCAGCGAAGATTTCAGAACTTCCACAGGAATTCTACCCAAGGATCCGTCGTT
>DAOVIH010000026.1 GCA_030673805.1 Candidatus Bathyarchaeota archaeon | reverse complement strand
TGTTAAGTTCGATTTCTTTTTTGTTTTTATGCAAGATTCTTGGTAGTAAAGCTTTCAAGTCCAATTCGATGTTGCCATGGTTTTGGTTTGTTGGGATAATGCAGTTGGCCTTTTTGCAGACGCCCACTTGGTTGTAGGTATAGTCATGGAAAAGAATGCCCCTTGGGACTTCAACTGCCCCCACGCCGGATCGTGTTCGAACTCCTCGAGTAGCCATTATGGGAATTTCTGGCTGGTGGTATTCTGGTTGAGAAGTTAAACCCGCAGTTTCAAGTTCGCTGATTAAGCGTATCGAGTCTTCTACAGTGTGGACGGTCTCCACCAATTGGGCAATATTGTTCATGAACGGGTTGTGACATACGGGTTTCAACTTGAACATTTCAGCGACTCCCTTAGCCAGCGGAGATAACTTGTCGTAATTGATGTTGATTCTTGCTAGGGCTCCTACCATGTAGGATTCACGGGCATGCTTTGCCCATTTCGCTGTTGATCTTGGGACAATATATTCGTTTGTAAATGAAAGATAGTCATTAACTGGTGCTGTTTCTGTGTCAGTGGAGCCAATTTGGCCGTCGTAGAGGGCGTATTCGTTAGGAGAGGTTAGTGCAATGAATTCGGTTTCCCTTTCAAAATCCGGGAAATTGCCTACACAACTCTTGAAGAGCTTGGCTACGGCAGTTAGGTCTGGAACTGCCCCGGCTAATCTTTGTTTAAGAGCTTTCAATTCTCTCATCGAAGGGATTTTCGAAAAGCCACCTGGAATTAGTCTCTGAGGATGCGTTGTTCTGCCGCAGATCAAATTGGACATTTCATTAGCGAGCCTATGCAAACGAAGCACCGTTTTTACCTCTTCCGGGTTGGAAGACGCTAAGGGGATCACTGAGCCTACCCCAAGTAAATCTGGCAGAACCAGAAAGCCAAGATGCAGAACGTGGCTTTGCATATTCTCTGCGTGCAAAGCCAGCTTTCTCAGTTTAAGGTCTTGCTCACTAATCTTAACCCCTAATGCTGATTCAGTAGCCTTAAGAGACGCCAAAGTATGACCGATTGAACATATACCACATATACGAGAGGTAATATGGTGCAGTTCGCTCCATTGGCGGCCAACAACCATAGCTTCAAAGAATCTTGGGGCCTCAGGAACGTTCCATTCGCATCTCTCAATTTTTCCTTCCTTGACGTTCACGTAAATGTTGCCGTGCCCTTCAACCCTTGTGAGGTGGTGCACTTCAATATCAAAAGTTTTGTCTGTCATTTTTTACCCTCCTGCCAACCGAAGTATAACTTAAACTTGCCTATTGCCTCTTCAACTGTTAGGCCATATTTTATCAGAACTTCCTTGTGAGAATTCTCGTTTGGATTATCAACTAAACCACGGCATCCCCAACAGATAGTTCCCTCGTTGACGCAGCAAGAGTCACAACCTGCCCTGGTAACAGGCCCAACGCAGAATTGGTCTCTTTCGAAGGCGCAAACGTTCTCGTTTTTCTTGCATTCAACGCACACAGGATATGTGGGTATATCCGGTTTCTTTCCCATCAATAGCGAAGTGACCACATGGAGAAATTCATCTTTGTCGATTGGGCATCCATAAACGTATGCGTCAACAGGTATCACAGCATCTATTGGTCTAGCTTCATATGTGTCGAAAAGCTTTGCTTTTTCGCCGTATACGGTTTTACGTACTTCATCCAGATTCTTGTAGTTTCTAAGCGAGTTGATGCCGCCTATTGTTGCGCACGAACCTATTGCGACAACGATCTTTGCGTTCTCCCTGATTCTTTTAAGCCTATCTTCATCCTGCAATCGAGTGCAGGAGCCTTCAACAAAGGCGATTGCGTAGTCCTCGTCACATTCTTTCATTACTTCCCTGAAGCAAACGACGTCAACTTTTCCAAGAAGAGCCAGGAGATCTTCTTCCAAGTTTGCGACCTGTAGTTGATCGCCTTCACACCCCGCAAAATCGAAGAAAGCAACTTTCGGTTTCATCATAAGGCCTCCGGTACTCCTTTAATCTTTGAATAATTGAATACTGGACCGTCCTTACAAACGTAGATTTGGTTGATTTGGCAGTGGCCACATTTTCCAACACCGCACTTCATTCTGCGTTCTAAGGACAAGATTATGTGGTCATCTGGAACGTCTCTTTCTTTCAAATCTGCAATGACAAATTTGTACATAATTGGAGGCCCGACAACTATTGCGTAGGTTCTTTGGGGATCAAAATCTACTTGTGGAATCAAGGTTGTAATTACACCTATGTTGCCATCCCACAATTCCCCTTCAGGACACCAGTCAACTGTGGGTTTAAACTCCACATCGTCTCTTTTTTCGAGAGAAAGTACTTCTTCGCCAAATAGCAATTCTTTGGGTTCCTTACAGCCATAAAGCAGGATAACCTTTCCATAGTCTTTCCGGTTGGCTAGTACGTAGTTAAACAATGACCTTAAGGGGGCTATCCCTAGACCTCCTGCAATAAACAAGAGGTCTTTTCCTTTCAGTGAATCCGGATTGAACCCCTTGCCAAACGGCCCTCTAATACCTATCAAGTCTCCTTCATTAAGAGAGTGTAGTTTAGTTGTAACATTACCTAATCTGCGGACACAAAGTTCAAAAGACCCTTTCTTTGTTGGTGGGGATGATACAGAGATTGGGGCTTCACCTACTCCAAACACAGAGACTTCCACGAATTGGCCCGGCTCATGGCTCAATTCTGAACCATCTTCCAACTTGATTTCGAACAATGTCTCAAGGGAGGTCATGGGGGTTTTTTTCACAATTTTTGCTACTCTAGGGACGAAATCAATGTTTCCTTCAGTCTTTATCTCGACTTCAGGACTTGTGGGAGGGCCCACTTTAACGCCCTTTTCGAGAGTGTAATTGTATAAATCGTTGAAGAGGGTAACTGGATTTGCTATGTCAGGTAAACAGTTTGAGGAACAACGACCACAGCCAACACATGATATGAAGCCGAAACGGTCAAAAAGGTATTTTCCCTTCTTGAAGTATCGGTGTCTATACCGTGAGAGCCTTGTCGCACGAAAATTCTCCCCGGAAGCGACTTTGGCAAAATCTTCTAGTAAACATCCGTCCCAAGTCCTTATCCTTTCACCTTTGTTGAGCGAAAGGTTTGGTTGATCTTTAACATCAAAACAATAACAAGTGGGGCAAACTAGGACACAAGAACCGCAAGCCAAACACTTCTCTGCATGTTCCTCCCAAAATTCTCTTTCTTCATAATTCTTCTCTAGCAATCCTGGAATTCGATCTGGGGAAAAATCAAGTTTTTGTTGAGCTTTCGCATAGATCTCATGTTCTTTTTGGCCCACCAATTGAATGTCTCGAGTGTAAGCCGTCTTAACGTTCTTAGCATATTTCGCTAGAAGGTTCTTTCCCTTTAGAGTTCCTATGTCGATAGCGTATCTATTTCCCAGATCCGTCAGCATAAGGTCGTATCCTTCGTCAATTGTTGCGGTTCCCATTTGGGGAGCGAAACAGTTTTTGCATATTTTCTGGATGTTGACACCTATGATTACTGACTTATTTCGTCTTTCAGAATAGTAAGGGTCAGATTTTGTATCCTTGAAGACCTCGTCCATATGAAGCAAAGCCGCGATATCATAGGGATGAACTCCAACTAATATCAAAGGTTTAGTTTCTGCAGGCTTCTCTGCTACAAATCCTTTGGACAAACTGTAGCCGAAGAGGGTTTCACGCTGAGGAAAGAAATACTTCTTGGGAGGAAGAAGGGTCACGTCGTAATCGAGACGAAGATCACCTGCAGACTCTAAGGGTCCAAAACTAAATTTCTGATCCTTTGCTTTTACACCAACAATGTTCAGAGAATCATCATTGATTAGAGCGTTGACAAAATTTGAAAAATCTTTCTTTGAAATAAGTCTCATTCATATTTCACCTTAGGTCTTACTTGGTAAACTTGGCAAACTAATTATTTGATGCGAAATTTAATTCTTTCCTCCAGAAAAAACTGATTCTGCCATTGGAAAAATGGAAAAAAGGTTTATCGACTGAGTGTTTTAACGAGTTGCTTTTTGTTGTTGTAAATTTCCAGTTTTAGTGGCATCTGTCCAACTGCGAAGTGTGTTGCGCAAGCAAAGCATGGGTCATAGGCTCGGAAGGCCATCTCCACCTTGTTTAGCACTCCTTGGTCAACTTTGCCGTTGTGTATCAAACCTTTTGCTGCATCGCGGATTGACATGCAGATTGCTGGGTAGTTGTTTGTGGTGGCTACTATCATGTTAACGTCTTTTATCAATGCGTCCTCATCTAATACATAGTGGTGGTACAATGTGCCTCTTGCAGCTTCAACCACACCAACGCCTTCACTCGGCTCGCCGGGCTTGTTTCGTATATTCGTGCTAGTGATCTCAGGGTCCTTGGAGAGCTCAACAGCCTTTTCAGCAGCGTATAACAGTTCTATTAACCTCGCCCAATGAAATGCTAAGGTGCCGTGTACTGGTTTGCCACCCAAAGTCGAGTACATGGTTTCATACTCAGCTTGAGCTAATGGTGTGGTCATACCTTCAGAAGCATTTAATCGTCCTAGGGGGCCTACACGGTATACCCCACTGTCAAGTCCATCGACTTGGCCCTTCCAGCCGACTTTCTTCAGGAACGGGAACTATGAATAAGTCCATTCTTCCACATGCTCACCCACATGATCGAGATAGTCCTTGGGCTCGAACTTTAGGAATTCTAATCCATTGGGATCGACGACTCTGATTTTTCCATCGTAAAAGTTGACCTTGTTGTTATCGTCAACCATTCCCATATAGTAAGTTTTCATTGTGTAAGAATCGCTCTTTATTAAGTCAACATATGCGGTATTGCCCAGCACTACGTCGTGGAAAAGCTTTAGGGATAACTGGGCAAATCCCAAGGAAGACAAAGCCATTTCTTCAATTTCTTTACGATTCTCTTCATTTAGAGCTTTGGAGATTCCTCCCGGCAACCCACATGTAGGATGTGTGGCTTTTCCCCCCAGAATCGCTGTGATTCTTTGTCCGTAGGATCTGTGCTTGATGACCTGTTTGGCTACGTCCATTCCTGCTTTCTCAATAACCCCTAGAATGTTTCTTTTTTCAGGGGGCGCATCGGGTCCAACTATAAAGTCTGGGCCGCCCAGAAAATAAAAGTGTAGTATGTGATCGTAGATTATGTATCCTGAATACATTAGTTCCCTGAGTTTTTTAGCTGTCGATGGGGGATCAACGTTGAAGGCAGCATCTAAGGCTTTTGTTGAAGCAAAATGGTGAGCTACGGGGCATACTCCGCATATTCTTGTGGTGAGGATTGGCATCAGTTCAGCTTTTCTTCCTATGCAGAATTGTTCAAACCCTCTCAGTTCAGGAATTTTGAGATAGGCGTTCTCAACTTCTCCTGCGTCGTTAAGAAATATCGAAATGCTTCCGTGGCCTTCAAGCCTTGTTATTGGGTTTATAACTACTTCTTTCATTGTTTAATCACCTTTCTTTTTAGAATTGATGCGGGTAAAGAATACATGTAAAATGTTCCTATGGGGTCTTTAATCTGACTCATTAGCGTCTCAACCTCTTCTTCGGTATAAGCCTCTTTTTCTTCTTCTACACCCATTATGGAAGCTAGAGCGCTGATCATTGCCGCGCCTTGCTCTGGCACATTAGGACAGGGACCTCCGCAGCCTGTACAGGGCATATCAACCGTTAGACATTGAGCGTCGCACCCGCTCCGGGTAGCAGGCCCCATACATAGAATTCCTTGTTCAAGAAGGCATTTTTCAGGTTCAGGAACTTTTTCGTAAACTCGGTAAATCTTGGTGATTTTCTTATCATCTCTTGTTCGTGGGCATTCGTCGCAGACAGATTTCAATGGGGCGAGCACCGAACCTTTTGGTGGCAACTCATTCTTTGCAATAGCTTCAACTGCATTGGCTATGAGCTTAACTGGAGGTGGACAACCGGGCAGGTAGTAGTCAACTTCAACTGTTTGTGCTAGTGTTTTGACAGTGTCGTAGAATCTTGGTATTCTCAGGGTGCCTTCTTTAACTTGAGTTTCTGGTTTAGGAATTACTTTGTCAGGATTCTCGTTTGAGAATTGTTTCAAGTATACCTTTGAGAGGATTTGTTCGCTGTTATGGAGATTTGCTAAGCCAGGTATGCATCCTTCGTGAGCGCAAGATCCAAAAGCTACAAGCACCTTGGATTTTTGCCTCAGAAGCTTTGCCATGTGCTCTTGTTCATCATTTCTAACAGAGCCGTTGAAAAAGCAGATGTCAATGTATTTGTCGGGCATATTTTCAACATCTTTGTATTTGATGTCCATTGCCACGGGCCAGAACACGATGTCTGCAATTTTCACTACATCTAGGATTTTCTCGTCTAAGTCCAAAACGGCTATTTCGCATCCGCCGCAACTTGCGGCCCAGTAAAAGGCTATTTTTAGTTTGTTTTCAACCATTTGGTTTTTTCACCATTTATTACCTATGTTTTGATTTCTAAAGTCTTAACTTCAAGATCGCGCAAAACGAATTCTCCAAATGCAATGTCCATGGCTAATCTGAGTGCTTGGGGAAGTTGAAAAATCGGAGGAGCAAAGGCCTTGTTAAACATCTTTTCGATACACGCATCACTTGCATCATACGTAATCCGGCAAAAATACCAATTTGTCATTAAAGCCTGCTCTTTCAAAACCTCAGATGACTGTTTCCACAAAGACACCATTCCGAGGGGCTCCAAACATGATTAAATAATCACAAGTCTTTCATCGACTACATAAATCTTCGGTCACCTTTGTTTCAGTTTGAAACATTCGAAACCTGTTCTTGAATTCTTGCAACTGACCTTTAAATCAGGATCTTCCTGGCACTTGTTAAGTGTCTAAGGAACTCTGATTCGACATGGACAAGGTTTTCTTTTTTTAGGACAGCCCACAGTTAAAGGGGAGCCTAAAGATAGTTTGAAATAGAAGAAACCAATGAAAAGAGTGCCTATTCCAATTAGTGGAACAGCCTCAAGTTCCAAGTAGGTAATTATTGATAGTAGTGAGTACTTTAAACAAGTGAATGATTGGGAGATTTCAAGTTGAAAAGAGTATACTTTGACTATGCGGCTACTACGCCGGTTGATCCAAGAGTTCTGACTGCCATGACTCCATACTTCACGAGAGTATACGGCAACGCTTCATCCATTAACGTATTTGGTCAGGAAGCGAAAACATCTTTAGAAGATTCTAGGAAGACCGTTGCTGGAATGATGAATTGTGAACCCGAAGAGCTGATTTTTACTGGGAGCGCCACTGAAGCTAACAACCTTGCCTTGAAAGGCTTTGCTTTTGGAAGTAGAAAAGAAAAACATATTGCAGTATCGACTATAGAGCATGATTGTGTGTTGAATTCAGCGAAGTGGCTTGAAAAACAAGGTTGGAGAATAACTTTTCTGCCGGTAGATAAGCATGGTTTGTTGGACTTGGGAGAGTTGGAAAACACCCTAAGAAAAGGGGTGGCCTTGGTTTCAGTGATACATGCAAATAACGAGATCGGCACTGTTCAACCTGTGAAGAAAATTGGAGAACTAAGCCATGAATACGGTGTGGTATTTCACACCGACGCTGCTCAAAGCTTCGGAAAAATACCTATCGACGTAAAGGATATGAACATTGACCTTCTGACAGCAAATGCCCACAAGATCTATGGACCAAAAGGGGTTGGCGCCTTATTCATTACGAAGCATCTAAAGATTGAGCCATTACTGCATGGTGGAGGTCACGAATTTGGGTTGAGAGCCTCCACAGAAAACATCCCAAGCATAGTAGGCTTCGCCAAAGCTGTGGAATTGAGGAGAGAAGAGATGGTGATAGAAGCAAAAAAAATTGATCAACTAAGTAAACATCTTGTAGAAGAGGTTTTAACAATTGAAAAGAGCCATCTCAATGGTCATCCTACCCAGAGATTGCCAAATATCAACAACTTCAGGTTCGCCTATATTGAGGGAGAAGCCCTTTTATTATTGCTGAATGAAGAGGGGATTGCTGCATCCACTGGGTCGGCATGTTCCTCAAAATCCCTAGAACCAAGCCACGTCCTGTTGGCTTTGGGCTTAACCCCTGAGGAGGTTCATGGAAGTCTGAGGGTGTCTTTAGGCAAATACAATACCAAAGATGATATTACCTATCTTATGGAAGTTCTACCGAAGACTGTCGAGAAACTAAGAAAGATATCGCCTCTTTCCAATAGAAAAAAAGGTGAATAATCTTCTCAGAAAGAGTTTATAGGGGATTGCAAATTGTTTAGGCAAGTTTTTTGGGTAGAATAATCAACAAACCATTGAAAAACTTGCATTACCAAAAAAACCTGGCAAGTCGAAAGCTGGTTTTACATGATTCTTATTTTGAGAAAACAACAGAAAGTATATTTAACCTGAAAGGGATTATAAACCTTTCAAATTTGAGTTGATGTAGAAGAATGTTTGCGTATGCTGGTAGAATTCTGCGTGTTGACCTTACAACAGGTAAGGTTTCAACTGAACCTTTGAGCGAGGAAATGGCAAAACAGTATATCGGAGGGATAGGGCTCGGTATTCGTTTGCTAATGGATAACTCCAAGAAAGGTACTGATCCATTCAGTCCTGACAACCCCTTGATTTTTGCCACTGGCCCTCTTAGTGGCACAATGGGTCCAACGGCTGGAAACGGGTATGCCGTTGTCTCTAAATCCCCTGCAACTATGGGAGTGGGCGAAGGTAAAGCTCACGGTTTCTTTGGTCCTGACTTAAAGAGAGCAGGATATGACGCGGTCATTATAACCGGCAAAGCTGATAAACTGAAGTATCTGTGGATAGACGATGATTCAGTTCAACTAATGGACGCAGAGCACCTAAGCGGAAAATCTCCCTATGCTACAGATGTAGCAATCAGAGAAGAATTAGGGGACTATTACATTCGGGTTTCGGCTATTGGTGAAGCTGGTGAAAAACTCTGCCGTTTTGCAGCGATAATAAACGATGAATTTAGAGCCATTGGTAGAACTGGTATGGGTGCTGTGATGGGTTCAAAGAACCTCAAAGCAGTTGCGGTTAGAGGAACAAATGATGTTAACGTAGCAGACCTTGAAGGATTCACTGAGTTTGTGAAGATGATTCATGAACGTATGAAGGGCCCAGCAACCACAAAATACAAGACTTTGGGAACCCCGGCGAATGTCTTGGTGCTTAACGCCCTTCAGGCTTTGGCAACTCGGAACTTTTCTCAGGCCACTTTTGAAGGCGCCGAAAAAGTAAGTGGTGAATACTTTAATGAACATTATGTTAAGAAAATCGTGGGCTGTGCAACCTGCGGCATGCGGTGTGACCATATAGCAGTGGTTCCTGAAGGCCCCTACAAAGGATCTACTTCCCGGTTAGAATTTGAGTGCCTATGGTCCCTTGGACCCTTATGTGGTGTTGACCGGCTTGACGCCATCATTGAAGCTATGCGACTCGCCAACCATTACGGTATGGACGGAATATCAGTCGGTGTGGTTGTTGCTTTTGCAATGGACCTATACGAAAATGGAATTATAACAAAAGAGCAAGCCGACGGGTTAGATCTAAGTTTTGGTAATGGTGACGCAGTTGTAGAACTGGTTAAAAGAATCGGCAAGAGAGAAGGGTGGCTTGGCGACGTACTAGCTGAAGGAACCAAGAGAGCAGCTGAAAAAATAGGTAAGGGCGCCGAGAAATATGCCTGCCACATAAAAGGTCTAGAGCTACCCGGATATGACCTAAGAAGTTTGAAGACAGCTGCCTTGGGATTCTCAATTTCATTCCGTGGTGCCTGTCACCTGCGATCTGGTGCCTATTCACCTGATGTTAAAGGAAAAGTAGACCGTTTCAAGATTGAAAAAGGAAGAGGAAAAATCATTGCTAAAAACGGAGATCTATACAATGCGATTGACTCGCTTATTGTCTGCAAATTTTCAAGAGGCACCTACTACAAAGCTGAAGAAGAGCTAGCACAATATTACACCCTTGCCACTGGGATTCCAATGACTGCAGAAGAACTTATGAAAGATGGCGATAGAATCGAAAACCTCGCTAGACTATTCAATGTAAGAGAAGGGGTAGGAACAAGAGCATATGATACTTTGCCCTACAAAATAACCAATGTACCAATACCCGATGAGGGAGCAGCCAAAGGACAATACGTTAACGACAAGGAGTTTCAACTTGGATTAGACGACTATTATTCGGTGAGAGGATGGACTAAAGACGGTATCCCTACAGTTGAGAAGCTAAAGGAACTCAACCTTAGTGAATATGCAAACATAGTTAAAGGAGGCGAGTCTTAAAATGCCACGTCCCCAAGACAGAAAGTTTGTTTCTGCAGACCCCGATAAATGCATTGGTTGTGTGGTCTGCGAGTACGCTTGTTCGATGGTAAAAGAAAAAACGTATAATCCCACCAAGTCAAGAATACGTGCCATTCGCATGGGTCCACTAGTCAACCTAGCCGTTACATGTAGACATTGCGCAGATCCAGCCTGTGTAGCCGCTTGCCCCAAAGATGGACTATCTCAAGAAGAGAACACGGGAATAATAATGGTAGATGAAGATGCCTGCAACGGGTGCAGTTGGTGCATAGCTGCGTGCTCCTTTGGAGCAATGATGATGCATCCAGAGAAGAGAGTGGTCTTCACGTGTGACAGTTGCAAGGAGGAAGGCGAACCCCAATGTGTCAAGTGGTGTCCTGAAGAAGCGTTATCTTTTGTTACCTCTGAAGTTCTAGCCCAAAAATCCAGACAAACAGCCGTTAAAAACCTTATTCAAGAGGCCTCAGAGAAAGCTTCTGAATGAGAAAACAAAACAGAATTCGTCAATCCCTCACAATTTAAGCCTCTATCTTTGGTTTTTAGCCACCTGTAACCAGCGACATAAACAATACGCTATCGCCGTTTTGAAGCTGTGTATCCAGCCCATTTAGTTGCCCCGACAAAACACCGTTGATCGTAACTACAAAACCCGCCTTAACATCTTTAAAGTCAGGTTCGTAGACTTCCCTGCGAAAGGGGGCTCCGTGGATTCCAGCCAGTTTGTTCAGCAACTGCGAAAGGGAAGCCCCTTCTTTGAGTTCAAGTTGTTCTTCACTTTGCTTTGTTAGATTTTTGGTCAATCCCAAATATTGGATCTTTACCTTCATCTTCTAGCGTCTCTTGGTTGTAATGTTAGAGCATACTTAAAAAATCCAAAGCGTAATATTTCTTTTCTCGTAAAAAACAAAGCATTATTGATGAATTACAGGCAGTCTTGTTGCAAACCAGAAAACGAAATCACGTTACATATCTATCGTTCCAAAACAAGAGACGTTCATAAAACTTTGGCAGTTATTCCAACAGGGTAAACCACAAAGCTTTTCCATGATTTGTGTATTTGTTTTGTCGTTAGCGGAGTTTTTGTTGATTCAGGAAAAAAATTCAGTTGAAAACAAGTTGGAAGAATGGCTCAGGAATGCCGAAAAGGTAGTTATCGCTGGAATTGGTAATCCAATACGCAAAGACGATTTTGTTGGCGTTAGGGTTATTCAGAAACTGAGGGGGAAGACCTCAGAAAAGGTTCTTTTGCTCGAGTGCGAAACCGTGCCTGAAAGTTTTCTTCCGACAATAGTGGATTTTGATCCAACTCAGGTTCTACTAATAGATGCTGCAATACTAGGATTGACTCCTGGGGAAATGCGCCTCATAGTTCAAGATCAATTAGCCGATTTTCCCGCTACATCTACCCATATGCTTCCTTTGCGGATTTTCTGTGATTATTTAACGGCGACTACAAACTCAAAGATAGCCTTGTTGCTTATTGAACCGGAGAACGTTGAATTCGGAGAAGGCCTAACGCCTGAACTCGAAAAGGTCGCAGAGAAAATAGCAGAAGTGATTTCCAGACTGCTTTCGTAGTTAACCTGAAGAGCGTCCTTTAAGTTGAAGGAATAGTCTTGGGTTTGAACATCAATCATTCAACTCCGCTAAAGTTGCTAAAATTTTTTGAACTGTAGCATTAATAATATTAATATACTTTTGACTTGACTATTGTCATACCGGATGGAGGAAAAGAGTTGTTCGGTTACGCAGGTAGGATTCTTAATGTTGATCTAAATACAGGCAAGAGTCGAATTGAACTGTTGAATATGGACTATGCCAAGCAATACGTTGGTGGAATAGGTTTGGGTATGAGGTTATGGCTGGCTAATTCAAAGGCTGGCGTAGACCCACTTAGTCCTGAAAACCCCCTTGTTTTGACGATTGGACCAATATCAGGATCGATGTTCCCGACCGCGGGAAATGGGCACGCTTTTGTCGCAAAGTCTCCAGCCACTCATGGTGTTGGCGAGGCTAAGGCCCACGGAACATTCGGAGCGGAAATGAAGAGGGCAGGATACGATGCAGTCATCTTCCATGGTAAGTCAGAAGAGCCAGTTTATTTGTGGATTGATGATGATTCAGTGCAGTTACTTAGCGCGTCTCACTTGTTGGGGAAATCACCAGCCGAAACAGAAGAAGCCATAAAACAAGAACTGGGAGATCATTACGTACGAGTGGCTTCTATTGGGTTAGCTGGAGAAAAACTCTCAAGGATAGCCTGCATAATAAACGAGAAGACCAGGGCTGCTGGTAGAACAGGACTAGGAGCAGTGATGGGTTCCAAGAATCTTAAAGCCATCGTTGTTCGTGGAACACGTGACGTCAAGGTGGCAAAACCAGAAGAGTTCATGGAGATGGTCACTGAATTTCATGAAAGAATGAAAGGTCCCGCCACACAGAAATATCGAACACTGGGAACAGTAGAAAACATCATGGTTCATAACTCATTGTATTGCATGCCCACACGAAATTATAACAATGCTCATTTTGAAGGTGCTGAAAAAGTAAGTGGAGAAGTCTTAAACGAGAAATTCGTGACAAAAATTATAGGCTGCAGTTCATGTGCTATGCGTTGCGAGCACATGGTGGTTGTTCCCGAAGGCCCCCACAAGGGAACAATGACCCGAATGGAATATGAGATGCTGTGGGCAATGGGCCCTTATTGTGGAATAGACAAGCTAGACACCATAATAAAAGGAGTAGAACTTTGCAATTACTACGGAATGGACGCTCTGAGTGCGGGGGTAACCGTTGCGTTCGCAATGGACTGTTATGAAAACGAGATTCTAACAAAAGAAGATCTTGATGGAATAGAGGCAAACTTTGGCAACTCTGAAGCCCTAATACAACTCCTTGAGAAGATTGGAAAACGCGAAGGAATAGGAGACATCCTGGCTGAAGGTGTGAGAATCGCAGGTAAGAAAATTGGAAAGGGTGCTGAGAAACTTGCACAGCACATCAAAGGCCTAGAAGTTACAGGTTACGACTTGAGATCTCTTAAAACAGCTGCTCTAGGTTTCGCAGTCTCCTTCCGAGGTGCAGATCACAATCGTCACGGTGCTTACGCGTTTGATGTTAAGGGCAAGGTTGACCGACTGAAAGCAGAGAAAGGCAGAGGCAAACTGGTT
>DAOVIH010000032.1 GCA_030673805.1 Candidatus Bathyarchaeota archaeon | reverse complement strand
TTTTTGGAAGAAAAAAAATCTACCGAGGACTTTCCAATCAATAATTTTTCGTTTAGCAGCTTCTTAACTTACGACTGAGTCTATACAATATACAAGGGGTTCCTCCGATAATAAAAAAAGCTTTCAAGTTTATATAATGAATCTAAGTTTAGATAGATTACTATCTCCTTATGCAGATTGGATTAACAAGAGTGGATTTTATGTTTGAATTTAGGAAAATCCAACGAACACCAACCGGCACCTTCTTTATATGTCTCCCTCGCCCTTGGGCTGAACAACAAGGCTTAAAAAAAGGAAATTTGATGGCCCTCAAAGAAACTACAGATGGCCAACTTCTATTGAATCCGAAACATCAGACTGAGTCAATCCCCAAATCTACATCTCTGAATGCAGGCCCTCTTTTAAAGCGTGACATAATCGGTAGATACCTACTGGGTTTTGACATAATCAGCATAAAAGCAAAGGAGCGGGTTGATTTTGATATTAGGACTGCAGTTAAATCTACCACTAGTTCTCTAGTTGGATTGGAGATAGTCGAGGAAAATTATTCACAGATTGTCCTGCAATGCCTCCTAGAACCCTCTAGTTTTCCCCCAGAAAAGATTCTGTGTCGCAATTATGCAATAGTCGCCGGGATGAGTAAGGATATTGTTAATGCTTTCATCCATGGGGATTTGCAACTAGCCAAAAGCGTTGCTGCCCGTGACATCGAAAGTAATCGGCTCTACTTCCTCTTAGTTCGTATTCTACGTACCGTTATTCAGAATCCAAGTTTAAGCGAAAAACTTGGGGTTTCTCCAATCGAATGTTTAGACTATCGTTTGGCTGCTAATTTAATTGAAGGAATGGGCGATGCATCCGTGCGAATAGCGGCTAAAGTACTTGAACTAAATGGGGCTAAACCCAACGAGAATCTGGGGAAACTGTTTCTTGATTTGCAGGCAATTTGTTACAAATCACATGAAAACGCTTTAAAAGCTTTCCTAGCTAAAGATGTGGTCTTAGCCGAAAACGTGCGTGGAGCTCAAATAGGAATAGAAACAAAATCCGCTGCAATAGAGAACTTAGCGAAAGGCACCCTCCTTGATTCCATATCCCAAGTGATAGCTGTAGTCTCTCTTCTTAGGCAGATATACGAGAATAGCGTTGACTTGGCAGATCTAGTTGCCTAATAACCCTCTAATTCTCTCTCATCAATATTGATGACGCCTTCCTCTTAGTTTTGATGCAATACCTCTATTCTTTTTCAACACTTGTCAAGACTTGAGTTTAAGGCGGACTGACTAACTGACTGACACTTCTGCCACGAAAAATATTGACTTATTTCAAACTTGAAAAAGGGCACCTAAACAGTTAGTTAAAGATTCCCTGCAATACAAAATAAAAACACGGGAAACAGTGAAGTGTTCAAAATAGCGGGTTTTTGAAACACTCGAATTCTTTTGTCTTTTACCTCAACTCTTAGCGAAAACGCTTTTAGACTTCATTGTACCTCATTAGAGTAGCCGGGGTGGCGGAGTGGTTATCGCGCTGGCCTCGAAATCCATTAAGGCAACAAAAAGGACCTCTTAGAAGACAAGTAAGTCAGTGGGCCTTTGGCTCGCGGGGGTTCGAATCCCTTCCCCGGCGCCAGATTCTTTACTTTCTTAAGCTTGCATCCTCTTTAGTTGCTTCCCTTAAGTGGGGGTCCTTCGCTCTCTCCTTCCTCGAAAATGTGATGAGTGACATGGATTGCTAAGCCTGTTGCCGCTCCCGCAGAGAGCCCTAGAAGCAACTCTGTAAGTTCAGGATACTGATTTACGACTGCCAATATGACAAGTCCATCGAAAACAACAGAAATAGCTAGATAAAGATAACACCAATTCTTTATGCTTGTTCCTCTTGGTTGATTTATGCCTATAACCATTAGGACCACAAACATGACTATTGCGCCTAATAATGCATAGATCATACGATTTCACCAGTTAAGACAAGATTTAATCTTAAAGCAGCTTTAATAGGTTACCTAGTGACAATTCTCCAATTGAGTGCCTCGAACTTTCTTAGACCGCCAACTTTTTTATTCAGTAGTAACTTTTAGACTGAGTTGGTGTTAGCGTTAGTTAAGTTTGATGAGACACACTGTCATAAATGGGCTCTTCTTCTGTGCGAAAGGCGAAGAAAACTCGACAGTTTTCTAGATGCCTTATCCAAGAAAGACTTTGAAAGCGCAAAATGCATTTTTCACCAAGTCTTCCGTGGAGGTTCCACACCCCAACATTCCGACCCTGGTATGGCGGGATCGCTTTTGTATCACATGGCTATGGTGACCAAAATGGCGACCGAAACAAGAATGATTTTGGGTGAGCTAAAAATGGAGGCCCCCCAAATCGACGGACTCCTGCGGAGCTTTTATTATGACTTCGTCTCAGACATACCGGAGCTGCTCAAGCAAACAAAGTCAATAGAGTTTGATCCTGAAAAACCAGCTACAAAAGATAGTTTAAACACTAAGGAAAAAATTGATCGGTTTGCCCACTTGTCAATGTTAACTCGGGAGCTAGAACTAAAGCTTGATGAGAATGTTCCCCCATTGCTAACTGAAATTGACAACCTATTTCAAATTTGGTCGAAAAATATAATTGAAATGCGTTTGAGGCAAGAATATGAAACAATAAGAGGGCTGCTTGTCACAACCGAATTAGCTAATACTTTAGGCATCGAGAGACTAGAGACTGCAATGCGCGCCATTCAAAGACGCTTCGGGGAAGAGACTGTAAACATTGCTCTCAAGGTGACCCTCAAAGTTGGAATGAAAAGAGAAAACCTACAGACGATCATGCTCAGCGACCATTTTATTAACTACACAATGGACCTGTCCAACTTGGAAGGCCGGATGGTTTTTCTAAATTGCCCCATCTTTGGTAGCCACAGCTACATTGCTGAAAAAATGACTATAGACAATTCAGTGGCAAGACTCTTTTGTACTCACTTGTGTTATGCACATGCAAAATCTATGTTGGAAACCGTCCTTCCCTTCACATTTAGCTTGTCACAAACTCGATGGATGGCCCATCAAGGAAAATGTGAGTTCAACCTTAAACTTGCTTATTCCCCCAATGCTAAAATTCTCGGAAAACACGTTCCCTTGGTCATATCTTGGAATACTACCCTTAAATGCAATTTGAAATGTCCCCACTGCTACGTGAACGCAACTAGTGGAGACTTGAACGACGAATTGAGTACTAAAGATGCGCACAAACTGATCGACCAGATATCAGATGTAAGCCGACCAATGCTTATATTGAGTGGTGGTGAACCTCTCCTCCGCAAAGACGTTTTTGACCTAATCCAATATGGCACTAGCAAAGGCTTAAGAATGGCTATGGGGAGCAACGGGTGGCTTATTGACGATTCAATGGCAAAAAAACTCAAAACTGCGGGAATAAAAACTGTCTCAATAAGCCTTGACTCAAGTATTCCCGAGAATCACGACGCGTTTAGAGGCGTGCGCGGTTCTTGGAAAAAGGCAATATCTGCCATCAAAGCTCTAAGGGCAAATAATGTTTTGGTTCAAGTCAACACAACCGTAACTCAGGAGAACTATCACGAAATCGAAGAAATCATGTCATTAGTTGAGAAACTAGGTGTTGAAAACTTTCACCTATTCTTCCTAGTGCCTACGGGAAGAGCCACTAGAATTGCTGATATATCCCCAGAAAAATACGAAGAAATGATTAAGATGGCCTTCTCCAAAACCACAAAACACAACCTCAATGTGCGACCTTCATGTGCTCCACAGTTTATGCGCATCGCGAAATCAATGGGGCTGGATATGAGAAAGTGGATTAGAGGGTGTATCGCTGGGCTTTATTACTGCAGAGTTTGTTCAAATGGTGAAATCACTCCTTGCCCCTACCTGCCTATTAAACTCGGCAACGTTCGCAATAGAACGTTCAGTGACATATGGTTCACTTCACCAATTCTTAATGATCTGCGCAATTCCGATAAGCTGAAGGGCAAATGTGGCAGGTGTACTTACAGAGATTTATGCGGTGGATGCCGGGCACGTGCTTATGGTCTCTCAAGCGATTTTGTAGATCACTGTGGAGACTTCACAGAACCGACATCGCTGAAAGGGGATTATTTAGCTGAAGATCCTTGGTGTGTTCACCAACCAGGCTCGACAAATCCCCGGGGGCCTGAATAATCAACATTCGGGGGTAGTCGAGAAATTCATTTGCTCTGTCTTTCGGAGATTAGAGGGATTTTCTTTTGCCAGTCTAACTATCTTGCATTCTCCATGGGGCCTCTTGAATCATAGATTCCGCTCCTTTCCTGTCACTTTTTCTGCGTTCAAACCTCAAATCCCTCAGATACAGTCATCAAATAACAATAGTTTCCTTCTTCTCTATTGATCAGGTTTAGCAATTGAACGCGGTCCACAGTGATGCAATCAAGATTCTCCAATAGCGCAGTGCTGTTTGGCTCTCAGAAAATTATTTAAGCCAAGTTTGTCTTTTCTAAAAAAGTAGGAGCAATGCTCTGAAGTGAAGCTTGGCGCCTAACGCGCAAAGCATCATTGAATAGGTGTAAATGGATGGCCCAAACCGATACATGTTCGAAAGAAGGCGACCAGAGTGAAAGTAGTCAGTATTGTACGATGCCAATTCAAGCCAAAGTTTCCATTACAATCAAAGTATCATGTAAGGGCTGTTTCAACAGATCCTGTTCCTAGGCTTCCAAATTCCTTTTCTATCCAGTTTTCCCAGTGGTCTGTTCTAGAGTTGCTCTTGTCGATTCGAGAGGGAGTTGAATAGTGTGGCTCTTTCCCTCATATCAGACGGTTTCTTACCCGCCCTCAGAGAAAAGCTGATTGTGTACTCATTCAGCATATTTGGTTTGCTCGCTGGCTTGATCGTTGCCTCTCAACTGGGTATTTTCCAAATGTCGCCTTGGGCAATAGCTATTTATCCTGCTATTCTGAGTGCAAAAGGAGTTACCAGCGGTCTTCTGAGTGGTCGTCTAAGCACGGCTTTGCACCTTGGTACTGTCAAACCCAAGTTTTTCAATAATACAAAAGCTTTTCGTACATTGATCGAAGCACTTGTCTTGATCACGCTGTTGACGAGCATCGTGATGAGTTGTTTTTCTCTGATTTTTGGGATTGCTTTTTGGGGGATTACGTTGGGAGCATTCTCCGAAATTCTGTTAGTTGTTATGGCCACAATGTCTTTGGGTTTACTCCTTTCCTTTGTGACAATCAAAGTAGCATTCTTGTCGTTTGAGAAGAACTTGGATCCCGACGTTGTGGTTTATCCATTGATGTCCACAGTTTCCGATATATTCGTAACTATCTGCTACATATTAGTTCTTAACATATTCTTCTTTTCAAACACTATGGGTACGCACGTTCTGCTTCTCATTGGAATAGCAGCTGTGTTTCTCGCTCTTTACATTTTGGCTAAAAACTTTCGGGATCAAGTCTTTTTAAAAACAGTTAAAGAGTCGCTAATTACAATGGTTGTCGTGGCTTTCATTGTCAGCGTTACAGGAACGATTCTGAAGAGCATAAGCTCCATAGTGATTTCCAGGAAAGAAATCTACACGATTTATCCTGCTGTTATAAGTGTGGTGGGCAGCGTTGGGTCTGTGGTTGGTTCAACCGCTACTACCAAACTCTCCTTGGGTCTTCTATCTCCATCACTTTCTTCAATCAAGAACCATTCAAAAACTATTTTCACTTCTTGGGTGGCTTCACTGGCAGTCTTCATCGTGCTGTGCGTCGGATCTCTCTTAATAAACGGGGTTCTCTTGCCAATGACTTTTCTTAGTCTTTCTTCAGTTTTGATTCTAACCAATCTCATAGCCGTTTCAATTATCGTTTTGCTATCTTATGTGATAGCAATTCTAACCTTTATGAAAGGACTAGATCCAGATAATTTTGTTATTCCAATCGAAAGCTCCTTCGCAGATAGCATAACCTCAATTGCTTTGCTGGTAGCCTTACTCATATTTGGATAGTCCTGCAAAGAGCATCATTAAAATATCGCCCAACAACTATTCTACTGCGGAGCGCCGCTAAAAATATGCCCCGATTCGAAAAGATAGCGTACAAACCAATACCTGTCCGTGAACTTCTACTAAAAATGAAGAACCTTTCTGGGCTTATGATCGACCTAGCCTACTCAGCCGCTTTGTTTAATGACAAAGAACTTGCTGAAGACGTTTTGGAGCTTGAGAACCAGATTGACACTTTCGCCTATTTCTTAAATATGGAAATCATGATTGCAGCTAGGGATGCTGAAGACGCTGAGGCATTGATAGGTGTCTCCACAGTTGCCGCCGCTACCGATAAAATCTCAGATGCTGCTGCTGACATTGCTGCAATAGTCACCCAAGAAATCAGTATCCATCCCCTAATTGGAGAAATCTTCGAAAAAGTTGAAGAACGTCTTATGAAAGCTACAGTAAAAGAAGGTTCCGTGATAGCTGAAAAACGGATAGGTGATCTTGATTTAGCGGCCAATATGGGGGTTGACGTAATTGCTATACGTCGAGATGAAGATTGGATTATAGATCCAACGGAGACTGAAAAAATTCTTGTCGGAGACATTTTGATTACGCGCGGAGCCCCAATGGGAATTAAAGAGTTCAAAGATCTTGCTGATATTGGAGCAATGAAAATGGAGAAACATGAGCGGGGAAAGTTTGAGGAAATTCTTGAACGTTTCGTTGAACTCAAGAATACCTCTGAATTGATGATAGACTTAGCCTATTCTTCTCTTCTGTTAGATAGTAAAGACCTAGCTGAAGAAGTTCAGCGACTCGAAGAATATGTGGACAAACTGCATACCGATTTTGAACTGCTTGTTGCTAGAAGTGACTTCGAGAAAGATGAAGCTTCCAGCTTTTTGGGTCTAATTAGATTAGGCGTAGCTGCAGAGAAGCTAGCTGATGCTGCCGCTGAAATGGCCGAGGTTGTCTTAAGGGACATTGAACCCCATCCCGTGCTAAAACTCGCAATCAAGGAAGCTGAGGAAACTGTTGCCCAAGCTTGTGTAACAAGTGATTCTCCTCTAGTAAACAAAACCTTGAAGGAGGCTCGGGTTCCAGAAGAAACCGGTATGTGGATTCTAGCAATAAAGAGGCAAGGTACCTCCTTGCGGCCAAAATCGCAATTAAGAATACGTGACGGCGATGTTTTGATAGCTTCTGGTTATTCTAAAGGCGTTGAAGACCTCAAGAAGTTGGCTTCCCCACAAAAACTGTGTTCAAATGAGTAGTACACATACTTATTTTTGCTTCATTAAGACTATAAACTCATTTTGTATATTACTGGTTCCAGAGGGTTAAATATGCCTGAAGTTAAAGAGGATTTCGAGAATACTAACGCTCTTATTTGTCAAAATCCGTTATGCCGTAAAGGTTTCAGTAAACCCCTAAGTGCTGTTAATCTCACCTCAGACTCAACAAAACCCTACGAAGCGTGTCCATATTGTTTGGTTGGCATTAAAGACACTAGTCTCCCAACGAATTTAGAGGCGTCGGAAATGAACCTTGGTGCAATTGAGGAAAAAGCTGAAGACAATATATTACCCCGTGAACAAGATACCACTTCAGACTGTATACACAAGCTTGGTTATCTGAGCTCACGCCCACCAGACGCACCGATTCCCGACCAATGTATGGTGTGTAAAGATATAGTCCATTGCTTGTACAAGAAAAACGGGAACTAAAGATAATTTCCCGAGAATAATTCCAGTTTCTACTCAGGCTTGTGCCTACCCTTCGAAAGATTGTCAATGGATGACATCCATTAACAAATATGTTTGTTACAATATGAGTTGTGGACCTCTAGCCTTATTCAGTGAATTACCCCGCAATCCAGAATCTGCCGATTCGCTACTTCTACACGATAGAAAAAACCAATTTGGGTTGAAAAGATAAATATTAAAAAAATAGAAAAAACCAATTGAAGAATGGAAATTTCGCTTGAATCAGCTAATTGTAGTCTTCAGTCTTCATTCTTTTCAGTAGCTTTTTCTTCTGTTTGAGTTTCTATTTCGGCGGTGATCTCTTCAATTGGCTTTGGAGGAGGCGTCGTAGCCATAGTCCACCCTATCCATGCTCCAATTAACATAATTGCGATGAATGCTATGAAAACTGGTATGGCTACAGCCCAGAATTGAATACGTTCTAACGGCACAGACGTTATCGATGAAAGCCATTCTGGATAAACCAATGTTACAGTGTAGAGGATGGCAACCAACAAACATACTATGAATATTATTCCGCCTATTGTTTGATCTTTGCTAACCATTCACCTATTCCCCACTTTAAGCCATGTTTATAATCTTAGACCATTTAAAGTTTACCATTTTTTTTTCACTATTCTGTACCCACTTCCCAAGTTCCTAAATAGGCTTGTTGTTCAGTCGTTAGCTTGTCGATCTTCATGCCCATCGCCACAAGTTTCAGTTTGGCTACAGTTTCGTCTATTTTTCTTGGCACTCTATGTACTTTGGGCGTTTTTTCTGTTTTGACCAGTTCCTCCACACATAATGCTTGGTTTGCAAAGGACATATCCATGACTTCAGAGGGGTGACCTTCAGCAGCTGCTAGATTCACCAGTCTTCCCTCTGCTAGAAGGTAAAGCCGTATTCCAGTCGTCAATTTAAACTCCTCCAAGAACGGTCTGATGCTTCTCTTTGTTGTGGAGATTTCAGCTAAATCCTTTAAGCAAATTTCAGCATTGAAGTGTCCACTGTTTGCAATTATCGCACCATCTTTCATTTTCTTCATATGTTCTTTTCTAATAACATTCAGATTTCCTGTTGCAGTAACGAATATATCGCCGATTGCTGCAGCTTCCAGTATCGTCATTATTCGGAACCCGCTCATAACTGCTTCTAGGGCGCGAATCGGATCAACTTCCGTCACTACAACGTTAGCCCCCATTCCTTTTGATCTCATTGCTATGCCCCGTGAACACCAACCATATCCGCAAACGACCACTGTTTTTCCTGCCAAAAGAATGTTCGTTGCTCTCAAGATTCCATCAATAGTACTTTGACCTGTTCCGTAACGATTATCAAAAAGATGTTTTGTGTAAGCGTCATTTACGGCTATTATTGGGTACTTCAAACTTCCTGCGTTTTCCATGGCTCGTAACCTTAGCACTCCTGTTGTTGTTTCCTCGGTTCCGCCCCTAATGTTAGGAAGCATATCCGTCCGTTCACTATGTACTCTACCTACCAAATCTGCGCCGTCATCCAGAGTTATGATTGGCTTGTAGTCCAAGACTTTGTCAATGCACCAGTAGTACTCTTCTGCTGATTGTCCTCGCCAAGCGAAGACGTTTACACTTTCTTCAGCAAGTGCAGCAGCAACATCATCCTGTGTTGAGAGTGGATTTGAACCGCAAAGAGCAATTTGTGCGCCTCCCGCCTTCATTGTTTCAATGAGTACTGCTGTTTCTTTAGTTACGTGTAGGCATGCACCTAACATTAAGTCTTCAAAGGGCTTTTCTTTCCTGAACCTATTCCTAATTTGATTTAAGACAGGCATATGTGCCCAAGCCCACTCGATTTGTAAATTCCCTTGTGTCGCTAGAGTCGGATCTTTAATTCGAAATGTTTCCAAGCAGTTCAACTCTTTTCTCATATGAGTTCTTCAAGCTGATTAGTAAGTTTCGTCTTGGTATATTAAGAAATTCCTTTCCATTTTATTCTATCTCGAAAATTCTACCATTACACTTTAAAATTAGCCAGTCAATTAACACTGCGTTAATTCGTCTCTTGCTCCTTCTTCAGCACCGACAAGTGATCTTAAGAGTTCAGTTCTCAATTTTCCTTTTAGCACAATTTATCCTTGAGGTCCCTCGATTCTCTGTTAAATGACTAAAATTTTGGCGTTTCCATTTTTTATTTTCTAATGAAACCTTAATAGCTTCAAGATTTAGATGGTGTAACAAAAATCTGGGTGAAGAGGGTGATGAGTAACTCCGGTGTTTTAAAGCTTTCCGAAAAAGTTCTCCGTGATTATCTTGTTACATTATACGGGGAGGACCTTGAAGTTTCTGGTGTTTGGAAAATCAGTGAGAAAACCGAAGCAGTTTCAGCTGATCTAAAGGGGTTTGGTTATGGTTTTCCATATCTTATCCAATTTCAGGTTAACGGTGAAGTAAAGCGTGTCGTTTTGGCGACCATGCGCTCAGAAGGATTCGGGCATGATCATTTTTCTGATAGGGCCCAAACTCTGCTTTGGCAACATTCAGCCTTTAACAAACTCCCTAAACATGTGCAATCCGTAGATGTAGGTGCTTTTGAGAATTTGGAAAGAATAATCTCCCTCGGCGAGTGTAACGAATTCTTCATATTAACAAAGTTTGAGGATGGAAAATTATACCATAAGGACTTGGACGCTATTGCCGAAACAGGTGAGATTACTGACTTAGATGAGAAGCGTTGTTTGTCTCTGTCTAATTATCTTGCTAAAATACATGAGTTTAAGCATGATTCGCCCGGGCTCTACATCAGACACATCAGGGAACTTGTTGGACATAGCGAATGTATAATGGGCCTACTAGATAGCTATCCTCCAAACCTCGGGTACGTTTCCCCCTCTTTTTTTATCGATCTAGAACAAGATTGTGTTTCTTGGCGGTGGCGTTTGAAAAAAAACACTCACAGACTTAGCCAAGTGCACGGTGATTTTCATCCTTGGAATGTCCTGTTTAGGGAAGGCACAGACTTCACGGTATTGGATCGGAGTAGAGGCGAGTATGGTGAGCCCGCCAATGATGTTACTGCAATGACCATCAATTTCCTCTTCTATTCTTTGCAGAAACATGGCAAGTTTGAAGGGGTATTTGAACATCTCTTTAGGCTATTCTGGGATAACTACTTGGAAAAAACTGGAGACTCTGAGATTCTTAGCCTTGTTCAACCATATTACGCTTGGCGCGGCTTGGTAGTGGCTTCACCTGTTTGGTATCCCAGTCTCAAAAGGGAAATACGCATTAAACTTCTTAATTTTGTTAAAAACGTTCTGCAAAATGAAGTTTTTGATTTGAACGACATCAACTCATATTTTCAGAGTGTTTAGTTTTGATCCATGATAATCCTTTTCTCAATTAGCCAAAAAATTGATTAACTTAAAGTCTGTCTTGTTGATGGAGTTTTAGACCATATACCTCGGTAATTCAAAGGTAGCAAAAGGGGGTTGGTTATTTCTATTGGTGTATCTGACTTTCAGAACTTAGGACCGATTACCACAATGCATTTTTTAAGAAACAGCATGATGACAAACCCGTTATACTGTTTTCAATAAATAGGGAACTCTTATTTGGTTGTAGTCCATCAAATTATTTCTGCTCTTTGAAAAAACTGGGCTGTGTCTCATGTCTGGGTCTTGTGGTTGGTGTATTTGGATAACTGGGCTTCCAGGTAGCGGCAAGTCTGTAGTCTCTAAATCGCTTATTAGTCTTCTTACTCAGAAAGGAATCTTGGTACAACTTTTGTCTTCAGACACTCTGCGCGAAATTGTCACTCCTCACCCAACCTACTCCATTGCGGAACGCAACAGAGTCTACAACACTTTAGTTTACGTTGGGAAATTACTCACACAAAACGGTGTGAACATAGTAATCGACGCAACGGGTAATTTAAGGCGTTATAGGGATAAGGCCCGGAAAGAGATCTCTCTTTTCGTAGAGGCTTATCTGGTCTGTCCCTTGGAAATCTGCATTTTTCGGGAGAATAACCGGGATAAAACCTATTATGCACCAAAATCAATCTATTCTAACGCATTGGCAGGTGCAGCTCCTAATGTTCCTGGAGTGGGACAGCCATATGAACCACCTTTGAATCCAGAAATAGTCCTTGACACGGTTAACCTTTCGCCCGCGGAGTGTGCTCAAAGGATCTTTGAAAGAGTTTCACGCGTATTTCTATAGTAGTTTCTCCTTATGCTCTAGAGACAAACAAGTATTTTGGTATGCTTTCGCAATACCTTCTGAATACCAAAGGTCTGAATTCACGTTCTGTAGCCAGGCTCAAAACCCGTATGCCCTTTTATGCGCCACTTGAATTTAGAGCTGGTTGGATGAAATCGATACGCTACCAAGATAACTAACGGGAACCTTTATAACCATAGTTTCTCATTGCTAAAAGCCGCGAAGCTGAAATACAATGGGCCATCGGAAAAAACACGCTCCAAAACATGGATCCCTTGCGTATTTGCCTAGGCACCGCTCTAGGCGAGCTGTAGCTCGGATTCGATATTGGCCTCGAATTAATTCTGAAACACCTAGGCTTTTGGGCTTTTCCGGCTACAAAGCCGGTATGACTTATGTTTTTGCAGTAGAGGACAAGAAACGATCCCCTAACTTCGGGAAGGAAATTATTAAAGCAGCGACTGCTTTAGACACACCGCCCATATTATTGTGTGGAATAAAAACTTACAAAAAAACCCCTTATGGCCTCAGAACCATTGCAGAGGCTTGGATGAAAGACCCGCCGGCAGAATTGGACCGGGGGCTTACTCTCCCAGAAAAATTTGAAACCGAGGATATGCTAGAAAAAATCGAAGAGAGCATGGCTGAAATAGCTATTATCCGCGTAATCGCGGCAACTCAACCCAAAAAAGCCAGTTTGCCAAAGAAAAGACCTGACATAACCGAAAT
>DAOVIH010000074.1 GCA_030673805.1 Candidatus Bathyarchaeota archaeon | reverse complement strand
TTCCACTGGAAAACTTGTTATTACGGGAGCCAACAAGAAAGAACAGGTTTACGAAGCGGTTGGCAAACTCCATAAGAGACTCGAAGAAAAGGAACTTATTTTCTACGGGTAACGTGGTTGAACCCCCTGCATGTATAGTTTAGGTTTTTTGTGTTTTGTTTGAACCTGTCTAATTTTACGGAAAAATCAACATGAATCTCTGGATAAACCAGTATCGCTCATGTTTTTTTATGTTTAAATGTGTAAAAGAAGGGGTTTTAGGCCAACACTTTGAGGTTAGCCTCTTCGTAGATTCTTCTAAGCCGTTCAGGACTGTAATCTGTGTAATGTCTCGCAAGAACTGATTTAGGCGTACGTCCACAAAAACAATCTATGTATCGATCATTCACTCCTAACACAGCCATTTCACAACAGAACCACTCTCTCAATCGTTGAGGAGTAATTCTCAGATCTGTTCTTTCTCTGGCTCTATTCCAAAGCTTCTTGTATTACCTATCACTGTAAGGGAATACTCTTCCGCTACCAATCTCAATCTTGCTTAATACTTCCTCGGTTTCATTGTTATAGAAACTAACATAGCTGTTCTTGGTTGTTCCATTGTGACAATTAGGAATCACCATTCTCTGCTCAAAATCAACATCCTTTGCTGTTAATGACAAAACCTCATTTCTTCTTAATCCAGTAGACGCATAGAAGAGAAACAAAGCCCTCTCCATATCCGAATCCAAAGCCCTATAGAATCTTTGAAGATCCTCTTTGCTTGGAATCCTCTTAATCTTAAAAGGAGAACGTGGAAACTTGAAAGACGCTACTACTTCATGTCTATTCATAAAATCTCTGAAAAATACTTTCAAAGATCCAAGAACATTCTTGTAGACAGCGTCTGAGCAGTTCAGAGTCTTAAGATAACCACGAATCTCTTCTCGGCTTATCTGTTCAGGGTATTTGGGTATTTTCCTGAAGAACTTGCGCATATAATAGATCTTCTCGTAGACTGTTCTTTCTGCCCTTCGCAGATCCACCAACTGAAAATCCCTAAATTTCTCCAGCAATTCCTCTATTTCATGTTCAGATAGTTTTTCCCCTGAAGGCTTGACGTGCAGAAGGTCACTGGTTCGAATCCGGTCCGGCCCACCACAACCTCCTTTTGGTGTTGAAGTCGGACCGAAAGAGTCTTCTTAAGATTGTCTAGGTTGTTTAGGCTTTGCAGTTTAACGGTTATATTCATATTTTGCCAACTATAGTCTTTGAGGCCTTTATTTGACTGGGCATCGACGAAAGAATCTGAAACTTATGCGAATAGCTGGTGTCTCAGGTATTTCTGGGTCGGTTTTTGTGATAATCATGGTTTTGCTGGCTACGTTCGTTTCCCCTTGGTTCAGTTGGGAAGAAAACGCGTTGAGTGAATTAGGGGTGGGCGAAGTCTCGTTGTTCTTCAATTGTGCTGTATTAGTTGGTGGATTGCTGGGTTTTTTCTTTGCTTTTGGTGTGAAGGAATACTTGGATGAGGAACCAAAAGTAAAGCTTGGAATAGTTTCTTTTATGCTTGCTAGCCTATGTTTGGTCTTTGTAGCTGTATTCACCATTGACTATCCCTTCACACATGGTCTTGTTTCTCTTGGCTACTTCTTGTTGGGTCCAATAGGATTGATCCTAATCGGCTTGGGAACGGAAAATGTTCCTGTCAAGAAGATGAGTTTTGTTCTTGGAATTGCGGCATTAATAACCATATTGGTACTTCCAATTGTGTTTCTTGTATCGCCGCTACATGTTGGTTTTGCTATCCCTGAATTAATTCACTCGTTAATTGTTGGAATGTGGACGATTAATATGTCACTCAAGCTACTTTCATATTCATTTTGAATTGTAGAAAAGGTGACTTTACAGACAGGTTCAAAGTTGTATGTTTGTTGTTAGATCAAAAGAATGATTAGTCTGGTTTTCCATATTCGGGGTGAGGTTTAGTTTTTGGTTTTCGAAGTTAAGGTTATTGAGATAATTGAACGTACTCCTGATGTTAAGAGTTTTAGATTCTCGAAGCCTTCAGGTTTAGAGTATAAACCGGGGCAGTTTGTGTTTATCAAACTTAGGGCCGAGGAAGGATTTATGACAAAGCACTTCACTATTTCTAGTAGTCCAACCGAACAAGGCTTTTTGGAAATTACGAAGAAGCTTACTGGGCATCCTTATTCAAATGCCCTTAACTCGCTAAAAATTGGCGAAAAAGTGACGATAGTTGGTCCAAAGGGTTTTTTCACTTTTCAAGGTGAATATGAAAAAATTGCGATGCTTTCTGGAGGTGTGGGAATAACTCCTTTGAGAAGTATATGTCGCTACTGCACCGACAAAGCAATCAAATCTGATATAGTCTTACTCTATGGTAACAGACGCCAAGAGGACATTGTCTTTAGGTCTGAATTTGATTTGATGCAAGAAGAGAACAAGCGTCTAAGGGTTATTCATTGTCTTGAGAAACCTCCAGAAAACTGGAAGGGCTACGTTGGATTCCTTACTGAAGAAGTAATCAGGAAGGAAATCTGTGACTTTTTAGACAGAGTATTCTACATTTGTGGCCCGCCTGGAATGCTTAGGGCAATGGAAAACACTTTGAACACTCTTAGTGTCTCTAAAGAGAAGATAAAGAAGGAGATTTTTGTAGGCTACCAATAATAAATCCAAAACCGTAAACAAAACATCAACTATAGAATCATGAAAACTTGGATTGGAGGTGAACCATTGACTAATACTGGAGAGTTTTACGCCTGTAAAATCTGCGGGAACATGGTGGAGGTTGTTGCACCGGGTGCTGGAGTTCTCGTTTGCTGTGGGCAACCAATGGAACTTGTTGAAGAATAGATCTTCCAACCAACTGTTACCCCGGGTTTAGGGTCGTTTTCAGTAGAAAACCTACTGTATTTGTTTTTTACCTGAAATACGTTGTTTTCTTAAATGATGTTCAACTTTGACCCATATTTTGATAGAAGCCTACGCGAAGGGATGCCTGTACTATCTGATTTTTCGTCCAATCTAAACTGCCCCCCTATTCTATCGGTGGGTGGCCGCATTTCGTTCCGTAGATGCACTCAGTAGATCTAGCTAGGAATTGAGTGGTTGAGTTTCTTTCTGAAGAAAATCACTAGTGCAAATATGGTGGCCATGAGAAGTGGAAGAATCATCCTTGATGGGAATTCTGGGATTATGACTGCTGGAAGAATGGTTGGGTTCATCATTGGATTGTTGTCTGTGTAGTTTATCGATTCTGATGTTGAATGGTAAACGTGTGGTGTATCACCGATTTCGTCTCCGTTTTCATCAATACCTTCATAATCAGTCCAATAGTTGCTATCTGCAATGTTTCCTTCATCTGCCATCCACAAAACCACTGGAGTATTTGTTATGTTGTTTCCGTACAATACGTTGAAGCTAGATTCATACATTACTTGTATACCTAAGTCCGGATTGTCTACAAAAGTGTTGTAAGCTATGTTGTTATATGAACTGCCAAATAGCCATAGAGCATTCTCACAATTTATTATCTGGTTTCCGTAGACTGAACAATTGTTAGCCATAGGCATGTAAATGCCAATGTCAAACCCGTCAATTCTAAGGTTTTTAATCGTAACCCCAACCCTATTTACCATATCAATCCCTTTAGAACCATCAGAATTTGATCCCCAAAGAGAAAAGTCATTTCCATCGATTGTGATATTGTCTTTTTCAACAATAATGGAACCATTGATGTCATCAATGAGTCGGTAGACGTTTTCGTTTTGCTGTATCTTTTCAGTTCCCCAAACATTGCCATCTGAACGAATATGCAATTGCTTAGTGTCTATTATTGTCCCATTCCAAAAAATCAGTTTGCTGTAGTGCCCAACATTAAAGGGGTCTACCGTATCTTCATAGATTACATCAAGCTTACTCCCATATTGCTCCAGCATATTCCCGAGGTCTACACTTACTTCATAGCTAAAAGCGTCGGCCGTCCACAATCCCCAAATCTTATCATCGGGCCCCCTAAAACCGTATCCATAGTCCTTTGGAAGAACATATGCAACTCGATCATCAGTTTCACTCTTTGTTCTAGGGTTGTCCAACGTGTATTGCCAGAACTGCTCTAAAGCCTCCAAGTGTTCATCCAACAGAATTCCATGAGTGTACGGCTCATTAGAATCAAAGACCACGATGTATTTGGCTCCGTTTTCGTATGCTAAAACCAAATCATCATAAAGCTCCTCCCCCGATTCAATGTAAGGTGGCTTGTTGTAAGTCCAGGTGATTATGGCACCCCATTCTTTGTTATGCACTGTAGCTGCTCCTCTACAAAGTGCCACATTCAACTGTCTACTGTAATTCCAGCCGAATTGGGCTAAGATCGTGTCATATCCTGCTCTATAATCAAAATGATAGAGCGCATAGTCTGAAGTAAACAAAGGAATCTCCGATGAACTGGTAAGGTCTCCGGTTATGCGCTCTAGTTCGCTATTCACAGAATTCACGAATTGATTCGCAGCATCGGTGTAGTCGTCCGCGGCAAAAACCCTAAGCGCTGCCCTATCCAACTGTCTTCCTCCCACTTCATCAAGTACATAAAACCCCAAAAAACGGTCACCCCACTTTATTTCAGCGTCTTCAACCCACTGGATTTGAAGTCGTCTTTCGGTGTAGATTATGAAGGATAGACCCTTATCGTAAATGTACTGACAGGTCTCATCAAGTCTTTGGGTATCATACGTTATGCCCGTAGTTCCGATGATAAAGAGATTGGTGTATGAACTAATTTTATCGACAAGTAGTTTCATTTCTGATATGTTGTCGTAAGCAACATCAATTCCCACAAAAAAATCTGGAACATCCCCCTCTAGGTTGCCTCCAACAAGAAAGCTATGCTGCAACAGAAACGGGCTAGATAACACGAAAATGAGAAAAAAAATAACAGTTGCAGTTTTCATTAAGACTAACAATACTGAACCTGAAAATAAGACTTTTTCATAATTAAGTCCAGTACTTTACCCCCAGAATATCACAAAACTAGGTTTGTTCGCAACTTATGGTACTAGCCTGAAAGGTTGCTGTGTTGACTATACGATGCTTGATTTCTGCCGAGAACCAAGAAAAAAGACTAAAATTTGGTGCAGATCAAACCAAGAGAATGGAAAAACAGCAAGTATTTCTTGTTAAATTTATTAGCTTGTTTGTAATTACTTTGCATTAATGTTCGGTGTCTGCATAGGCGCGGAATATTGCATCGACAAAAATCAACAATAAAAAAAGGAGTGAAAAAAAAATGGCAGAAAAACCAGTCCCGAAACCCGCCCCGAAACCCGCAAGCAAACCATCC
>DAOVIH010000007.1 GCA_030673805.1 Candidatus Bathyarchaeota archaeon | reverse complement strand
TTTTGCTAAAACTAAGAGACAAATATTAAGTGATGTTTTGTTTATTGGAATTGTAGGTGTAGGATTTGAATTGGTTATACTCAAGTATTATTGCGTTAATCTGTTGGGGAATGTGGGGTGTCCTTGCTAAATTAGCTTCCAGGTATATGGAGTGGTCTCAAGTTTTTGTCATCTCAAGCATCGCCTCATTAATTGCTACTGTGGCAGTTTTCGTCTTTTTTAAACCCCAAATCGACGTGAGTTCTCCAGGGTTTAACTATTCACTGCTTGCAGGCGCAGCTGGCTCATTAGCAGTGGTGGCTTTTTTTGCCGCTCTAGGCACAGGAAAAGCCAGTATTGTGGTTCCTCTAACCGCTCTTTACCCCGTAATAACGATAATCCTCTCTTATCTAATTCTAAACGAAAGAATAAGCCCAACCAGGGGCGTAGGAATACTTTTAGCCTTAGCAGCCATCATATTCTTATCGATAGAATAAAAAAAGAAAAAAGGGGTTGAGGTTATTTCATGCCCACAAAGCCGACGTAGACCGCGTTTATGCCCGCTAGTATAAAGCCAAATGACAGTAGTACAATCAGTGTCGCTGCGCCAAGGCCAGGGAAAGCAAGAACCAGAATTGCGAAGACAACAGTTAATATAGCAAGTATTATGCCCAATGCTCTACTTGACTTGGGTAGATTCGCTGCTCCTCCAAAGACGGCTGCTCCAGCTCCCATTAACAGTAATCCCACTGCGAACAGGATGATTTGAAACGCAATCGTGAGTCCCGGGTAATAAACTGCTACAAATGCTAGTATAATTGCTCCTATGCCTAAGATTACGTTTAATGCCCGCATTCCTCCGGACAGATCCGCAGCTGCTATTCCAAGTGCAAGCATCTGTATTCCGACAATTATCAAAACAAAGAACACTAGCCAAACCAAAGTTGCCAATCCAAGCTCTGGGTAAACCAACATGGTTATTCCCACTCCGATTGCCACAAAGCCAAGTATTACCGCTAAAGCTCGAAGCCAGCCAGGTAGTTCCATTTCAGAGTTCATATTGAATCCTCGATATTTCCTTCTTTACCTTCTAGTGATGAGTTTTAAGCTTTTTGGCTCTCATTTATAAGGCACCAAACTTCGAAAGCTCCTCTATGACTCCTAGTGGTTCCATTAAGAACTGATTAGACAATCTCAATAGCATCTTTGTTTGGAAAAAAGAAAAAAGGGGTGGTTGTGTTACTTTCTTTTTGTGATGCCAAGAATAGCAATAATAGCTATTATCACGGCTGTTGGAGCTGCGAAAGCCACGATATACGATGTAATTGCAGAAGCCCAGAAGAATAGAAGTGAGTGAATGATTTCTAGAGGTGCCCAGACATTTGCTCCTGCAGCGACCACAAGCGCAATTGTTGCGATCAAGAAAGGCCCAACCTTCTCGATAGTGATAGAGGTTAGACCCACAATTATGCCTAGTATCAAAAGTACTATAATGACGTAACTATTCCAAGTTGCAACGTCTCCAATCCAACCGCCTGCATCCCAAGCCAAATAGCCAAGCACTAGTCCTGCAATTACTGCGACCAAGACAGAGAGTGTGTAAGCCCACCGAGATATCTTGTCCATATCCATCTTTTTCACTGATTTCATTATTTTTCAGTTCCATTATAAGTTTTGCGCCCAATGTTCAACTCAATATCAGTTAACACCTAAAATGGACAAAGCAGTTAAGCTTTAATACAAAACCTGCGCGTTCTTTGGGACTAACTTAGGTTCTTTTGATTAAGTTCAGAGCTTCTTCTAGGCTTTGAAAGCCATATTTGACTTCGTTGAACTCTCTTTTCATAGCGATAACCATCTCTCTAACTTCGGAAGGAGCATTTTTGCCTGTTATCACTTTTAGAATCAAATCGCACAGATGCTTGATGTCGCCTTTCCCAAAGCCCCGCCTTGTTACATCTTGAAAACCAATTCTTAAACCGGAGGGGTTGTCACGGTTGTCCTGATCGTTATAGGGTAAGAGATTTTTGTTCAAAATTATGTTGGCCGCCTCAAGTTGGTGGGCAACCTTTTTGCCTCCTTGGAATTCCCCCACGTCAACAGCTATTTGATGTGACTTCGTAAAGCCCTTAGCTTCACACACAACATTAATTCCGTTTTCGTAAAGATACTGCCCGGCTGTCTGAGCATTTTCCACGGTACGTTTAGCCAGTTCTGCGCCGAAGATCTTCATCTCCAACGCAGCTATTCCAACTGCTGGCAATCTTCCTAGGTGAGTGTTTGAAGTGCTTAACGGAAAGATAGCGAACTGGATTGACTTAATCGCCTTCTCCATTCGCTTGCTACTGCAATTCCCGAGTATGACTCCTCCTTGGGGACCCGGAAAAGTCTTGTGGGTTGAAGAAGTTATGAAGTCTGCTCCTTCACTGAAAGGATCTTGGAATACACCTCCAGCTATAAGTCCCAGAACATGGGACGCATCATAAGCTACGTAGGCCCCAACCTCATTTGCGACAGTCTTCAACTCATTGAGTGGGTGTGGAAAGAGGAATAGGCTGCCTCCAAAAGTAATGATCCCAGGTTTGGCAGCTCGAATCACATCAGCTGACTTGTCAGGGTCTATGTTGAACTCATCCACATCGTAAACATGGTTTATGTTCTCCAAACCGAGAACTGAGCCTGCCAATCCAGCATAATCGTGGGATATGTGAGCACCGCAACTAAGGGGTGTTACAACCATCTTACGGTTCTTGGTTGCCATGGATAAACCTTTGAAAGTGGCCAAATTGGCATGTGTACCAGAGACCAAACGAAGGTCTGCCCAACTACACCCGAACAATCTCTTGATCAAATCTGTTGTATGGTCCTCGATTGCCGTGATGTATTCTTGGCCCTGATAATAACGCTTCTTCACATGGCCTTTGAAATCGTTCTCTCCTTCCGCGTACCGACCCTCCAAGTCTGAGGAAAGACTAAGCATCTGCCTTACGGCTGGAGACTTCAAACCTTCACTAGCTATCAAATTTATGCATTCCAGATCTCTGTAGTTCTCATGTCGTTGGCTTGCATCCACCAGTTTTTGGACTAGATTCAAAAACTCTTCCATTATGATCTTCCCCTACCTTGAGTATCAACCGAAGAAGGGGTACTATTTAGCCCTTACTGAAATCGGAGCTTCAAAAATCATAATCCCCACCAAAAATCAAACGTTCTATCCAAAGATTAATAACCAGCATATTTCGACTTGGAGAATTAACGGACGGGGAATCCAAAAAAAGGTTCAACTGAAAAAAGCAGTAACTTTCCATAGATTCTGTATGAAATAGGGAGAAACCTTTTAGTGATTGGTAAGTAATAAATCTTTTAATTCAGTGGCAAGAAATAGCCACCGAGAGAATTTACAAAACAGGGTAACAGAATTGGATGGAAAAAGAAGGCTTGCTGAGCTTATTTCGGCAGTTCTGGGCGCACCCATAGTGGCCCTTTACAGCTTTGCATTTCTGATCACGGACTTGAATCCCCCTTCCATTTTCCTTTTAGTGTCTATTTGTTGTATTTTCGGGTCAATTCTCCCAATCGCGATACTTTATTGCTTAGCAAAAAGAGGAATCATTGCAGATATTTACGCTTCAGAACGCAGTTCACGCCCCAAAGCTTTCACCGGAGTTGCCCTCAGCTACTTTCTAGGAATTGTCGTCCTCATGATGGTCGGAGCTCCACCTACCCTAGTTGCACTCATGGCTTGCTACACAATAAACTTGATAGCGTTGATGCTGATCAGTCAATACTGGAAAGTAAGCGTGCACGCTTCAGGCATAACCGCTCCAGCTACTTTTTTGGCTACACAGATGGGCATCATCATGCTCCCCTTTTTCCTTTTGTTATTGCCCGTAGCTTGGGCGAGAATCAAGCTAAAAGCACACACTCCTACACAAATCGCAGTGGGAGCTACACTAGCTGTCTTCTTAACACTGATTCAAATGGGAATTTATTTGAGATAGCAATTACCCCTCACTACCGCTACCATCTTTTTGTAAAATAAAAAAGCCAAAACAAAGTTTTTGGAGCTGAAAGGGTCTAAATCAACCTATTGAGGGCTATTCAAAATCCAAAGACAAAACGGGAAAAACTGGGATACACCCAAGTTTTTGGTCTCTAATCCAGAACATAAACTAGGGAGTCTAGACATTATTTCTCAATTCCCAACTTATGTCTACAGATATCACATTTTCCTTCTTCGGTAATCCCGGGCTGTTCTTTTCCTACTTCAGCACCACATAGAACACACTTAACCATTTGTTCACCTCCGCTGACCAATCGTCTTTCATCAAAGTTCTTTGTCCGAGCTTATTTATGTCTTATCAGCGGCATTCTCCAAAACGAAGGTTTAAAACACCCAACTAATAGACCATTCAAAAGAAAGGTTAACTCTACCCTAATATAACTGATCCAAGAGTCTCTTTGGCTATTGATATATTGAGAAGTACCTATCGACTAGAAGGTGATAGGTACTCAAAGCTTCCTGTCCTTTTTTGGTTGTCTTGAACTTCGTTAAGGCAATCCCCGTCGATTCAACAGTCTCCATCAATTCTGCGGACAACAGAAAGGTGAGGGATTCTTTTACTTTGGCCGAGGACAACCCCAATTTGGAAAGCAACCAAGATTGAGTTTTTTCTTCTTGTTTGCAGGACGCTAAGATTTGAGCCCAGATGTCATATCTTGTTCTGCGAGGAGTGAATTGAAACCTGCTTTTGCGGAGATATACCTGTAGTTCATTCGTGGCAGTTACGGTCAATTTCTATTTCTCCATAGTTTTCAGTCATAGGAAGTCTCAGATTGTCTGTTTCTCTTCTGGCGCTAAAACCATGAAGGTTAAGGCAACTGAGTCTGAGACAGTAGAACGTTTTTTGCGGCTTCTTTGGGAATCTATCCAGAGAAAACCAAATCCAATGAACCAAATAAAGATTGCAATCGGCAGAGCAAATAATCTTGCCAATCGACTCGCCTGTCGCTGGACTTCCATGTTAAGGGGTATATCTTAGCGGATATTATCTTTTGTTAACATTTACATATAGTGCTAACTATCAAGATTTATCAGTGGCTTAATTGTTAATAAGCAAAAATTTCTAAATCCGGAGTGTATCTTGAGGATTGGATAGAGCTAAAAGAACAGAGTACGAAATTGTTTTCTCAGTCTCACCATCATTTTTTCAGGTTTGGATGAGAGTTCTATTTTATCCTTTTGGCGGTTACTCCGTCGAAATCTGTTGTCTTTTCCTCACCCGTTTTAAGATTCTTGAACCTTATTTTGAATCTTGGAGTGTAAATTATGATTCGTTCGCTCACTTCAAAGAGTTCGGTCACGATTCTGTTGCAGTCATTCGGCCTTTTACATAGCTTTTTTCGAATTATCAATAGGTCGTGGGCCGAGGCAATCTCTTCAAGGCCAAATTTTGTTAGAATCTTCTTTGGTCGTTTCTCTGAAGGAGCAGACGGTAGCTCGTCTAGTGAGGTTCGTGCACCATGCCTATCAAGAATATAAGAAGCTTCAACCTTCTTGGCTAGCCTCTCTTCACCTATCAGTTCGAGCACATTAGGATCGTTGGGAGAAGCCCCCTGGGCTTTTTCAGGCGTAAACTTGTGTCTTAGTATTCAGACGTCAAAAACGGTTTTTTCAACTTTTACCCTGTAGTTGCGCTTGCGATAATAGTCAATGAAGTATTTTCCACCGATTAGCATGTAGATCTCATAGTACTTGTCAATTGAAACTAATTGTACCTCATCAGGCTTAGGTTTCAAAAATCCAAACCTGGCAAATAATTGGGTCTTTATTCTTTCCCCAGAAATCTTCATTACGGCAGGGTCAACTAAAGTCTTGTAGACAATAGTCTTTCTAGGAACAATCTTTTCTTTGATAGTGGTTGTCCTTGAGGAAATAACTGCTTGCTCGTCAGAAACCAATTCGGTCATTCTTTAAGCCCATTCGGGTTGATTGAAGCTTCAGCTAACTATGATTTGTGAATCTCAGATATGGATTAGTAATAGGCTGGTCCATAGAAAGGAATCAAGCATATTTGTAGTTATTTCCAACTTGGAAGAGCCTACGACAGTATTGGGCAACCTACAACACTCATATACAATGCACTCTCGTCTTTTCCATCTACACCCACAAGCTGGTTGATTTCATCGTCAAAGAAAGCACCGATCTGGCAAGACCCTAAATTAACACTGCTTGCAGCGAGAGCTAAATTCTGAGCAATATGTCCAGCATCAAGGTAGACATATCGGTAGGCTCTTTGGTTATATTTCCATTTTGATCTTGCGAAGATAGCAGTCCAGATAACTACAATGGCCGATTCACGGATCAATTCTTGCCCTAGGGCTGCCTGAGCGAATGCTTGGGCAAAATCACCAGTTTTTAGTTCTTCTAAAAGATGAGATCGTACTGAATAATGATAAATTCCTTTCTCTAAACCGTCCACATTATTTGAAATGAGATACGTTTCGATTGGGTATAGTGCTCCTGCAGAAGGAGCAGTACGGAATTCGTATCCTCCAACTTTCCTTCGAATGCCAGTTGAAGCCCAAAGGAGATAAGACAATTGAATCTTGTTTATGGGTTCACTGGCGAATCTGCGAACACTTCTACGATTTTTCAAACTTTCTTCTAGCGATAGGTTTTTTGTTCCTTCTGGCAATCGCAGTTTGACTGTAATGGAATCGGGGTAATTCTTGAAAGTTTTTGGTTTATTCAACCAGTCTAGATGTCCACCCTGCAAGTTTCCTCTAAAATACTTGGTTTCGCTTTGAAACCTATCACCAACTCCTACCAACAAAGATCACCACAATTTTCACCTAGTGCCAACTTATCAATCTAGCGTGGTTAACAAATTACAATCGAACCTTGTTTGAGCTACTTTGGTTTTGGCGAACAATGATAATACCCTGTAGCGTAGTCGTTCGCTTCTTCAATTCTTTTTGTCAGTTAATTGAAAAGTTTATTTACGAAGTTGCTCTTTTTTCTCATCATAGATTATTGGATTTCAGAAAGTGGTATTCATGAGTGAGATAGGGAAGAGCATACGTTTGGATCGTATTATGAACCGGAATACTAAGAGAACTGTCATCATCCCGTTGGACCATGGCGTTTCGATTGGGCCTGTGGACGGGTTGTTAGACATGAAAACCGTGGTGAATATGGTTGCTGATGGAGGAGCAAATGCGGTTCTTGAGCATAAAGGCATAATTAGGTCTGGCTATAGGGGATTTGGAAGAGATGTCGGGTTAATACTTCACCTCTCTGCTAGTACCAGTTTAGGACCAGACCCAAATGATAAGGTTCAGGTTGCTCGAGTAGAGGAGGCGATTAGACTGGGGGCAGACGCAGTTTCTTTACATATTAACATTGGTTCTGAGACGGAATTTCAGCAGCTTTCATTACTAGGCACCACGGCAAAGATGTGTGATGAATGGGCTATGCCGTTGCTGGCCATGATGTATCCCCGGGGGCCCAAGATAGTCAATCAATACAATGTAGATGTGATTAAACATGTGGCAAGGGTAGGGGCTGAGCTCGGAGCAGATATTGTCAAAACCAACTACACAGGTGATCCTACCACTTTTAAGGAGGTTGTGAATGGCTGTCCTGTTCCGGTGGTTATGGCTGGAGGGCCTAAGACTAGCACTGATGAAGAATTCTGCCAAATGGTATACGGAAGCATCCAAGCTGGAGGAGCGGGAGTAGCTGCGGGAAGAAATGTGTTCCAACATAAGACCCCGACCAAAATGGTAAGAGTACTCTGCGGGATAGTTCATGAAAATTTAGATCCTGAAACGGCCTTAACAAAATACATGAAGTAAAAAACTAGCTGCAGAATAGCTATTTGATGTCGAGCACCACGCAAGCCTAAGAGACAAATATTTTTGGATGGTGAAGGTTTTTGCAAAACCCAAATGTAAAGAGGCAGGCTTAAATTGCAAGTGTCCCAAAAATTAGGAAGCTAGCAACTAGATAGCCTAGTATAGCGCCCGTGCAAAGGTATGGTAGACCTGCTTGTGGTTTCCCCTTGATTACTACCGCCATAAGCACTACAAAACCGACAAGTGTACCCAATATCACCGATAGGGCAACGAGGAGTTCGTAGCTAGATAAGCTATAAAAGGCAGCTACGGCCAAAATCCCCGGAAAAACAACATCTCCCACTCCTAGAAAGAAAGCATCTCGTTCTTCTCCGTCTCGTAGTTTTTCTTTCAGGCTTTTTGTTTCTTCAACTAATGAGTAGTCTTTTCTTTTTGGAATGACAAACAAAACTGGAAGTTTTTGGTCTATGAGAGTGTCCGCGAGATCTATCATGTGTTTGGTTCTATAGACGGATATCGCGTCGTATATGGACATGGCAATAAGCAATACTATCACTATTAAGATGTTCAAAGAAATGCCCAGCATTGCAATTGCACCAACTGCTGTGAAGATGCCTACTAAGTCTAGTATATACCATTCGGGTTTTTTCACAAGCATTATGAGGAGAATGGTTGAGAAAGCTATAGACAACCCTAGTGATAACCAAGCTTGTGGAATAACGATTGAGAATAAGGGATAAAACACGTAGATGGCAAGTATCGCCGTTGCTCCTAGCACAATTATTCGGACCACTTCCTTCTTCCAGAACTTCGAAATTAGCAGAATCGCGATTGTGAACACGAGCAACAACAAGAAGAAATACACTAGATTCATCGGATCGTTTGGGTCCGGAAATGCAATAACCCCAGAGGCTCTAAACGGAGCCGCTACCAACAAGGCCAACAAGTGGATTACAACAAATAAGCCGCCCATCAGGAGAATAGGTAAAGCATCAGTGGTTCTTGTTTTCTTGTTCATCTCTTCTGAAAAACGAAGTCACCCATTTATGAGTATTCCTGTTAAACAAGTATCACCTCTGAAAAGGACTAAACAACGCCGAAACAGCCCAGTGCTTTTCCACTAAAGGAATCTATAGTCTGCTAAAAACCTCAATTACAGCACGGGTTGAATAGTCTTTTTAATCGGTGTGTGTGGCTGTGGTGATGGGGCCGCTGGGATTTGAACCCAGGATCTCACGCGCCCCGGGCGTGAATCTTAGACCAAGCTCGACTACGACCCCTCAGGAATGGCTATAGACCCGGGGACTTAGTGACTTACACTCTAAACAAACTTAAATCTTCTGGGCTTTCAGAAGTTATATTCGAAGGAGTCTGGTACAGACTTAGATGTCTCTCCAAGAACTACAACCTTCTAAGTCCAGAGAGACTCTCTCTAACCTAGATGTCTTAAAAGATTTCTAGTGAGACTACTACCCCCAGGAATGTCATCTTGGAGACCGTAATGGCCAGTGAGACTCCTGCATAGAAAGAAAGCTTTATGATAGATAGCCTGAGTCAATAGGATTACAACTTCTTTTGATCAGCAAGTTTCATCTATGAGAATATTTCGACGTCTTGAATAACAATGAATACGAAACAATGCTGTCTAGAAATACTGTTTATACAATCTAAAACCTGATTTTTCGTATTTAAGGTTGATGGGTAATGCTAAGGGGATTTAACAAATCAACATTGGTTGTAATTGCTGCCTTGAATGAAGAAGAAGGCCTCGGCCCTACATTAACGGAAGTACATCACTCTCTAGACAAACCTCCATGCTTAGTTGTTGATGGCAGAAGCACCGATGGGACTGTTGAGGTTGCAGAGAGTTTGGGAGCCCAAGTTCTCTTTCAGAAGGGACGGGGCAAAGGAGATGCGATATCCACCGCTATTAAGCATGTCAAGGATGCCGGTGTTGAATACATAGCTTTGATTGATGCTGACTTTACATATCCAGCCGAGTATTTCCCCAAAATGGTTCAGATCCTGCAAGAGAATTCGGATCTAGGAATGGTTTGCGGAGACAGATTCAATGATCAACAATCCGAGGGAGCTATGAAAAACACTTTCGGTTTTGGAAATCGAGTCCTATCATTCTTACACAAGCTGATTAATGGTGTACGCATGAATGATCCGCTTACCGGCTTGAGAGTAGTTCGTTGGGACATAATCAAAGATTGGGGGCCCAAATCTGAAGGTTTTGACATTGAAGTAGAACTAAACCATCTAGTGGAAAGCAAGGGGTATAAGATCTGTGAGATACCGATAAAGTACAGGTCGAGACTGGGAGAGAAAAAGCTCAAACTTCGCCACGGCTTCACTATTCTCAACCGAATAATGATGGAAGCGCTATAGCGCACTTCGGGCATAAACAGTCATTGCCCATTTCAACCCAATTTTGCACTTTGTTTTTGAAGTGTGTTTGAGTGGTAGAATTCTCCTCTGTTAAGAGAAAAGAGACTTTTCGTCCATATAAAATGTTGAATTGCAGTGGTAATCTAGTTTTTTAAAAGATTGACTCTTGTGCGTGATAATACTGATTGGCAGCGGTTTAGTGGCTACATTTCACTTTTTCTCTACTCCCTCAGCTCTTCAGAGAGGTTGCTTCGATGATAACTTAAAGCCTTAGAAAGACGCTTTCTTATCTTCTCAAACCTAACGGGAGAGCAACAGTCCTGTCTCAGAAAACCATAGTCAAGGCCCTCGCAACTCAAAAACTACTTTCGTTGAATATTGGAAGCATTGATAAGGTGTTCCCAGGCTTCGCCATAGGCGACTTTGCATTGCTATACGGCACTCCCGCTGTTTTGCCTTTAACATCGCTTCTCTGTGTTAGAGCCCAATTGCCGCGTCAACTAGGAGGGTTAGGAACAAAGGTGATCTTTGTTGATGGTGGCAACACATTTAGACTCTACCAGGTATCCCGCATCGCTCAATTTCATCAGCTAGATCCTAGAAAAGTTCTGGAGGGCATCTGCATCTCCAGAGCGTTCACTGCGCACCAGATGACCTCGATTGTACTGGAAAGGCTGAAAGCAATTGTTAATGCATTTGACGCAAAGCTAGTGGTGATATCTGATATAGCAGGATTGTACCTGGACAGAGATATTCCAACGGGGGAGGCAAAAAGAGTTTTTAGTCAACTTACTACTTATCTTTCCGCGTTTGCAAAAGAAAACCAGCTGATATTGTTAGCCACGTATCCTCCGCATTGTCATTCAAGGCGAAATGTCTTCTTTCATGCCCTGGCTTGTGGAAGAGCAAAAGTAGTGGCATCTATCAGGCCTTCCAAATATTTTCAAGAGTTCTTTTTGGAGAAACATCCCCGCCTTATGCAGGGCTGTGCAGAGTTTCCTTCGCAGGATTTGATGTTAACGGAGTTCATGGAGGTCTCTTGAGTAATGGGGAAGACCGTTGAGTCCTACAGAATGGCTTTGGAGCATGAAATTCGAAGATGGAAAGGGTTTGCCAGAGCTTTACGTAGTAAGGATAGAGCGGCATTTGAAGAACTGATGGATGTCTGCAGAATTTTTGCCTCGGCTGGTAGCAATTCCACTCAACCAGTGATCTTTGAGCCCATGGTGATGTCGATTCTACTTTTTCAACAAAAGAGTTTGCTCAGGATAGAGAAGGAATTGAATGGTATCAAGCAACAATCCTGTCAACCCAACACATGTTAAAGGCTGGATCTTCGATGTTTATCCTTCTGCCTTTGGCGAGATTACAATTTGGATTATCGGAGAAAATGGAGAAAGATTCAGGCTAATAGACAAATTTCACCCTAAAATCTATGTCTCAGGAAGGGCAGAGGACATAGAAAGATTAGCCAGCCAGTTTTTCTCAAGCAAACTTATTGAATCATGGAACTTCGTGTATAAATATGCACGTACAACAGACAACGAAAAACGCAAAGTTCTGGAGATAGAACTCAGAGATTGCAGAAAAATTTCCGTAATCACTCGCAATGTTTTGAAGATGGGGGACTATTCACTATACGAGGTACACAACTGCAATTTGCATGGAGACCAACACTACCTTTTCACTCATGACCTCTTTCCATTGGCCCTCGTAGAAGTTGAAACGGAAAGAACAGGATTAAGATATACCCTACGAGATTCTGTTGAAAGTGTAAACTACGTAATACCACCTTTGCGAATAACAAAACTCCACGTTGAGGTCGCCAAGAGAAAGAAAATAGCCAAACTCAACGAGCCAATAAGCCAGATAGTGCTAACTCAAGACAATACACAAGAAATGATAACTCATGGAGAAGAAGGAGACAAACTCTTACAGCTTGTGAAGCTGATTAAAAGACTTGACCCGGACATCATCTTGACCTCGGGGGGAGACGCCCATCTTTTTCCCTATCTAATCCACAGAGCAAAAATAAACAATGTCTTGAACGAACTGATCATAAACAGAGAAAACAGATCTCTTGCACCCAGAAGGCTCTGCGGCAGAACCTTCTTTTCTTACGGAAGAACGTATTACCGAGCCCCAACAACACGTTTATTCGGAAGAGTGCATATCGACGAAAGAAACACCTTCACATTACGGGATTGCGGATTTGAGGGGTTAATAGAAATAGCGCGAATATGCCGAACACCACTGCATACGGCTTCGCGGTCTTCAATAGGCTCAAGCATGTCTGCACTTCAATTCTATCAGGCCATAAAAGATGAGGTATTGATTCCAAGAAACAAAAGCATACCTGAAGCATTCAAATCTGCCTATGAACTTCTAGTTGGAGATCGAGGAGGTTTCATCTATGAACCTCAGGTGGGAATCCATGATTGGGTTAGCGAAGTAGACTTCGCGTCGATGTATCCATCACTAATGGCGAAGAACAACATATCTGCTGAAACGGTACTGTGTAAATGCTGTATAGAGTCCCCATTACGAATTCCGGAGCTAAATTATAACATCTGTAAAAGGCGAGTAGGCATCGTTCCTAAAACCTTAAAGTTCGTTATTGGCAAGAGGTTGCTTTACAAATGTTTGAAGGAAAAAACACGTGACAGTTCACTCAAGGAAGTTTATAATCGTCGGCAGACAGCCCTAAAGTGGATTCTAGTGACGTGTTTTGGTTATTTGGGCTATAGAAACGCCAAGTTTGGCACAGTTGATGGCCATTTAGGGGTATGTGCTGTTGGGAGAGATACTTTTTTCAGGGCGGCACGCATCTCAGAAAGGCTAGGATTCACCGTTATTCACGGGATCATTGACTCTTTATGGTTGAAGAAGGAAGGCACGACTATCTCTGAGTGCAAATCCTTGTGTAGGGAGGTGAGTGACGAGATAGGAGTGCCGTTAAATTTTGAAGGGCGTTACAAATGGATTGTTTTCCTTCCCTCAAAAATTCATCCCAGGATAGGTGTTCTGAACAGGTACTATGGCGTGATGGAAAACGGCAAGATTAAGGTTAGAGGCTTAGAAGTACGAAAAAGAGACACACCACGCCTCATTTATGATGCTCAGATGGAAATGATTAAAGCATTAGCTGTTGCTGAAAATTCTGAAGAGTTCTTTGAAAGGATACCCAAAGCATTGGAGATTACCCAAAAATATCGACGAAGACTGCTTGATCGAGAAGTGCCAATCTGTGATCTAATTGTGAAGAAGCACTTGTCAAAACATCCGAAAAACTACAAGCAACAAGTCAGTCAGGTGATAGCAGCAAAACAGTTGATGAGAGAGGGAGTTGAAGTTCACGCAGGCAAAAACATCAGCTTTCTTTTCACAAATGCGATAGACAAACGACATGAACGCAGAGTTAAAGCAGAACTCCTGATAGAGAAGGAAGAGAGAGTAGATGTGAAAAAATACCTGCATCTCTTGTACGCTGCAACAGCTAATCTTTTGAGTTTTTCAGGCTACACGAACAAATCAGTCCAGGAAGCTGTCATAGGACTCCATTTCAAAAGTTTATTGGAATACCAAGTCTAAACAGGACTTTTAAGGGATTAAGGTACACACACAAGTTCAAAGATTAAAAGTCACCACAACACAATTGAATCAGCGATAACCCACAAAAAAAGGCCAATTCCGGTCAACGCCCATTTATCATTGAAACGAGGCTATGTACGCTCCAAACCACTTCTCGAACCATTAAGATTGCCGCATTCATCTTTTGAAGAACAAGACAAATATGGAGACTTCTTTCCGGCTTATCATTTGATTTGTTTCACTTTATCCACTATATCTTCATCTAATCCGATTAGTCTCAATCGTTTTTCAAATTCATTTGATATTTACTTCAACTTGTCCTCAAAGGATGTTTGTCTATGGACCAACATAAATTCTGGCAATATCAGTCCTAAAAAAGATTTTGGCGGAGTCCAGACGCTATCTTCAAAGGTTAAAGGGGTTCCACGTTTGTCGCTTCAGAATTTATAGAAGCATCTGGAGATTTATCGAAAAAGATCTCCTGAATGGTTCGTTCTTTAAAAGAAATACAGCGTTATATGCTGCAAAGATGCTCTCACTATAGACCTGTACCATGCCACCCGGGAGAGTTCAAATTTTGGTTATCTCTTATTGGAGTATACAAGTTTGGGATTTGCGCATGCAGAGCAGGTCTTTATTTCGGTGAGAGCTAAAGATAGAGAAGAAAAAAGGCAGATAAATAATTTGTTAACAAGTATGAATTAATCTGTTCTTCAGCTTAATCTAACTTTTAAATGAACAAGCAGTCTTATCTGCAATCAAAATGAGGGTGCTAAAATTGCTACTTAAATTTTGCATGCATTTGAGACCTTGGAGTTGGATTTCTAGGTCTTTTCCTTAAAACAAAATCTGAGTACTCATGTGCTTTTTTTTGGCAAATAGAAATGGGGCTAGACCCACTAGACGCTCAATTCTTCGGCTAGTTGATGCTTCCGTTGATCTTCGAGGTTGTTGAGAACCCCGTTTTTTCCAAGGCTTAGTTGTTTCTCGCCTCTAAACATGTATGTTCTTGCATTTTCAATCTTTACCGTGTCCCCTATAGAGACAGAGTTTATTTGATCGTTCCACAAACAAAGTTTGATTGATCCGGTCTCATCTTCTATCAAAGCTTTTGCCACGTTAGCGTAATTTCCGTATTTGGTAAAAACTAGTTTAGGCTCCGAAACCTCTACTATTTTTGCCTTCAGGTTGACATGCCTTAGTCCCGTTCTTAAATCTCCAATAGACTGAGAGTCAGGCCTTTCGTTCTTTTTGGACAGGCATCTGCGAATTCGCTCAGTCTCTACAAAATTTCTTAATGGATTTTCTCGTTCCAACAGGAATTCTTTGGATATTGGAAACTGAGCAACTACTTTGCCGTTCTTCATAATTAAGAAGATATGTTTGTTGTTTGTTTTACCCCGACCTTCTATTGAGAGGTCGCCGCATTTAACTTTGCGATTTTCTCCAGCGGAGATTATCGCGTTGAAAAACTGGTCAGGATCGACTTCATATTTCACTGAAATAAATGCGAGATATTCGCCCAATGACCGTTTACATCTCAATGCTCTCAACTCTTTTTTTAGTTAGATCTTAAGGTAATCGTGTCGTCTTAGCCACTCACTTTGGTTTCTTCGATATCGCCAGAAAATATCGCTACGTTTGTCTGACTGGAAGTCCCAACACATCACTTCTGCAAGGCAATACCATGTTGTCTAGGCTTGCCTCGCTAATTACTTTCCTCTTGCCCATTCTCACATTCCCTAGCCTTTATGCTGCAATTCCATGTGTGAATTAAGCAACGGCCAGAGCAATTTTGAGAAAAAGCAAAAATCACCTACATCGGATTTGACTCTTTCTCAAGAATCCTAACCATTGAAATTAGGTATATCGCCGTCTATATTAGTCTAACTATGAAAAAGACCTCTTTCCACGCTCTTTTATTCTATTGCAGAGAGTATTTCCTAGTGTTTCTCAGCTTCGAAGAAGCATATTTCCAAGAGTCAGCATAGGAATTTACTTCTTCCCATTATGTAACCATGTGAAAGTTCGAGGGAGATGACGTCCCTAAAAAATATCACTTCCTTTGTTTTTCCAGATAACATAGACTATCTTTATGAACAGAAAGTCCGTAATGGAATAGGTTAAGAAATGTGTCGTTTGCTAAAATAGAGAGCAAAAATATACTTCATTAAAAGGGTTAACGTTGGTACAAGAATTACAATAACATTCTTTCATAAGAGAGCTATGTTAAATCTTTAGGTCTTGTTTAGCTTTTAGCACATCTTTTAGTGTAGTTTGAAGGTCCTTCTTCAGATCTTCTAGATACATAGTGCGGCTTCGAACTCCCTTTTGAATCGCCCCTGCTGCCAAAAAGCAAGCTCCAGCGGTTTCACTTATTGGTGTAGGTTCGGGAAACAGAACTAATGTCATTCCGATTTTTATGAGTCGGGATTTGTTGCCTTCGCGCCATAGCTTCTTTGTTGCCTGAACTGCTTTGGGGGAGTCTTTTACGGCAGCATATAAGTCTCTATAGTCTGCACTTAGTTCTTTCAAGGATTTTTTTACCGCTTTAGCCTCTTCAGTCCTCATTGAACACCAACCTGTCTTTTGTATAGTTACTTCATAAAAGAAAAGCTTTAATCCTCAGAAATACGCTACATTTCCTTCTTCTGCCGTGGCAACCCCGCTTTTTTTATTTAATTATTTAAAAATGATCATGATGAAACAAACGTATTCGCAGCAAACAGTCAAACCCATCATCTCAAGTTGGATCAAATTGGCATGGATTAACGCTCAAAAATCAGAAGAGTTGAGTTAACACCGTGGAAAACTTAGCCAAGGGGTTTGCAGAGCAGATTCAGCTTCACCGCCCACGTGAGAGAGGCATAAAAGAAAGAGGAGTTGAAGAGCATATAATCGATGGTTTAACAATTATTGAGAAGAACATGGAAAATGTTCAATACAGTTTCAGGTACTAGTTCAGGTGGGGATACACCCTCACTTAATTCTCAAATTAGGAGTGCCCGCAAATATTGTTTACGTAATTCATAAATAGTCAGTTAAATCTTTTTGATATTCAGGAAGTGAGTAACTACCTTGTCAATTGTACCAACCGGAGTCCCGGGCTTAGATCAAATGCTAAATGGGGGATTCCCGAAAAGTCGAGTAGTTTTAGTCGTTGGAGGACCTGGAGCCGGAAAGACAATTATCGGAGCCCAGTTCCTATATAAAGGGATCACAGAATACGACGAAAACGGCATTTACATCAGTTTAGATGAAAACAAAGAACACTTCCAGTCTGAAATGCGCAAGTTTGGATGGGACTTCAAAAAAGTTGAAGAAGAAGAGAAGTTTGCCTTCATAGATGCAACAACTATGTCAAGAGTAGCAGCACTAAGAGAGAAAGTCTATGGAGAGATCAGCACATTAAGAGGTAAACAATTGCCAATTGACAAGCTAGTTGAGCAGCTAGATGAAAAGATCAAACAAATTGATGCAAAAAGAGTGGTCTTGGATACATTAGCCACCCTTTTCCATCGGTTTCCAGATCCCATCGAACGAAGAATTGCAGTTATCGATTTGATTGAGTCCCTATCAGAGTTGAAGATAACCACTATCGTAACTACAGAATTGAATCGTCGGGGGCTCGATAGAACTGTTTCAGTCGAAGAATACATGATCCACGGGGTCATTATGATGCAAACTCTTTTTTCCGAGGGAGTTACTTCAAGAGCGTTGCAGGTAGAGAAGATGAGAGAGACAAAAATTAATCCGAATTTGGTTCCTTACACAATAGACAAAGACGGTATTGAAGTCTTTCCCGAAGTAACATTGTTTGAAAGAAGATAAAACGGAGAGCTAGAATAAGTCTCCATATTAACCCGCTTTTAAGTTCCATAGCTTCCGACGAAAAAAGAGCAGGCCAAAAGCTTTTAGGAAAAACGGTACAAAATACTTACTTGTGAGTATAGTTGATTATCACAACCTCCAAGCCTTACGGCGTTGTTAAGGGTATGCTTAAGAAGTGGAAGAAAACCGGTATTGTATCCTGTAATTCTTGTTCTAGGGTCTGTGAAACCGGAGGAAGAAAAAGCATGGAGGAGCTTGCTGAGAGACTGCGAAGTGACGGTTTTGAAGTAGTCGATGAGGATTTGGTTCCAATGGCTTGCAACATTGACTTGGCAAAGAAAAAAGACTATAAGGGTGATGTTCTAGTAATCCTGGCTTGCGATTCTGGTGTTGTCACCTACCAAACACTCTTTCCCTCCAAAAGAATCATTCAAGCCCTCGACACAATTGGTCTTGGTTCTCGAGATGGGAGAGGCAATATTTACTTAATGAAGAAATTCTGAGAATTGAGAAAAGATTAAGAGTGCACTAAGTGATTTAGTGCGAAATTAACTGAGATTTTTAGTTACTTGCACTATGTTTATCCTTCGAATTTGTTCGAGTCCAGATTTCCCGGGTGGTTACGGAGAATTAAGAAGATATTTGCACCCTATACTTGTTTTCTTTCGAGATGGATTGGTTTATCATTATACTTTTTGTTTCGAAGGTGTTTTATTCGCAAAAATTTTTCAGTTCCTGTCTTGGTTTCGAAATCGAAAATACTGATTTCTCCCTCAAAAAGACTCAAGACTGAATGAAATTGGTCTGGTGGATGCATCAACGGATCTATAACCGCCAAGGTTGTGAAGCCTTTTGATCTCAGATCAGGAATTAACTCTGTTAGCCACCTTCTGGTTGCGACAGCTTGGTGACGCAAAAGAACATCTGAGACAATCTCTATGCAGGCTCTTCTTGGAACTTTTGACGATTTGTCTATCGTCCGAAAAGCTCTAGTTAAGGCGATATTAAGGTTAGTTATGTGCGTTGCACCCCGAATCTTGTAGACGTTGGGGAGAGTTGGAACCAGACTATCTGCTCTAGGGTTACACATGAAAAGGAAAAAGTGTGATTGAAAATCTTCCGCGAGAGTCCGTACACCGGATGCTTCCACGGTTATGTGAAAAGTAGTCTGGCCGTGTTTCACTCCAGTTTCCAGAAAGCTCTTAATCAACAAGTCTCTTTCATCACTGGATGACCCAGTCAAAGCAACAGCGTATTTTTCAGGGATACCTCCCATTAGGATAGTATCGAGTTCTTTTTTCCCGGTAGATAATCGATCTGGCAAAATGACTTCTTCAACCTGGATATCCAAGGGGTCTGTTTTCCCAATCAGTTGATTGCCAGTTTCGTCCACACAGACCACTACTGGTTTGATCTTAAAGGTGCCGGTCTCCAATGGTCTTAAGGCTAATTCTATCTCTTCACTTTTCAGAGGATCTAATCTTTTTCCTTTCATCTCTAGATCTTCGTCAACAAGTTCAGCGTAGTCCGGTTTGGCAACTAATTGGAAAGACGAAGGAATAAGTTGTGAAATTTTGGCTAGTGAAACAGCGTGCTTTCCCATATTTGCAATTTGAAGGTTTAGGTTGAATTTGTCTCCGACCCTGATTTCCTTATCATGAAGAACGAGTTTTGTCTGGACTTCAGCGTGTTCGAATCTTTCTAAACCCACAGCAGTTTCTTCAGTGGCAGAGAGAGCTGGAAAACTGGCTGCTGAAGAAGCAACCGTCGGGGCACGGATAACCTCACCTAATGATAAAGCCAATGCCTTTTCTTCTCTTAAGTTTTCTAGAAGCCGTTGGACTTGGTCATGTTTTTCGAAGTAGTGTGCTTTTTTAAAGGATAGGGCTGATGTCTGCAGGACTCTTTCGGCCATTAGGTAATACTTCTCCTCTTTTGTTGGGTCTGACTCCTTTTTTGCGTTATCTATAAATACGTAGGCGTCGAACAAGCACTGCGTGGCCTTGGCAAATTCTGAAGCGTTTTTCAGACCTGCTTTGAGATAATAGTTTGAAGCGGTTGTCATGTGTTTCTTAGCTGTTGAATACAAAAAAAGGTCCCGAGTAATCTCAAATTCGGTTCCACTTTGCAGGGCTTTGCAGAAACTGCTGTTAGCCAAAGCTAGCATACTTGTTTGTTGATCTGGGGCATGTTCTTTGGCTTCTTTGAAAAGTTCTGCAGCTTCTTCGTATAGTATGGGTGAAGCCCTTGCGTCAGCGATCATCATTTTCTGCCAAGCCTGACAAAGGATAACTAGAGGTTTCAACTCGTTTTGGGTTTCTTTTGACGAATCTTGAATGATTTGCTTAAATATTTTTGCAGCTGAACCGTATTTTCTTGAGCTTGAAATGTGTTTTCCTTTCCTATCAAGAGATTTAGCATCTTCGATGGAGATTCTTCCAAGACAGTATTTGGCCCGAACCTTTGAGGCTTCAATGAGCCTTTTAGCTAATTCTTTCTCTTCATCTCTTTCGATTCGTTCAAGGTTAACCTGGAGAAGTCGATGGGATTTATTGAAAAGATCATAGGCCTCTTCGAAAGATTTCAATGATTCTTTGAGTTCTTCTTTTCTGCTTAGATCTTCTGCCCGTTCCAGAACTGACCATGCAAAGAAATTGACAGATAGGTAATTCCAATTCTTTGTTTTATTAAGAAGCGTCGCGGTCGTTTCATATTGTTTCGTAGCAACAGTGTATTCTCGATCTAAGTGAGCAGCTTTGGCTATCTCAATTTCGCTCCAAGCTTTCATGTAGATTGCGTAGTCTAAATAGAAATCAGCGAACTGTGGCAACTTTCTTGAGGCAGCTTTGTATTCAGCCCAAGCTTTCTCAAAGCTTTTGGTTGCAGTTTGATGTTCACCCAAAGTATCCTCGTTAAGGGCGATCTTCCAGTAAGATTCTGCAGCTCGGCTATGCAAGCCGATTCTCGAAAATCTTTCAGCAGCGTCGTTATATACATCTATTGCATCGGCTAGATTATCTTCTTCTTCTGTGTAGCGATATTGTTTCTCCAGTATTCCACCATAGGTATCTTCAAATGAAGCCACAACTGAGATCGTTGATTGTACAGGGTGAGATGAGATCCATCTTCTTGTATACAAAATGCCATCTTTCATATCTGAAATTGCGGCTGAAAGGAGGACTGATTTTCGTTCTTTGTCTGTTTCCAGTTTACTTAATTCTGCTTCGATTAATCCTGCGTAGTTTTTGCCAACACCTAGAACCCAAGTATTTGAGGGAAAGGCTTTTTGGACAACCTTGATGTACTCTTCTCTATAAACTAGGGCTTCTTCTAGTAGTCTTGTCTTTTCATCAGTTTCTTGCAGCAAATTAGAATAAGAATGTAGGGCTTTGCTCAGTGCATGGTACACTGGAGATATAGCATCGATGTAACCTGATTTGAACGCATAGTCTAGGCCTATCCTTCCGACGTCCACTGCTTTCTCCAGCAAAATGCGTTTGTTGTGGACTTCAAATTCCAATTCACGCCCTAGTGCAGAATAGCTTTCAGCAAAAAATAAGAAGGTTGATGCAATATGGAAATCTTGAGCCACCCTTTGAAGATATGTCACAGCATCCTTGGAAAATTTTATTATTTCATTATATTCTTCCCGTCTTTTCTCGGGGTTCTCTTCCTTTGCAACCATCCAATCAAAAATATGAGCAAACATAAAGGATGCGATACCTTTTAGGTAATTGTCAGAGGCGATAGATCCATGTTCCAACATCTCTTCGGCGTGGGTTAAGGCAGAGTCGATTTCTCCGAAGTAGAGTGAGGCATAGGATGCTGCCCATCGCGACATTGCGTTTGAATAGGGATCATCAATTTCTTTTGATAACAAAACCGCTTTCTCTGAGTGTTCCAAGCTGTTTAGTGCCAGAGGCTTTCTCTCTATTTCTAGTCGACTTATGTTTGCACTGTACCAGTTTAGAAGGCTTGCAAGAGAATGAGCCACTATCAATTCTTGCTTTTCTCCATGTTTTGACAGAAATGCGATAGCCTTTCTGCTAAGGAGCAAACCTTCGTTAGCGATTGATTTTTTTTGTTCCTCGTCAGAAGTCATATACAGACGTTCATAAAGGCATAATAGCAAATTGTTACAGGTTTTTCCGTAGTTTTTTGAGTCCCCGGTCAATCTGAAGGTTTCTAAAGCCTTTTTTCCCAATTCTTCGCATTCAGATACTATCTTCTCTTTTTCTTCAAAGTCCTTTGCAATCCAAGAGTTGGCCGATTTGGCGAGGGCTTTGCATTGCGCAGCTTTTCCAGGGGGCTTCAATTCGTTTTCAAAAAGTGTTGCAGCTTTTTCATAAGCTTCGACTGAGTATTGCCGAATCGTCTTGAATTCTTCAAGCTTCCTAGCTTGTCTTGAAGCTTTTTTGTAACAATCACCTATTTTTTCCCAAGTTTCTGCAACTGACTTGGGTGCTCTTGGTTTGGAGTCCAATATTCTTTGGTAAGCTTTTGCGGCTTTGAGCCAATTGTATCTTTTTTCATGCTCTCTTGCCTCTTTTAGCAATGATTCTCTTTTGATTTCTGGCCCCATTTTCTGCCTCTTTTCAATTTTTAAGTCTTAGGGGATTAATATCAAATTCACGTATGTTTCTAGCCATTGTGTAAGTATATAATATTTTCATCAACCGGTTTTGCCTTGTTTTTAAACAACCCCGCTCCGTTTCAAATTCGAACTTGTGTCAAAATAGACAAAAAGGCTACAAGGCACAACTACTTGACTACAACGCCTTGCGGAAGAGCCTGAAGAAAGAGGCGAAGGGGAACTAGTCTTCCAATGAACGTTGGAAGACTGTCTACACCTCTTAGGTGTGCGCTTCACGCATACAACCGGATTCAGATTAATAGCTTAGTTCTTGGGGTAATTCTTAATTATGCCTTTGTAGTCAGATATCGGTAATCTGAGGAGTTGAAATGGTAGAATTGGATTTTGGAGGCACAAAAGAAAATGTAACCACCCGAAAGGAGTTTCCGGTGGAACGTGCTAGAGACTTCCTCAAAAAGGAAGTCATAGCTACGCTTGGGTATGGAATTCAAGGACGAGCTCAAGCCCTCAACATGAGAGACAACGGAATCAATGTCATAGTCGGTCAAAGAAAGGGTTCAGAGAGATACGATTTAGCACTTCAGGAAGGTTGGGTTCCTGGGAAGAACTTATTCCCCTTGGAGGAAGCTGCAAAACGGGGAACAGTAAAACAGTTTTTGCTCACTGATGCGGGACAAAGAGAGATGTGGCCAACCATAAAAGGTATGCTAAAAGAAGGAGACGCACTCTATTTTTCTCATGGCTTCTCCATCACCTTTGGAAAGATTACTGGGGTCATTCCACCAAAGAATGTTGATGTGGTCCTAGTTGCCCCGAAAGGTTCCGGGACGTCGGTTAGGAGAAATTTCTTAGCAGGCTGCGGAATAAACAGCAGTTTTGCTATCTATCAAGACTATACAGGTAGAGCTGAAAACAGAGCTAAAGCCTTAGGAATCGCCATCGGTTCGGGCTATCTTTTCCCCACCACCTTCAAACGTGAAGTTCATAGCGATCTCACCGGAGAACGGGGAGTTCTGATGGGAGCCCTGGCGGGAATAATGGAAGCACAATATGCTTGCCTCAGAGAAAACGGGCATACCCCAAGCGAAGCCTTCAACGAAACCGTTGAAGAGCTAACCCAGAGTCTGATAAGACTTGTGGACGAGAACGGAATGGATTGGATGTTTAACAACTGCAGCGAGACCGCTCGTATAGGCGCCTTAAGATGGAAAAACAGATTCAGAGACACAGTAAAACCCCTTTTTGATTCATTATACGAACTTGTTGTCTCAGGAGAAGAAACGAAGATTGTCCTGGAAAAAAGCGCAGACCCAGATTTCAAAAAGAAACTAGATGAAGAATTGAAGACAATGGGAAACTCTGAGCTTTGGCGGACTGGTGCCACAGTTAGATCCCTAAGACCCAATCGACAAGAACAGTGTCAAGACACTTCAACACATTAAGCTTTTAGTTCTTTCCACAAAGTCGACCGAAGAACTCATTTCTTCACCCATCCCTTACAACCCCATTTTTAGTGTGTGGTACTTCTAATTTTTGCCTTGAATCTTTTCGGTTTGTATCCAAGCTTAGATTGAAATATACTTTCGATAATGACTTTGAAAGAAAAGGAGTGAGAAATGAGGCGTTAAATCTGCTAACACGTTAGGAGTTGGATTTGTACCATAAAGCTTGAGTGATAGAAGCTTAAACGAAGTGCACTTTTGCGCAGTGAGTTGAACATGAAATGCATGGGTCATAGGCTCTTACCAGCATTTCCATGTTAAGTTCGATTTCTTTTTTGTTTTTATGCAAGATTCTTGGTAGTAAAGCTTTCAAGTCCAATTCGATGTTGCCATGGTTTTGGTTTGTTGGGATAATGCAGTTGGCCTTTGTGCAGACGCCCACTTGGTTGTAGGTATAGTCATGGAAAAGAATGCCCCTTGGGACTTCAATTGCCCCCACGCCGGATCGTGCTCGAACTCCTCGAGCAGCCATTATGGGAATTTCTGGCTGGTGGTATCCTGGTTGAGAAGTTAAACCCGCAGTTTCAAGTTCGCTGATTAATCGTATCGAGTCTTCTACAGTGTGGACGGTCTCCACCAATTGGGCAATATTGTTCATGAACGGGTTGTGACAT
>DAOVIH010000057.1 GCA_030673805.1 Candidatus Bathyarchaeota archaeon | reverse complement strand
TGGTGCCTTGTCTTTATGAGCTAGCCCGACAATTGCAGATAAGCTCTCGGACCCTTTCTTGCTTAAATAAGAGGCTACCCCCTGGGTTATACTCTGGAACACCTTTGGGCTTTCTAAGGCCACAGCAGTTCCTATCTGAACCGCAGATGAACCTGCGAAGAAAAACTCCATTGCGTCCCTCCAGTTTGAAACGCCGCCACAGCCTATTATGGGGATCTTTACCCTTTCGTAGATGTCGTAAACACAGCGAAGGGCAATTGGCTTTATAGCTGGCCCAGACAGACCTCCTCTTTTGTTTCCCAAGATTGGCAGAGCGGTTTCCAAGTCAATGGCCATAGCCTTAACAGTGTTTATCACCGTCAAAGCGTCAGCTCCAGCCTCAGCGGCTACAGCCCCGATGGCAGCTATGTCAGTGACGTTAGGGGACAACTTTACAAAAACTGGTTGGCAGACCGCAGCTTTCACTTCTTTCACAACCTCTGACAGAGCCTTCGGGTCCTGACCTATCTCTGAACCCGTTCCTTTAACGTGGGGACAGGAAACATTGAGTTCCAGCGCGTCAGCGCCTGCTGTTGCCGCTTTTTGGGCCGCCTGTGTGTAATCTTCCACAGAAAAACCAAAGATGCTAACGATAATGGGAATATCCAAAACGCTTTTTGCACGATGAATCTCGTTGGTATACTCGTTTATCCCAGGGTTTGGGAGGCCCATGGCATTTATTAAACCAAATTCGGCTTGAACCACAGTAGGGTTTGGATAGCCAACTTGGGGTTCTAGGCCAATGGACTTGGTGACAATCGCTCCAGCCCCGCCCTCAACTATGCTCCTAAAAGATTGAGCAGTGTAACCCAAAATTCCGGAAGCTAAAATCGTGGGGTTTTCAAGATTCAAGCCGGCAAGGTTGACCATTAACCGTTTGTTGACCAAATATGTCTTCACCTTAAACCTGATGCCACTACAGTTTATTACCTAAGCAGAGATAAAGCTTCGTTACAATCTAGTAGCTACAAGCCCCAAATCCAGTCCCAAACAAGGAATCCAAATTAAGTCATGTATTGTTCCCAAGAGAAGACATAAAAAAGAGTGATAATGAAACAACCCACAGTTTCAATCCTTTTTGCGATGAAAACTGAAGAATTAGATTAAAATAGGATTCTGATGCCAACACAGTTAGCTGTTAAGTCACTCCGTTGGCTCCATTGTCTCCCCGCAGCATATTAAATCACAAGGTGTACAACCGCACGCATCTTCAACCACGATGATGAGGCCGCATTCATCACACTTGTATTTTTCTCCTTTTTTCTTAGTCAAGAGTTTACACCTCCCTACGAACTCTGAAGACCCTTCTGTTCCCAACAAAATATAAAATTATCTAGATTTTGTGAAATCCGCTGCAAATAGTCTAAAGGTCACCTGGAAGGTATAGGCTGACCTTTCAGCTTCATAACCAGACCTTGTTTGCTGCAAACCTTTACTCTATGAAGATCGCCGGTTGAAAAGGAATTGCAAACTTTGCTCTTTGTTTTGGGTCGTAGCGGTCTTCGCTTTCTTCATCATACACGATGATTTCCGCGTTAAATCTATCTTTCAGGAAGGTAGAAGCAGCCTCGATTATCTTTTTCTCATCCATTATTCCAATCTTTAAGAATCTGCTTTTCCTGTCCACAGGGATCTTATTTAATATCTTAACAACCTTAGAAACAAACTGGGAAACCGTACCAAGGTTTCCCTTCAGTTCTTCTTCTTTTGCGAATCCCTTCATCACATTTCTGATCATGACTTCTCCGCGCATCGTTTCCTCTAGAATCTTGTTATACATTTTCCGCTTCCATGGGACAGCAGTATAGTAGAAGATTTTGGTTGGGGTGAGTTTTGTGGCTTTTAGAATGTTTAGAGTGTCTTCAATTAAGTCAATCAAGAAGTTTTCTCGTTCTTCGGCAGCCTCATCAACTTGTTTATCATCCATCTTTGGCCATTCAGCCAAAGAAATAAAACCATCGTTGTTCATTTTAGCCCATAATTCTTCGGAGAGATACGGGGCGAAAGGGGCAAGGAGTCTCAACCAGACCTTTAGGGCTTTACGAAGAGTGTCTGAATTAGTTTTCTCCTTCCGTTGATTATACCATCGGAAGTCGTTCCAGATCTCAAAAAGCGCGATTTCTAGGGATGTCCGAGTTTTCAGTTCGTCAAGGTTGCTAGTAACTTGGGAGACCCGATTTTGAAGTCTACTCATAAGCCATTTTTCAATATGGCCCTCTCCTGGGGTCTTCGCATTTTCGATTATGTTCGTTGCGTAGTTGAACAAAGCTTCCAGCTTGCTTTGAATCTCTTGAACGTTTTTGCTCCTCCAGTTGGGATCATCCATCGCCTCGGCGCCTAACAGGAGGGCACACCTCGTTGCGTCAGCGCCATAACTTTCAACAGCGTTTTTCATCGTTACAAAGTTTCCTTTTGATTTGTGCATTGGTTTGCCTTCGATCATCAGCATTCCGTTTACCCCCATAGCTTTTGGCCATTGTTCAGGGGGAAACATTGCCACATGATGGAAAATACAGAAAGTCAAGTGGTTTGGAACAAGTTCCTTCGCTGAGACCCGCAGGTCAAAAGGGTACCAATACAAGAATTCCTCTCGCATCTTATCCAGGACATCAGAGTCGATTCCAGTTTCTTGGCTTACCTCCATTTTGTCACCTTTTCCCAAGAATATGAAATCAAATAATTCTCTCTGCAGATTCTCTGGTTTTATTCCGTGTTGTCTTATGTGCTTGCTTATTGTGTAAAACGCCATGTAAATTGTGGAATCACTTAGGGTTTCAATTATCCAACCTTTCCCCCAAGGTAGTGGAGTCCCAAAACCTGTGGTTCTAGCACATGCCCATTCCTTTAGCCAATCAATTACTACTAGAAACCACTGAGTTGCAGAATTTGGATAAATCTTCATTTTTCCCACAGCAGTTTTTGTTTTTTCCTTCCATGCCTTGTCTGAATAGTCTAAGAACCACTGGTTGGAAAGAATTTTTACGCTGCAAGGCGTCAAGCAACGGCAGACTACAGGCTGGGGCAGGTCATACATGCTGTCTGCCACCCCAAGTTTTTCGAGGTCTGAAACAAGGCTTTCTTTGACTTCTTTCACCAATCTCCCAGCGTATTGACCACAGTTTGCCTTGAGGATTCCATTGTGGAATTCTTTCTTGTACAAGGTTTTGGTAGCCTCAGCAGCTTTGGGGTCCTTCTGACTTGAGACATTAAGCTTATCCACTAACTCAACGGCAGGATACTCGCCAAAACCGGCAATTTCTATTAAAGAGATGGGTTTTATTCGCTTGACAACTTCGGGGGCTATACCAAATTCTTTAAGAGTCTCAGGATTCACCTGCAGATCTCTTAAAGCGAGCCAGTCGTATGGGGCATGAGCTGGTACGCTGTAGACTACCCCTGTTGCTTGATTAGTATTTACGAACCAGCCTGGCAGAATCGGGAATTTTAGTTTTGTAAGAGGATTTTCAAAGTGCTTACCGATCAGTTCTTTTCCTTCAAAAGATCGGATCACGTGAACCGTTTTATTTTGCTCTTTGAGTTTCTCGGCAGCTTCACCGCTTATTATCCAGTTTTCACCGTTAACATCGGCTTCCACATATACAGCTTTGGGGTTGATCCACATGTTTGTTAAACCAAAGATAGTCTCAGGCCTGAAAGTAGCTGCAGGCAAATAGGTTTTTGCATTAAGTTTGAATTTGATTAAGACGTAGGATTCTGGAGTTATGCCTTCACCAACTTGCCGATCGTGATCTCCAGTGGGACTTTTGTCCTTTGGACACCAAACAACGGGATGAGTGCCTTTTGTGACGTAGCCTTTTTCCTTTAGGTTTGTGTATTGCCACGCTATGAATTTTTGATATGTTGGCATTCCTGTGTGGAATTCACGTCTCCAATCGATTGAAAACCCTATTCGTTTTGCAATACGTCTCCCTTCGTCAGTGTAGTAGGTTGCCATGTGCAGAGGGTCAACGAATCCCTTCAGCTCCGCCTCGGGTACGCCATCAACCTCTCTTAGAATACGTATGTACTCTTTGTCGCCCTTTGCGACGCGTTGGCTGGCACCCAGCAAAGGCTGTCCAGTCCAGTGCCATGACCATGGCCAAAGTACGTTGTAGCCCTGCATCCTCTTGAATCTGGCAAAAACGTCTACCCGCGTGGCAGTAAAGGCGTGGCCAACATGTAACGGACCGTTCATGTAAGGATAAGGAAAAGTAACAAAAATTTTTTTTCTGCCCAGTTCCGGGTTAGCTTCAAAGATCTTCGCATCTTCCCATTTCTTTTGCCATTTCGCCTCGATTTCTTTCAGAAAGCCCATGGAACTTGTTGAATTGAAACTTGTGTTATTAAGGCTTTTGTACTCGTCATGAAACTAACCAGCTGGACTGCCGATGTAGACAAGGTTTTTGTGTTTTCACGGTAAACTTGAAGCTTGCTTAGCAGTTTTCTGAAGAAATTGTGTGGTCATCATACCAAAAAACCAAATACAAAAAAGGATAAGTTATTGTTCGATGGAAATGGGATCAAAGTTATCCGCAACTGAGAGTATGATAGGAATTGCTAATCGTAGAGGCAAAGAAGCCATAGAAAAAGTCACGAACGAAATTCTGGCGAGTTTTGGAGGCGACGAGATACTGGATAACGCTTTGAGGCATTTTGTCCAGGTTTCTATGCCGGGTGCAATGCCGATTTTTCCGGCGTTGATTTCTCTTTCTTGCGAGGCGGTTGGGGGAAACCCTAAAGATACTATCGAAGTAGGTGCAGCTATTTTGTTGATAGCAGGAGCTGCTGATGTACACGACGATATTATCGATAATTCATTGACGAAAGGTTCCAAACAGACGGTTTTTGGCAGATTTGGAAAAGAAACTACGCTTCTGGTAGGTGACGCTCTGTTGATGCGAGGAATGGTTATACTGAACAACGAATGCGCCAAAATGTCAAAGAAACAGCGTGATAGGATTTTGAGTTTGATTACTCAAACCTCCATAGAGATGAGTCGAGCGGAGATTTTGGAAATGGGATTAAAAGGAAAACTCGATCGGCCTTTAGAAGAGTATTTTCGAATCATCGAAATGAAAGCCTCAGTTCATGAGTTAAATATGAAAATTGGAGCCATCTTGGGGAATGGAGGTGAAACAGTTGTTGAAACAATGGGACAGTTCGGTAGGACCTTTGGAGTTGTGGCTACAGTCATCGAGGATTTCATAGATCTTGCAGAATACGAAGAACTCCAAAACCGATTAAAAAACGAGGTGCCACCTCTTCCTTTGCTCCACGCACTTCAAAACCCAAAAACTCGAGACGAAGTAATTTCAATCTTAGAGAATCCTAGGTTTAGCCAGAAAAGTGCTGAAAGGATAACGTCTACAGTTCGGAATTCACCAGAAGTTCAAGAGCTGATCGAGCAAATGACCAGGTTGATCAGAAAAGAAAAACAGAAATTGTTATTAGTAACTAATAGGCAAACAAGGAAAGAAATGGAAACGCTTGGGTTGGCCTTACTAGAAAATTTGGAGCTTCTAAGAACTCCTTAGTTTAGAACCAACCTGCCCATCGGACTGGTTTATCTCTTTTCAATCTACCCTTCTCCTTTCGATTCTGTATTTATGTAGAACAGTTAGGCTTAAAAGCATTGCGGTTAGTCGATTTTCGAAGGCGAACCCGCCAGTTTAGGCCTAATCTATAATCTATACACCAAATATTGTTCCAAAATTCTCAAAATTTAACTACAGGAATAGAACAAAGCCAGTTTGACAATGTCTCACGGTGCATTCAGCAAAAGAATAGGACTAGATCTTAGAGTTGCCGCCGCAACCCTAGTTTTGGTAGCGAACGCGTTTATTTGGTATTTCATCGCATTCAGCATCATTAGAGAAGCTACACTTGCACCAAATTTTGGAAATTACGAAGTCCTCTTGGTTCTAGGAGTTAACATCACAGGAATTGCAGTCTCAGGGCTAGTTGCAGCAAAGGTTACAAGCAAGGTGAAAAAGAAAAGTCAGTTTCTAGTCTTTTGGATGCTTCTTGGAATATTCTTTTCTGCACTGCCCCTAGCTTTTAACATAACGACACTTGCAGGGCTTTTGATAGTATCAGCCTTCTATGGCGTATACTTCGGCGTAGGTATGCCCGCAACTATGGCGCATTTCGCAGCTTCCACAAGTGTTGAAAACCGGGCTAAACTAGCAGGAATAACTTTTCTCCTAATTGGATTAGGCTTTTTCATTCTCGGCAACATCGGAAGCGTCAACATCCTAACTGGAGTTCTTGTTCTAGCTACAGTTCGACTACTGGGCGTAGTACTACTTATTTTCCTCAAGTTTCAGGATCCCCCTTACCAGGAATCTAAAGGAGTTAGCTACGCATCCATCATAACAAATAGGCCATTCCTGCTCTATTTCATATCTTGGTTGATGTTCACCATGGTGAACTATTTGACATACCCCATCATGTTGAACCAAGCAAGTTCGCTTGGAGAAGAAAGCTTTGTGCAGTCTATCACCACAGTAGAATACATACTAATAGCTATATTCGCCGTAATCAGTGGCTTCCTAGCAGACATTTTTGGCCGAAAACGACTAGCGATACTCGGCTTCATAATGCTGGGGTTAGGCTACGCCATCCTCGGAATCACCAAAGGAAGCATCGAAGGATTGATTTTCTACACCGTTGTTGACGGGATCGCTTGGGGAATCCTATTTACAATATTTCTATTCACAATATGGGGCGATTTAGCCCATCGCCGACCCAGTGACAAATTCTATATTCTCGGCGTCCTACCCTATCTTCTCTCTAATTTTATTCGAATCGGAATCGGACCATTTCTGGCTCAAATCGAAATGGAAACAATCTTCACCTTTGCAAGTATCTTCTTGTTCATATCTGTACTACCCTTGATCTATGCCCCTGAGACCTTGCCAGAAAAAAAGATGAAAGATAGGGAAATGAAG
>DAOVIH010000071.1 GCA_030673805.1 Candidatus Bathyarchaeota archaeon | reverse complement strand
TGTTGCCAAACAGCCCACAACACCCTTATGCGTGATGCTGGTCAGCGAATTTGTTGTTCATCATTTTGGCGCGCGCGTGGGTTTTCGGATAGTCAAGGGTTTGCCTAAGGTTAGTTGTGAGCTGGGTATTATGAGAGTAGTATTGAAGTAGTGATGAAAAGGAAGAGCGTTTGCTTGTAGGGGGCTTATTTTTGTAAAAGTTAGAGGCTGGTACCAAAGGTCATCTCTTAAGTTTTGCCGCTTCCGGTTGCTTAAAAAGTAAACCCCGCTAAATTTTTAAAGAGTTTTTTTTGAGAATGGCGCTGTTCCCGGTCCATAGCCAACGTAGATGGCATGGTGATGCCCCGGCTATAACTTGTTTCACGGAGATTAACTAGAAAATCTTATTAACTCCCCGAAGATACACTGGAAAAAGGCTAAAAAAGGAGTTTGAATCTAACAAATGGCTAAAACTAAAGAACTTTCTTATATGACTAAAGATTTGCTAATGACTTACACTTTCGTTGCACTTTGCGTTATCGCGGCTGTTTCTTTCATCTTTTGGGGTGTTGATCCCCTCATAATCTCGGTAATCTCTGTAGGAGTTGCAGTGGCTTGCGATTATCTTCTGTCTTTGGTAATGGGCAAAAAGGGACCTCAAAACACGATGTCTGCAGCGGTATTTGGGTTAATCGTTGCTTTGTCATATTCACTTGGACAAGTTCCAAATATGGCTACCGAAATAATCCCGACGATGGCTGCCCCCGAACTATACTTATACCCAGCCCTGATTTCAGCTCTCGGGTTGATTGTTTTCAAAAAACTTCAGGGACTGGCTGGCCGAAAATACGTGAATCCTGCTGCTATTGCTAAGCTTCTGATTCTTGGCTTGCTATTTATGCCGTCAATTTCAACTCTAATGCCCACAGACCACATATATTCTATTGATCTGCAAAATCGTCTTACTGAAGGTATATTCGGTCCATACTATCCAATGGATACCCAAATTTTTGGGCCCACGTTAATAACTTGCTATGGAAATCCTGGTATCGCCGCACCTACTTACGAGGGCCTTTCACAAGTTCTAAATACAATGGCCCTTGCTAAGTATCACGGATGGATAGGTGGAGCTTCAAGCATCGTTGTAATAGCAGTCGGAATAATTCTTTTCGCAGTTCTGCGCAGGTACATAAAATGGAGAATAACGGTGGCGTATCTATTAGGCATCTCTTTGCTTTCTATCGCTTTCGGCTTCATTTATGGCGGAGACATCGTATTAAGACTAATCTTTCACGTCTTTGCCGGAAGTTCAATTTTCATGGCGTTTTTCATGGCAACTGACCCGGCAACTACGCCGGTGACTCATAAAGGACAATTAATCTTCGGCGCTGGCTTATCCGTACTTACTATGCTGATTATGGTGTACACGGGATTCTTGGGTGGTTCGATTCTAGCGTTAGTCATCATGAATTTAACTTCGCCACTTCTGGATAACGTGGGAAAACTACGTCCTAAAAAGGAAAAGACTGAACCAAAACTTCCAAAAGCCAAGCAATTTGCAACCGTGAAAACCTATGATTGCATGAGATGCGGCGCTTGCATGAATGTATGCTGCAATGCTCTGAGCCCGATTCTAATCAAAGAAGCCGTTGATAAGCAGAATGTTCTAAAACTGATGGAGCTTAACGCGGACTACTGTGCAGGTTGTGAGCACTGCAACTTCGTTTGTCCCTCAAAAATTGATCTTGAAAGCAACACACTAGGATATCCATTGTTGGAAGAAGAGGCAAAAACAATAGAGCAGCAATTCTTAAAAGGCAAGATAGACGAAAACATTGGCGTCTACTCAGATGTGTTTGCAGCGAAAAGTTCTATAGATGGACAGGATGGCGGAGTAGCCACTGCGTTGCTTGCTTCCGGCCTAAAGAAGGGATTGTTTGATTCCGCTATAGTGGTTCAGCGAACAGATGGCTACTGGGCAGAAGCCGTTGTAGCAGAGAATGTCGATGAAGTGTCGAAAGCTAAAGGTACAAAGTATCTTCGGGTTGCAATGATGTCAAAGTTAGGAGAATTGGTAGCAAAAGGCAAACGCAAAATCGCAATAGTGGGTACAGCTTGCGAGGTTCGAGCCGCAAGGAGGGTACAACAGACTCTTCTTCGTGAACTTCCAGACGTAGAATTGACCATGCTAGGATTGTTCTGTTACGAATGTTTCGACTACGAGAAGCTCAAAGAAGAAACAAAGAGGCTACTAAGTGTTGATTTGGACCGTGCGGAGAAAACTCAGATTAGCAAAGGAAAATACATTGTGAGAGTCGATGGAAAAGAAAAATCGGTGAGTGTCAAAAAGCTGAGCAACGCTGTCGAAAAAAGATGTCTCGATTGTCCAGACTTCACTGCAAAATATGCTGATATCTCTGTTGGTGCAGTGGGCAGCGACAAAGGATATTCGACGGTAATAGTGCGATCTGATGTTGGCGAAAAACTATTGAAAACACTTGATTTGGCTAAGGGCAAAATCAATAAAGAAGAAATTACGAAACTAGCTATTCTTAAGGAAAAACGTGCGAAGACAGCAAAATAAAAACAACTTCCCAACCCCAACCTTTTTTTCTTTAGCAAAAAAGTATTATTACCTCCTTTCATCCTTCTTTCAGGTTATTGTACAGACGACAACTATTGAGCACTAAAACTACATTCTGTTCCGTCACTCATTTTAGGTCAGTCCCAAGAATTTCCGAATATTGGGAAGAGAAGTCCTTCATTTGATCGGCTAGTAGCAGTTACTTTTCAAGGATTAAATTTATTAACATAACCAATCCTAATAGTGAAAAGGTGAAAAAAATGGCTGAAGAAAAGCTCTCGTTGAATACTATACTCTATGGCTTGATAGTACCAGTCATCATTGGTTTAGTGATTATACTTTTTGCCACAGAAATCCGCGTTTGGCTGCTTAACTACTTTGGGATGGAATCATCGGTACCTTACATACTCACATTTGGCTTTGCCTGGATGATCATGTTCGGGCTTCCCCTGTTGATGGGCTTAATCTGGAACAAATGGGCTGGCGGGGCAGCAGGATTTCTAATGGGATCGATCTACTACCTTGCAATGGCTGGCTACTCCGGCTTCACATATCTATCATACGGCCAAACATGGAATTTCTATGCCGACGCAAGTTTAATCACATATATCGTAGTCGGAATACTAATTGGATACATAGCAGGAGCGTTAAACAACAACTCATACAGCTTCAAACGAATGTTACTCGCAGGTATGACGGCTGCAATAACAACAGGTCTACTTCAATTCCTTGTCAACTACCAATGGGCTCTAGAACCGAATCGCAACATGACGTTAGCCGACCCAGCATATGCCTTCTTCCTAGTAATGTTGCCGGCGATCATTTTAGGAGTACTTGTGCCAATCGTTGCTAAGGTAATTACATGGTATGACTTATCGCCAAAACACATGTAAAACTCTCCCTTTCTTTTTTTCTGCTCAAAAAATCTAAACAAAAAGCATAAACTTGTTCTTTTTGTGTTTTTATTGTTTATTCTTGACCAAAATCGACCTTGAAAACGGATTATTCTTTTTGGCTGATGTTTTCAGGTGCGAATTCCCAAGCGATGTTCCCTTTCCACAGATCACCAAGCTTTGTGATCCTTATCTCTTTGTCGTCTGACTCGATTAAACCCTTTTCTTTAAGACTCTTAATTTGTTGGGGGAAGACTTCTTCGGGGAGTTTTCCGAATTTCTCAAAGAATTCCTGTTTACTAACTGGTAACCTCAGATACAGTCTGGTCATAACTCGGCGCATCATATCCTCGGTTGTTGACTCTGAGAGCCTGCTAATTGGTAGTCTTCCAGATTTCATCGTTTCAATGTAGCCATTTACATCCTCAATATTGGTGTAAGCAAACCTTTCCAAGTACCCCATAATGCATCCAAATCCAGTAGTTAGTATTCCTGCCCAAGGCCAACCATTTAGACACGATTCTTTGTAATGCCATTCAACTCTCGAGAATCGATCATGGCCTATCGCTTTGTATCCTGCTTCAGTTAAAAGCTTGTAGGCTTTCAGGTACATTTGCTTCTCAAATTCAGCGTCTCCTTGGGGTGGAACAGTTCCTGCCTTCAGTTGTTTCTCAAGAACCGTGCCAGGATATACATCTAGAGAGTAAGTGTCGATTTCAACGTCCAATTCTATTGCTTTTTTGAGGGTATTGAGCCAGCTTTCCATTGTTTGGCCTGGAATATTATACATAAGGTCTATGCATACGCACAACCCAAGTTTTCTTGCAGTTTTGATGGCTTGTTCGAGATTTTGTGCGGAATCTGGTAAGCACAATTGTTTTCGGAGTTTGTCATCAAAGGTTTGTGCTCCCATGTCAACCTGGTAGACTCCATATTCTGCTAGTTTCTCCAGTTTTTCTGTTTCAAGAGTTTTGGATGAACAAGTGACTTTAATGAAGTATTCATCAGTTGTGTTGAATCTCTTTTCGCAAAAGGCAATTAGGTCTATCATTTGGTCAACGCCTAAGACGCTGGGTGTTCCACCGCCGAGCACTATTTCGTCAAATTGGCTAGTTTTTATGTATTTTGTCTTGGCATATATCTCAAGTTCTTTCTTTAGAGCAGCAAGGTAGGGCTCTACAATTCCTTGATTAAACGTGGAAGTTGGGTAGTAACAAAAAGTGCATCTTGACGCGCAAAGAGATATCCAAGGTTGAAGCTCTAATACCTTGTTAGAAGTGTTTTCCGTGGCCAAAAACTTCATGAAGGCCTCATAGGCTTTGGGTTTTATGTCCGGATAGTCTCTGTAGGTATATGGCGGCCAGTTTTCTCTTGAATCGTACAAGGTGGCTTCTCCTGCTTCGGGAATAGCTTCTTTCATGCACAGCAACCTCAAATTCTCGTCTATTAAGGCGTCTGCCCGATAATAAACCTTAGCGCAACCAGTTTCCGCAATTGAATGTTGAGTCCAAAAACTAAGGAAAAGAGCGTTTTCAGTTCTTGGGTTTTCATATTAGTGAAAATCCGATTTGTTTGAACTCTCTTCACCAGATCTTGATCATTGTTTGGGTGCTTCCTAATCTGTTTTACCGAGTTTGTTTGCGCAAGCTTTTGGGTATGTATGCACAGGCTGGATCAGACTCAAATAGATCGTTTGTGTATGCATAAGACCTGTTTCTGCAACCCCCACATATCTCATTATATTCACACACTCCACATTTTCCTTTCAGGTTACTTCTGTCCAGAAAACTCCGATAGTAATCAGACTTTTGTATTTCCGCCCAAGTTTGGCTGAGACTCTTCTCCCGGATGTTTCCAAGCATCTGGGCTTTTTGGGGTTGCAGGTCTGTGTAAAAACAGGGGATCAAACTTCCATTTTCAGTTACGCTTATGTATCCTCCGAAGGCAAAATAGGTA
>DAOVIH010000082.1 GCA_030673805.1 Candidatus Bathyarchaeota archaeon | reverse complement strand
TTTGGTTTGAGATTTTTTTTGCGACAGACACAGAATTCCTTCTAGTTGATGCGAAGACTAATGCCTGCCCTCCGGTTTTCACCGCGTTTAAGGCCATGTTTATAGCCGAGTTTCCTGTCTTTCTCTGGATTTTCTTTGCGTCTCCATCCTTGAATTGGACTTCCCCATGCAAGATCACTCCTTCTCTTAGGGTGACTGGTCGCCACTCGGTTGTTACGTGATCAGCATTTAGCCAACCTGCCATTTCCTCAACATTATTTATAGTCGCACTTAAAGCCAAAACCTGCACTTCCGGATTGATTTGCATAAACCTTGCTAAAACGACTTCTAGAGTTGGACCCCGTTTCCCCTCGTTGATTAAGTGAACTTCGTCAGCGACCACCAATGATATGTCATCCACCCATCTAGCTCTATGTCTAAGCAGGGAATCTGCTTTCTCGTTGGTAGTGACTATTATGTCGTTTCTTCCCAGCCAAGAATCGCCGCTGTCAAAATCACCGGTGCTGATACCTACTCGCACTTTTTTTCCATTTGGTTTTCTAATAGATGTGTATTTTCTAAACTCCTCAAATTTCTCACTGGCTAAAGCCCTGAGTGGTGCCAAATAGATTGCTCTCCCACTTTGTTCCAAAACATGCTTCAAACAGCAAAGTTCGGCTACCAAAGTTTTTCCTGAAGCCGTAGGACTAGCCAAAACAAGGTTTCTACCGTTAAGGGCGCCCATCCTCATGGCTTCTTCTTGCGGCGGATTCAACTCTACAATTCCAGACCTTATTAGTATCTCCTTAACCGCTTCTGCTACTGGCAATTCTGCTATTTTCAACTGAGCCACCGTGGCTTTTCATTTTCTGTAGCAACAATAATAATACATCAATTTAAAGTGTTAATAGTGCAGTTTGCTATCCTTAGGTGGTTATGTTTTTTTACTTGAATGAGCGTTATTAAACACTGATCAGTTTCCCATTCCAGAGAAGGCTGAACTTAGGATGGCTGAAAATGGAACGAAATACCCTCGTCTCACCGGACAAACTTCTTAAAGAGGCCCAAACAGGAGGCTGAAAGGCAATCCTAGATCCCTACAAACTTCGCGCAGATTTTCCTATACTGAAGAGAAAAATTAACAACAACCCGTTAATCTACTTTGACAATGCCGCAACAACACAAAAACCAAGACAAGTTATTGATGCTGTAAACGACTTCTACGAAAACCATAACGCTAATGTGCAAAGGGCAGTCCACACTCTTTCCCAAGAAGCCACTGAATTATATCAAACTGCACGCGAAGAAGTTGCTAGGTTTGTGAATGCCCGTGATATGGCAGAAACAGTCTTTGTTAGAGGCACAACTGAGGCCATCAACTTGGTTGCCTATTCTTGGGGTCTTCGTAACCTTGGAAAGGGTGATGAAGTTCTAGTTTCGCTAATGGAGCACCACAGCAATATTCTCCCTTGGGAGATTCTTTCCAAAATCAATGGATACAGTCTACGATACGCAAAAGTGAACGATCTTGGCGTACTCGACGTTGAAGACTTAGCGAACAAGCTCTCAGAGAAAACCAAGATCGTCTGCTTGAGTCATGTTTCAAACGTCACTGGCGTGATTAATGACATTAAACGAATCACCCGCCTAGTCCATGAGCAAGGGGCTTTAATTCTTGTAGACGGAGCTCAATCAGTTCCTCATATACCTGTTGACCTTCAAGATTTGGATGTTGATTTTTTGGCTTTTTCAGGCCACAAAATGTTAGGACCCACTGGTATAGGCGTTCTTTATGCTAAAAAGGAACTTCTTGAAAGTATGGCCCCTTTTCAAGGTGGCGGAGAGATGGTTAGAGAAGTCAAACTTGATCACCCAAGTCGCAAGTTGTGCATAGCTTGGAATGAAATTCCATGGAAGTTTGAAGCTGGAACCCCCAACATTTGCGGTGCAATAGGTCTTGCAGAGGCGATACGATACATCAGCGAAATAGGTATGACTGAAATAGCCAAACACGAACTGTCTTTAACCGAATACGCAACCAAACTAATGGAAGACAGAAAAGTTCAGACTTATGGCCCTCGTGATCTCTCTCTGCGGTGTGGAATAATCCCTTTCAATGTTGAAGGTTTATCATCACATGATGTTGCTCTCTTTTTTGACAACTATGGAATCATGATACGTAGCGGTGTCCATTGTGCTCATCCCTTGCATCAAACTCTAAATCTGCAAGCTTCTGCGCGGGCAAGCTTTTATGTTTACAACACAAAGGAAGAAATTGACCGTTTTGTTGACGTTCTAAAGGAGATAGAGCGATTCTAATGTCTCCTTTCGAGGATTATGTGGAAAGAATTGAAGGAGCATGTGGTGAGGGAACCAATCTAGTAGTGACGTTAAAACCCGGAAAGAAAGACCAGGCTATGGCAAAGATCCTCAGAAAAGCACAACTAACAAAGTCTTTTTCGGGAATAGTCTATCAACTTTGCTTTAAGGAGGTTTCATTTCGACTTTATTCGAGCGGGAGACTCATTTTCAGGGACGTTGGTAGCAAAGAAGAAATACGAAATGTATTGACTATTCTTCTGCTATAGCCCGCCAGGCTTCTCCTGTTTGCTCATACCGATCCATCAGGATAGTATAAATTTGGAAGGTATAATGAAAAGGATCAAACTGTGAGCTTACTTTGATTCCTGACCATAGGTCGCTGTTTTTCAAACCAAAAACGGAAAAGCCTCTGCGAAGCAATTAGCCGCTTCTTGTAATTCTTTGAAAAACTGCTTTGGCTAATTCGCGTGAATCCTTGTCGATAATGCCCAATAAGAGTATGTAGACTGCACCACCTATTGCAGTCATAACCAGAGTCATCATTAGGCTATCTGAATATGGCATTAAGAGTAAAAGAATTCCCATTACAGTGGATGCGATAGCATACTTTGCTATGTTTCTCCAAGGAACGTTTATTCTAATCATTTTTCTGGCGATATTGATGGAGGCAAGTGATGAAACAAAGTGTCCTACCAGAATGATGACGCTAACAGACAGAGCTGCAAGCAAAGGCTCTTCAAAGGCATAGTTTGTCAATGCGAAGTAGGCTGCTGGTATAGTTATAGCCGCTTGTAAGTATGGGAACGAAAAAACTAGGAAAAGGCGGCTCCTTACAAGGGCCTTGAACGATATTTTTTCTGAATCAACCATGTCCAATCCAAAAATCACCGCACTAAAAATTCCTGAGACAGTCAAAACTAGAGAATCTATTGCCAACACGATCAAGACCAGAAAAGCATCCGCATAATCAGGCCTTAGAATCGTTATGTACGAGTCAGCCAAGCCAATGACTCCTGCTGTCATAGGTATGGCAAACATCAAGACCAATCTGAGTGAGGTTGTAATGTCTTCAAGTTTTCTTTCAGCCAAAAGTTTTGGATATAATGCATAACTCAAAAAAGACGCATATGTAATAATATGTGCTATCTGGAAAGCCGCACCATATATGCTTCGTGCTCCTGTACCGCCATAGCTGAACAATAAGATAAACACTACTGCAACAATTTGGTAGCCTATAACGTTGTATACTATTACCGGTGACCCTTTCAGCCAATCTCTTACATAATCCCATCTGATTCTTTGTTTCATTTCTCGTGCTAGTAGCTTGTAGTAATATGCAGCTTGTATGGCAAATGCAAGAATGACGCTGATCACTGCCCCCCAGAGTGGCTGACCCAACTCAACTATCAGAATGTAGCCCAAGGCAACTTTGAAGAATTGTTGAAAGAGCAAACCATAGCCCACTTTTTGGGGGCTGCTCGCTTGAAGACACCCCTCAAGGAGACTAATCGCGTAAAGTTCCACTATTTGAATTGACGCTAATAGATACAAAGATGAGTACTGCGCACCAATATCGAGACCTGAAATTATCAAAGGTGTAAACGCGAGATAGATTATAGTGCTGATGAAAGAAATCATCAAATTTGTAATAAATCCCGTTTTAGTTGCGGCTTGTCTTCCTCTTGCTACAAAACGCATAACCCAGAACGGTACTACTCCCATCAGCAAAGTGAAATACGCGAGGACATCATTAATGTTGAACCATATGTCATATTGGCCTTGAGTGGTTGACTGAGCTATCATAAGCGCGAAAATCAACCCCGTTGCTATGCTGAGGAGCTTCGCAGCAAATACTATAAAACCCGAATATTGCAGTCTGATCTCTTTGCTGGCCACTGAGTCACCTCCACTATCTGTTGATCGGACACTAGCGGTGTAAGTATCTAATCATGCAAAATAAAAGCGTGTTCTTTATGTTAGCTT
>DAOVIH010000016.1 GCA_030673805.1 Candidatus Bathyarchaeota archaeon | reverse complement strand
ATACCAGTATGCTGTTTATGCAAAAAAGAAATGGGAACAAGGATGGGAAGATAAAGTATCAACTTTTAATCATGATTATATCAAACCTAACCTGGAATATAAACAAGTACAAAAAATAATTAATCAACATACAAAGCAAGACTACCAATACAAATGTAAAGACCAACCGATGTGTGCATTCTGTGATTCAATTGAATGTCGAACAAGAGAGTTTGGAATTGTCGTGCACTTAAGAACTTTTTCATCTTAGACCAGGTGGGAAGAGTAGCCGGATGCCATGGTGTTGACTACGCAACTTCAGTTTTTGACCTTCCCACAGTTTGGAACAGCGAAAATTTCAATCGGCTACGCAGAATCTACAATGATTGTTCTCAGTGCGCCTACTTATGTTACATTTTCTATTCTATTCATGGAAGCCCGTTTGGAAACCTATTATTAGCTAGAGAACAATGGAAAAATGCAGGACTCCTCCTTCGAAATGAAAGAACCAAGGATTCTGAATCAGCACGAACCTAAACATAAAGGGCTTTGTCTTTTTTCTTGACTTCAATTGCTTTTGTCCACGACAAGCATATTCATAGGTTTTTCCGGTTGTTCACTCATCTTTAGAGTCCACAGTACTACAAAGTTGGTTGGAATAAGGTTTTCAGTAAAACTCTTTGAGTGAGTCACGAGTCCGTATGTGGAGTGAGGCGGCCAATTATTTTGCAGAGAACTTGAAAAACTTCCTTAGCACTTAAATCTTCAGTGCTTAGAATCACATGAAAAGGAGTAAAATCTTCCCCCAAGGCAAAACCGTAAAGATCTTTGTAGATGTCCTTGGTCCTAGCTTCTTTCTCCTTCAAAGACGTTATGGCGTCTTTTACTGACGTTTTATCCCTTTTTGCTACTCTCGTAGCCCGCTTCTCCAAAGATGCCTCCAACCATATGTTGAAGCTTTTACTGAGTAACCATGGCATTGTCCAACTGTCGAAGAGAATATTTCCTTGATTAGCATGTTCCAAGAGCTTTTGGTCTACGGCTCTATCAAAATTCGGGTCTTTTTCTCTCACCTCCAGAAAGGATAATCCTTCTGGGCTCTCCCACCATCCTCGGCCAGTAGGTTTGTATCCTTTTGCAAGGGCCAAGGCTTGTAGTTCATCTCCACCCGAATAATATGTCAAGTGGTACTCTTGGGCGATTTTTTTGGCTAATGTGCTTTTTCCTGTTCCTGCAAGTCCAGAGATGCATATTGTAATCTTCGTCTCACTGTCAGGACTCTTACCTTCTTCGTCCATTGCGCGGCCTCGATTTTAGTGCCATTGTTTTCATTTAATTGGCATTACGCCTATTATTCGACCGGCAATTGTTCCGAAAAATATTGAGCTAAGGAAGTACCAATAGATATATGGGATCCCACCATATCCGGGTACATACGCAACAGCACCGGCGTTACCGTAGGTAGGTGTTAACACAAAGAGCCAGATTAGGATATAACTCATAGAAATTCCAAAAAGAAGCAACTGTGGTTTAGCCATCTTCTTTTGCATATTCGATATTTGCGATTCTTTCTTTTTCAGTTTTTCTTGAAGTTGCTTATCCTTGGAGCGCATAGCTTTTGTTGTTTGAGACCGATACTCCGAGATCTCGTTCTGCATTACATGGTATTCTTTCCAGCCTACAAAACGGGTGATTAGAAGCCTGTTGACACTAGTATTTAGGAAAGAGATTACAACTGCAATTAACATTATTGATAGCGTAGACCAAGGTATGACTGAAATTTCTATTACCATTGCTTTTTCCTCATGGATTGGCAAGTACTCTGTAGCCTATTTGAGCTTCCAGTTAATAACCGTTTATGCCCGTAGAGTTACTCTCCTAAGACTCGCTTAAGTGCGGGGTACATCTCAGCCGCTCTTTCGCGCATCAATATTTCATAGTACTGGTAGACTATGCCTACGGCAAGCAAGATTCCAATTCCAGAACCAAATACCCCTAGAAAGTTAGAGAGGCCTGCGATTAACGCTATGATTATGCCACCTAGAATGGTGACTGTTGGAATGTACCGTTTGAGAATTAATTCTATGGTTCTTTGAGATCTTCTATGTCCAGGGATTTGCATGCCTGATCCTACAAGTTGCCGTGCGACTGTTGCGGGTCCAAGGCCACCCACTTCCAACCAGATGAGGGCGAAGAAAGCGCAAAAACCAACAAGAATTCCCAGATAGACAAAGGCTCTAATTGGATCAGCCAGAACCTCGATGATGCCCATTGGTGATGTAACGAAGTAGGTTATTCCTCCCACTGTTAGTACCTGACCACCCTCTTGCGTAGCGTATTGTCCTATGATGTCAAGCCAAAGGATTGTCCCTGGGTCTGGTCGCCCCATTTGATTCCACAAAAAGCTCGAGATGAAATATATGTTGGCAAAGAGAGCAGACGCAAAGATTACTGGAAGATTAGAAACGTAAAGGAGTTTAATTGGGTATCGACTTCGGAACCCTTTGTAGCCAGCGTAGGATATAGGAAGATTGATTTTCACTCCTTCCATATAGATCACCACTAGAAACACAGTTATTGTAGCCAAAAAGCCTAGCAGAGATGGATACGAACCTATCCCAATTATCCATTCGAACAATGTCGCTTGGCCCTGGGCAAGTAGACTGAGCCCACCAACGAATAATCCTGTTCCTGGATTGAAGGTTGACCAGAAGATCTGTTGTGCAACTCCGGCCATTATAAAGAGGCTGATTCCGCTGCCTAAACCCCACCCTTTTTGAACAAGCTCATCCATCAAGATAACGATAACACCAGCTGTTAGAAGCTGTGAGAATATTATAATTGAAGTTGCCCCAGACAGAGTTCCATACATTCCGCTAACAAGATAAGCAGCAGCCTGGACAGCAGTCAGAAGTATGGCAAAAAACTTGCTGCCTGTTGAAAACAAACTCCTGTCCTCAGGTTTTGACATATCCGCGTCTATTATGGCAGAACCGATTAGAAGTTGCAGTATTAATCCGGCGGTGACAATGGGTCCGATTCCAAGTTCCATCAAGGTACCGCGGTTTGAGGCAAAGATAATTCTGAGTGACCCCAGATTGTCTTCAACACCTGGATCAATCCCATAAAGGGGAATTTCTGACATCACCAAATAGATAATTAAGACGACGCCAGTCCAGAGAAGCTTTTCGTTGAACTTTACCTTACGTTTAGGAGCTTTGATTTCAGGTAGTACTCTGCCGATGGGCTTTAAGAAATTTAGAAAACGTCCAGCCATGAACTAAACGTTACTCTCCAGGTTCCTGAGATAAAGTAATGACCTGCCCACCTGCCTTCTTAACTTTTTCATCCGCCACCTTTGAGCAAGAAGACACCCTAACAACTAAAGATGCGGAAATCTTGCCTGAGCCTAGAAGCTTTGAGTATCCCATAGTCGTTAAGTCTATGAAGGGTTTGCCGTTTTTATTCTCAACTTGGAGTCTTCCGGAAATCTCTTCTAGTTCTGCCAGGTTTATTATGTTTCCCTCACGTCTTAGACTCTTTGGCGAAGTGAACCCCTTCTTGCCATAATAGTTAGGTTCATATTTGACCACCCAACTCCACCCGGCCTTATGTCGTCCAGCTTTGCGGTGTCCTTTTTTTCCTCTAGCTCTGTGCTGACCTACCCTACCCCAGCCCATGGTTCTTGATCCGCGCATTTTTCTAATTTTTCGTAGTGTGGTGGGCATCTTTTGATCAGCTTGTTTGTTTTCTTCTTTAACATTCTTTTTTAATTTTGATTTCTAGAACACCATTTTTAAATGTGGTTCGTACGATGTTTGGATTGACGGCTTTCGGAAGATTTAAACGTTTGTAGTATCTACGATCCGTGCCTTTGGCGGATAGTGTTAGCTTCTGGTCGCTCACAGCTATTTTGAGAGTTTCCTTGTTGAAGCCTGCAATTTCAGCTATTATAGTGATCCACTCTTTTTCTTGGAAAACGTCAACTAGAGGCTTGGGGTCTTTTCCTTTTTGTCGTTCGCTGTTGTAATGAAGCCAGTATTTCTGGGGATAAATGTTTCTTGAAGTCCTTAAAGTCTTAATCCCCTGAAACCCATATTGATCTTTGTCTTCGTCTTTGTTGAAACCCAGATTGTCTTCCCCCTTGGGACGCTTCTTGTTTCTCCGCCACTTAGTACTCAAATCGTTTCCACCGAATACAATGGCATTCCAAACGGTAACATTAAAATGTATCGCAGATCAAGGAAAAATGAGTGGTTGACCGAGCAACAACAACTCTTAGATCATTCGTTTAAGAAGTTCGTTGATTTTTTCTCCTCGATAGCCTGCTTCGCCACCTGCTCGAAAGCTTCTCTTGATTTTTCCTTTAAAACCTTTGGTTGGCGGAGGTAGTTTGAAAACGGGTTGAATATTTGGCAGGTTCCAGTGCTCTATTTTGCAATCGAAAATAGCCTCGGCAAGTTTTTCCAGTGATTCATAGCCGACTTTTTGAGCGTATTCATCGGTTATTTTCTTGCCACCGAGCTTTCCACGTTTCTTAATAAGCAGGCTCAAAATTTCTTTTGATGGTTCGCCCCAAGTAGCATAGCTCTGAACTCTTTGCAGCATACCTAGGAAAGACGGACGGTTATCAATCAGCACCGTATTGTTCTTCTTGTTCAAATGGAGCATCTTGAGGGTTTCTTTGGCTTCTCGTTGTGCGCTGATTGACCCCCTAACTTTGACTGCTGCTATGCATTTTCGCTTATCTTTCTTCTCAACCAACTATTTCACCCAATCTGTTGGAGTTATTAGTTCATAGGTTTTCTTTAGCGCATCAAAAACCGCGTAGGCAAAAGAGGGAACAGTTCTTGTAGAGCCATAACTCCGTGTCCAAAGATCCTTTACACCAGCAAGACCCAGAATTGTTTTCGCAACTTCGCTGGCAACAGGACCTAGGCCTCTTGGTCCGGGAATAATCACCACTCTTACACCCCCAGTTCTTCCTTCGACCTGGAAAGGCACTGAGTGGTTTTTGCCACATCCACATTGCCAACTTCCACAGCCTCGTTTGACAGGAACCACATTTAAGCGTGCGTTTGTAGAAGCTTTTTCTATTGCTGCCCTAACCATGCGAGCCTTTCCAGATCCTAAGCCGATATAACCATCTCTGTTTCCAACAGCGACAATTGCTTTGAATCTCGATTTTTCTCCCGCATCGGTTTGTTTCTGAACTAAGTTTATGTCTATTACTTCTTCTTGGAGATTCGGAAGTAGGGTGTCCACTATCTCGGATTCTGAGATCCTCAAACCACTCACAAAGACTTCGTCAATTGAGGTGACCTCACCTTCCTTTACCATCTTTCCCAAACGAGTTCGGGGTATCCATTCATCCAAGTTTGGTGCTTCGCGCTCTCTGCGTCTTTGTCTACGTCTCATGCTTTCTTACCACCGGTTTTAAATGCGTTAACAATATCAGTTTTCACTTCTGTGAAGTGTTCTGGAAGTTTTTCTGGGGACATTCCTTTCTCCAGATATTTCGAGAATTTGGAAACGTAACTTTCAGAGCCAACTTCCAAGTTTATAGCGTATTCAGCTATATGTTTGCCTTTTATTCGCTCTTCGACTATTTTTTCTTCACTGTAGTTAGCTTTTATGCCGGCATCTACCACCCCTTTTAGGGTAGCAAACACTTTTCGGCCTTTTGTTGGAGAAACCAATCCTATATCCAGAATGCACTCGTTTACTCCTGCAACCTTCGCTCTTAAGCCGCAAAGGAGACCAGTGAGGTAGGCGGATGGAACATTCCCAGCATAGGCTTTCCAACCATATTTTTTCTTCAGTTCGTTGCTATGAGCTGAAGCTAAGACTTCGTCTCCGTGAGGTTTAGCGACGATTATTTGTGCGATAACGTGTTTGAGTGTGTTTCGAGCTACAAGACGTGGTTTTCTAGAAAGGGCTAGAATTTTTCTTGCCTTGTAGTCGGTTTTTCCCTCTCTTCTTCTACGTGTATGGACACAGTAACGAGGGCCTCTTGCCATCAGCGCTTCCTCCATAGATCATTGATTCTCAAGTAGCGCTCTAATTCTGCAATTGACGCGAATCTTCCGCTACCAGCGATCATATACAGTTTTCTGTACGTATTTTCAGTTATTGTTCTTCTTGCTTTTAATTCTCGGAGTCTTTTCCTCATAGATCTGATTTTGCTCATCCAAGCCGCTTTTTTAGAGATTCTTGCGTGAGCAGCCCCAGTTCTACTACCCGGACCTTTACGACGACCCTTCCGTTTCTTTTCTTGGATAGCTTTTGCTCTGCCGCGGCTAATCCCTTTTTCCGGCCGGGATTGGATGGCTTTCTCGTGTATCAGTTTTCTAATTTCGTCACGCGTAATTGCTATTTCTACATCAGTGATTCTTTCAGGGTCAATCCAAACTCGATTTCGCCCTACTTTTAGCACCTTCGCTCCCAAGCGTCTTTGACTACTAAGGTTAGTCATTGAGTTTTGTCTCCTCTTTGCTTTCAGTTCCTTGTTTCTTGTTGCTTGGTTTTTCTTTCTCTTCAACAGTTGTTGCTTCTGGTGAAGGCTCAGCTTCTTCGTCAATAGTCGGGACAGAAGGCTCTTTAAAATTCAAAACAACTATCTTCATTTCTATAGCCTTAGCTATGATTTTCAACCGTTTTCTTTTGCCGACGGTGTGAGCGACCCTGGCAGCCTGTGTTTTCGGATCTATTGCCGCTAATTCTCCAGGATTGTGCACTAGAACCTCGCGATAGCCTGAGGGGTGAAGTCCACAAGAAACTTTCGGGCCTTTATAGCCTGCACTGACGGTTGGGGGCCAACCCTTGATTTTCCTTCGCATCTTATTGTCTAAGCCCCGAGGTCTCCGCCAGTTCTCTTTCAACCTAACGAAACGCCAGCTTTCATGTCTAACAAAGTCTGGTTTCTTCCTTTTGGCACGTTTCCTGGATTTTAGTGCGTTTTGTAACGAAGGGTTCTTTCTCTCCACCATCAGTTCATTCCCTCGTTTTTTTCAAACACGTAAATGCCATCTAAGAATACACGAGGATCTTTTTTCCTTATCTTCGTAGCTTGTTCAATATTCGCAGCGGTTTGACTTACGTCTTCAAGATTAATTCCTTGAACGATTACGTCATCACTTTGAACTTTGACTTGAACCTCACCCAAGATCTTTGCCTTTCGTGCGCTTCTTTCACCAGTGAAGTTTTCTATTAGAACAGTTTTACCCTGAACTTTCACTGAGACAGGAAAGTGGGAGAAGACAATCTTTAGTTTGTAAGAAAAGCCTTTTCTAGCGCCTTTAATCATGTTCTGAATGTGAGAATAGATTGTACCCACCAGAGAGATTTCTTTTTTTCGTGGCCATTCAGCCCAAACTCGGATCAAGTTTCCATCAGTTTTGATGAATATTGGAGCGAAGGAGAAATCGCGGGTTAAAGTTCCCTTCTCACCTTCCACTGTTACGTTTCTTCTTTCAATCTTCACTTTTACGTCTTCGGGAATTTGAAGAGTTTTTGTGATTTCTGGAATCCTCATAATGAACACCTTACTAGTAAACGAAGGCTAACAATTTGCCCCCTGCGTTCTTTTCTTCGGCTTCTCTGTGGGACAATACCCCTCTCGAAGTTGAGACTACAAGAAGCCCTATCTCTCTTGAAGGCAAAAAGGTCTTTTCCCAGTTTTCATATCCGCCTACTTTGACGGCGAATCGGGGTCTGATGGAACCACACTTGTTTATCCTTCCTAAAAGCTGAACCTTGAATTTCCCAGCTCGGCCATCATCAATAAATTCAAACTCTCCGATGAAACCGTTCAGCTGCATTATTCTTAGAACTTTGCCCAAAAGTTTTGAAGCTGGGCTGATTACACATTCGCGTTTGTTGCGCATTTCGTTATTTATGACTGTTACCAAGCCATTACTCAACGTGTCCATGGTTTTCCCCATCATTCATACTTTTTAAACCCAAGTCTAACTGCGGTTTCTCTAAAACAGTGTCTACAGATATTTAAATTGTAACGTCGAATAACAGATCCATAAGATCCACACCTAATACAAGGTCTTGCGCCCTTTCCATACTTTCTCTCTTTTTTCAACTTCTGTTTAGCCATATTATTTTCGCCCGTTCTTTACAATTTCAACTTCTAGAACTTTCTCTGTAAACTTCATTGCTTCTTCGGGAGTAAGAACATGTTTGGTACCAATTTTCGCTTTCCGGTTCCTGCGCTTCCTAACCCGATAGCCTAGACGCCCAAGGGATACACAAATATCCATACCGAAGATTCCCACGTCTGGATCATATTTTACCCCAGCGATCTCAATGTGCTCTTTTATGCCAAATGCGAAGTTGCCGTGCATATCAAAAGATGCGGCTGAGATCTTGTTTTCAACTACAGGTAGAACTTTTTTCAGGAATTCTGTAGCTTTTTCCTTTCTAAGAGTCACTATACAAGCGATTGGTTCACCTTTTCTTATGCCAAAGTCTCTAATGGTTTTTTTAGCTTCCTTCTTGATTGGACGCTGGTTTGTTAGATCCTTTAATACGTTATAAGCGTTTTCTAAGTGGTCTCCAGATTTCCCAACGCTGATGTTAACGACAACTTTGACGATTCTAGGTTTAAGCATAGACTGTTCTTCCCATCTCTTAAGCATCTCATCCTCAGACAGCTAAATCCTCCTCCTGTAATTGTATTAGGGGTTGAGTGGCTCCCACTGAGAAAACATAATCCAAGATCGTTTGGTACTTGCCGCCTTTTTCGTCTTCAACTACTACAAGTGCGTTTTTGCGCTTTTTAGCCGCAGTTTTCTCAATTTCGATTATTCTACCATGTTTTCCCATGTTTTTTCCACCAGTTATTACAGCGTAGTTGCCCTCTTTGAGTTTTATGCGTTTAACTACTTCTTTCTTGGGAAGACTCAGCTTTAAAACATCGAAAGTCTCATAGATGCTCTCTGGGTGACTTTTTGGGTCATCTGCTCTCAAAAAAATATTCGTTCCATCGTGAAAATTAACCTGTACATTTCCGTTCTTGACGGTGACCGTGTCTTCTACTCTACAAAGCTTGAAACTTGCTTCTTTTTCTTTGATGAGTTGAAGGAACAACCCCTTGTGAGAAGATACTACGCGGAAGTATTTCTTCAAATCCCCTATTGAGAGAACATCCATTAAACCAACAGGGAAATCATCTTTTCGTCTGACTTTTCCGTCAACGCTGATTTTCCCCTGGGATACCACCATTTTGGCTTCTTTTCTGGTCTGTACCACCTTGAGATAATCACGAAGAATTATTGAGAGAGGCACACAATGCTCAAGGGAATGGGGACCTGGTGAGGGTCTTACAGCCCATACAAACTCTTTTCTATGAATCGGCCAAAATCTAGGGGCAGGTTTACGCTTTAACCTTCCCTTCTTTCCTTTTGTGCCCAAACTCAGGGACCTCCATCAGTTTTTGAAGTCTTTTCAGAGGCTGCATTGGGAGATTTCGCTTTTGTTTGTTGCTTCTTTTTAGTTTTCTTTTTTTCTTTCATTGGTTTTGCCTCTTTTTTCTTTTGAGTCGCCTTTGGTTTCTCTGTTTTTTTAGTTTTTGATTTTTTCTTTGGGGTTTTAGTTTCTGTTAAATCCTTTGTGTCAGAGGGTTCCTCGATCAACGATCGATCTCTTACAGGTTTCTTGGTAACCTTCTCAGTTTTTTCTAATGATTTCTTTTTCCGTTCTATGATTTTCTTTCGCCATTTATCTCCTAGGTTCAAGGATCGTATCATGACCTTGGAGGGACTCACTGGGATGAAAATGGCGGTTCCGTCAACCTTTTCACGGGTTAAACCTTCGATGTAAATCCGGTAGTTCTTCCTGTCTATACGAGAAATTTTGCCTTCGAATCCTTTGCGATCGCCCCGTAATACTCTAACTGTGTCACCTTTTCTAACCGGAAGTCTTTTTGCGCCTTTTGAAGCAACTAGTTCGGGGGAAAGAGGGGCAACCATTAGTTTATAGCGGATATGAGAAGGAGCGGTAAAGAGCCTTTTTCGTTGTTTTCGCGGTTTCTTCACGGGTTTTGTAACTTGCATTTGTTTTCACCTATATTATTATGCTAGCTGCGCTTGCTATTCTAGGCCATCGTTCAGAAGCTTCTCTTGCTACTGGACCTCGGATTTCTGAGCCCTTGATCTCACCATCAGGCGTAAGTATTACAGCCGCATTATCTTCGAATTGTACCCAGACACCATCAGCTCGTCTGTAAGGTTTTCTCTGCCGTACGATAACTGCTTGGAACATTTTCTTTCTCATCTCTGGCGTTCCGCGTCTAACTGACACGGTTATTTTGTCACCAACGGCAGCTGAAGGGTGACGACCTAGTCGCCCCTTGTAACCTATGGCTTGGATCATTCGAAGTTCCCTAGCCCCTGTATTATCAGCACACTTCAAAACAGAACTGGGCTGAAGCCCTCTTGAGACTTTATGCCCGTGTGAGAGCATTCCTTTGGCAATGAGTGCCCGTTGTTTTCCCTTAGCCGCCATTTCACTTCTTCCTCAGTTTTTCTACAACCACGAATGACACAGTCTTGCTAATTGGGCGACACTCGGCGATTTTTACGGGTTCGCCTTCTTTTGCGCCTATACACGGTGGGTTATGAGAGGGAATGTGACCACGACCTCGGGCATACCTTACAAATTTAGGATCAAAATGGAGATATTCTCTCTTCACTACAACCGTCTTGTCCATCTTTGAGCTAACTACAACGCCGTCAAAAACTCGGCCTCTCACCGAGAGTTCGCCATGGAACGGACAGTTCCGGTCATCACAAATTTTTTTGGGTTTCTTAAAATTCAAAGACATTACCATAACCTCCTGATGGTTTTCTTGAGGCGATCTTCAGGTCTGCCCACAAGAAGCTTACCATCAATTTCAACTGTCGTTCCATCCTGAAATCTGAAGTTGAAGACGACTGATTCTTTGATTATCTTCTTGGGCTTTCCGTTATGCAAAAGGGTGAAGACTTTTTTTGTTTCATCGATCACTTCACCCGCAAGTCCAACGTAGTCTGCATGCCGGCTTCTAGTGACTTTTCCTTCACTTCCAATGAATTCGTGGCGTATGACGGCTGGAGTTATCTTCATTTCTTCTTCTCCGACACTTTCTGGGTAGCCACTTCTTTTAGCCCTAGTTTATGTTCGTTTTCAATTGTTAATATTTGAGCGATTGTCTTGCGCAAATTTCGTATTCTGGCTGAATTCTCCACTGCTCCACCGGCTCTAACCAAAGTTTTTAACCTAGACAGCTCAGTCTTAAATTCAACCAGTTTTTTTGTGCGTTCTTGAGAAGACATATTGTTGATTTCTCTTATTCGCAGTATAGGCATCTATTGACTTGCCTCCTTTGGCGTATTCACCTCAGTTTTTTGTTCTGGCAACGCTTCTGTTTCCTCATCCGGTTTAGGCACATCTACAATTTGGATTCTATCTGGGAAAATGGCATCTGGAGGCATTATTTTGACTCTTACACCCAAAATGCCAGGTTTTAGTTGAACGTGAATCTCGGCTTTCCGCGTATACTTCAATGCTGGTTCACCACAACGTGGAAAATAGCCTGCTCTAAACTTCTCGAATCTCGCTCGTTGTGTTCTAAGTTTCCCGCTTATTGTTATTTCTACACCCAAGGCTCCAGCGTCCATGACCTGGTTTAAAGCCCAAAATCCGGCACGGCGAAAATGGATACCTCTCTGCAGAGCTGAGGCAATACGAGATCCAACTACGTGAGCATTAAGCTCTGGAACTTCAATCTCTGAAACAGAAATCTGAGGATTTGAAACATTAAATTTCTCTTCCAAAACACGAGCAAGATCTTTTATTGTCCCGCCCCCTCGACCTATAACGATTCCGGGACGCATCGCGTAGACCACTACATGGGTTCCCAAAGGAGTCTTTGAAATATCAACTCCACCATACCCAGCACGTTCAAGTTTCTTTTCCAAGAACTCTTCGATTTCCGCCTTTTTGAGTGATTCTGTGATGAATCGTTTAACAATCGACATCAGAATTCGTCTCCCGATCCGGGTTTCTCTCCCAACACAATCTCGATGTGAGTTAAGGTTTGAAATTTCGGTGAAGCCCTTCCGTGAGCTCTTGGAGTATAACGCTTTATTTTCATTCCTGGATAAGCAGCCGCATGGATAATTCGCAATCTTTCTGCGTCCAAATCCTTGTTTTCAGCATTCGCTTCTGCATTTTCGATAACAATTAGGACTTTTTGTGACGTTTTCACCGGATACCTTCCAGCAAAAAAACCTTTTTCTAGCCCACGGCGGTGTCCCACTTTCTTTTTGTATCTTCTGAACGGAACAGCTTTCTTCTTATCTATAACATCCTTCAAGTACTGCTTAGCTTGATCAAGCATCATACCTTTGATTGCCTTGCAGACTTCTCTAGCGGCTTTATGGGATACCCTAACTTCTCGACCGCTCGCTTTAGCTGTCTTTTCAGGATCCAATTCTTCTTCGGTTATGGAGTATCCCCATTTAGGCACTTGGCATTTCTCCAATTGGGCAATTCAACAGCGTAATGGCAGTTTATATGGCTTTCCATGGTGCATTTGGCTTTTCCTCCCAAATAAACAGAAGAAATATCGGCTATTCAATGGTCAAAAAGGACGCTGCAAAGAGTTTTTGACACGGTTTTTTCAAGAAGAGTTTCGTTGGAAACCCACTTCCTGTTCCAGGATTGGCTACAAGTAAAGTTCGACAATCAGAACAAATCTCAAGGCTGTAATTCCAGCTTTTCTAATTGTAAGTCTACGTTTGGCCGACTCAAAAAAAACTCAGCATGACAAAAAGAAACAGATGTTATTTTGGAACCGCCCGTTTCGATGTGTTTAAGTTTAACCTTTTTCGTTATCTATTAAAGTTTGAGAGGAGGGTTGTACAAAATGAAGGACACAGAAGAGCACATCACAATGTTGCACGGAGCGGGCGGTCAAGTTATGCATAGCTTGGTTGAGAACTACATCTTGAAGTATTTTGGAGGTGCCAATGTAGAGGTTCCCTTGGAAGCCTTGGATGACGCGGCAGTTGTTGGCGATGTCGTTTTCAAGAGTGATACGCATGCCGTTAAACCCATATTCTTTCCCGGAGGAGACATTGGCCGTCTGGCTGTTTCTGGGACAGTTAATGACATTGCTGTTATTGGTGCTGAACCATACGCGTTAGCATGTGGTCTAGTTTTGGAAGAAGGGTTGTCTTTAGTTGATTTTGAAAGAATATTGGCAAGCATGAACAAGACATGCAGTGAAGCATCTGTAAGCATAGTTACAGGAGACACCAAAGTTGTTGAGAAAGGTGTTTTGGGGGGTTGCGTAATAACAATTTCTGGAATTGGAAGAAGAACCACTGCTACTGAAAAGAACCTTACAGTTATTAAGGAATTTAGAAACGATTTTAATGCCCGGTGGATTCTCGATTCTAATCTCGGAGTGGGAGACAAGATTATCGTTTCTGGAACATTAGGTGACCACGGTTTAGCAGTTTTGTCAGCTCAAGAAGGGCTCAAGTTTGGCAGCGGGATAGAGTCTGATGTTAAACCCCTAAACGTCCTAATTCGACGTTTACTCGATGAGATAGGAGGAGTTGTAGCTATGAAGGACCCCACACGAGGCGGACTTGCAGATGCTTTAAACGAGTTCAGCGAAAAATCCGGAAAAGGCATTCTAATTCAAGAAGACAAAGTTCCGATAAGAAAAGACGTGCAAACAGCGTGTGAAATGTTAGGGCTAGACCCGCTCGAAGTAGGAAATGAAGGAAAAATCGTATTAGGCGTTGTTGAAGCGAAAGCAGAACAAGTTTTAGAGCTACTAAAAGGGACAAGTGCAGGAGAAAACGCTGAAATCATAGGTCAGGTAACAAATGAGTTCAAAGGTGTCGCTATGCAAACAGTTGTAGGAGGCAAAAAGATTATTGCTAGACCCATAGGAGATCCCATTCCCAGGATCTGCTAGACAAAAACCGTGCAGAACCACGAAAACATTTTCTCCTCAAAGACACGAAGCGCAGATTTTAAAAGTGCTAAAGTTCAGAGGGGAGTTTTGTCCCAAAACGGCTATCGCGTCATTTAGGCTGGTTGCTATTGTTAGGGGATTGGCCTGCCTTGACAAGTTTCCAATTACCGAAGAAATCCTTCTTGTAGAAATGGTATAGCCCACAGTGAGTGCATTGCATAATTCGATTGCCCCGCTCGAAGTCAACCTCGTACAGTTCTAGAGGGGATTTGCAGGTGAGACATTCGCCTTTGTAAGGTTTATGAGATCTACTTTTCATTCTATGACACTTTTGTACTGATATTTGATGTTTCGGCCTTTAAATCTTGTCAGGTTTTATTTTCCAAAGAACCTTGCACTAACATCTTAAAGAGGATTCTTTTTATCAGGGAGTGTTAACGATGGTTTTTGCCCAGACGCTGCAGGTTCCTTCCCTGCTGACCATGCAGGCACCCACCGGATGATGTGGAGTGCAGGTTTTCATGAATAGCGGACACTCATCAGGCTTGATTTTGCCTATGACCACCAGGTGACATTTGCATCCAGGTTGGTTGTCAATTCCCTCTCCAACTTCAATGTCGTACTTTTGTTTAGCATCAAATGTTGTGTATTGCCTTTTCAGTGTGAGCTTAGAAGAGGGAATTGTACCTAATCCCCTCCATTTTCCATCTTTGACTTCGAATACCTGGCTAATTAGTTTCCTGGCTTTTGGATTGCCATCTCTGTGAACAGCTCGGGTGTATTCGTTTTCTAAGCGGGGCTTGTTTTCACATAGTTGTTTGAGAATCATGTAAATTGCAAACAGAACGTCTAACGGTTCAAACCCTGCTACAACTGTTGGGAGTCCATATTTCTGCGGAAAAACTTCATAGGGTCTTAGTCCGATGATTGTGCTAACATGCCCAGGTGCAATGAAGGCGTCTAAACTCAAATCTTCTATTTTTGCGAGTAAATCCATTGCAGGCGGAATTACGCGATGGGAGATTAGGAAGCATAGGTTGTCTGGAGGCGTCTGAGAGATTTCTACTGCTGATGAGGGTGCTGTGGTTTCGAAACCTACTGCGAAGAAGGCGAACTCTTTTTTTGGTTCTTTCTTCGCCATTTTAAGGGCGTCGTTTACGCTGTATACTATTCTTACATCAGCGCCTTTGGCTTTGGCGTTTAGGAGAGACAATTTTGAACCTGGAACCCGGAGAACATCACCGAAACAAGTTATTGTCACTCCTCTTGTTGCTAACTCAACGGCTTCGTCGATCTCTGAGGCGGGCACAATGCAGACTGGACAACCGGGGCCTGCAATAACATCAATGTTTTTGGGCAGAAGGCTCCGTATCCCATAATGGGTTATTGTCCACTCGTGGGTACCGCAGACGTGGCAGATCTTGATTGTTTTGTCCTTTGGGGTTATATCTTGGATTTTCCGGGTTATGCGTTTGGCTAAGTCCGGGTTTCGATAAATGTTTTTTGGGTTCATACTTTTTCAATTTTGGTCGTTCATTTTTTTTCTGCCGAAAGGATTTCCCGCCATAAATTCAGGGTTTCCAAGGCTTCCTTCTCATCCATTTTTTGGATTGCGTAGCCTGCGTGTACTAGAACGTAGTCGCCCACTTCGGGGTCTACAAGGGTCACATCGACTTCTCTTAGAACTCCTTCACCAAAATCTACTTGAGCTTTGGTTTTTTTAATTTCCATGATGCGTGCTGGAATCGCTAGACACATTCTGAATCAGCTAGATTCGAGTAGCAAGGGTGATAAATCGGTTATGGTTTAGAACTAAAAAAATCCGCCTACAACTGCTTGGCCAAAAGAAACACAACCATCACCAGGCGGAATTTTTTTGTGAACTAAGAACCTCAACCCTACTTCTCCCACAATCTTCCGCATGGTTGAGGATAGTATCTCGTTGGAAGCTACACCACCAGAAAACCCGATTGTTTTAATCTTGTTTTCCAGCGCTTTTTGGATAGCTATAGAAGCTAATCCTCTAGCTAAATAGTCATGCGCGACGTAAGCTAAGTCAGCTTTGGATTGTTCATGTCGGTTCTTGAAGATTTCCACGAGCAAATGGGTGGTATCTAAAATGGATCCCTTTATCACTGGTTCTATTTTTAAGGTGTTTTTCCCTGTTTTGGCGATGGATTCAAGTTTAATTGCAGGTTCCCCCTCGTAGGTGCGTTCGTTGCATATACCTAAAACAGCTGAGACAGCGTCTAGTACCCTGCCGCAGCTTGTGGTTTTGGGAACACCGTTACCTTTTCTTAATTGTTGAAGCAGCACTTGTGCTTCGGTAACACCGTGAGGTAGATACTGGCTATTCTGGGCTAACCAGTCTTCCACGTTCAGTTTCTTGTTAAGTATGCCCGCTGCCATTCTGGTTGGGTAACGGGTAGCCACGTCTCCACCGAGCAAAGGTTGCTCTTCTAAATGAGCTATTCGTTTGAACTCTGCCGATTGGCGAGTGCAAAGGAAGATTTCGCCACCCCAAGCTGTGCCGTCTACGCCATATCCATATCCGTCGCAGACAATGGTGATGATTTCGTCTACGTCATGCTCCAACATCAAAGCTGCTGAATGTGCGTGATGGTGTTGTAGTCTGACTAGTCGCCAGTTGTTTCTTTCAGCTAGTTCTTGGGCGAGGTTTGTTGTGACGAATTTTGGATGTAGATCACACACTATGGTGTCTGGTTGGCAGTTTGTTAGGCGAACTAGACGGTTTGTGGCTTCTAGTAGGAAAGCCCTCGTTTCAAGGTTTTCTACGTCACCTATGTGTTGGGAGATGAAGGCTTTGTTATTGAGCAAAACGCATGATGTGTTGTTCAGTTCTCCGCCGAGGGCGACCACACAACGTTCTGTTTTTTCTGTCAAGATTAGGGGTACTGGTACGTAGCCCCTTGAGCGCCGTATGAATGATGGGTGGTTCCCGTGAAGTCTAACTACTGAGTCATCACATCGGTAGGCTATGGCCCGGTTGTGAAAAAGGAAGTAGTCAACTATTGAGCCTAGCTTTTTCAAGGCTTCTTGGTTACTCTTCACGATGGGTTGGTTAGGTGGATTAGCACTAGTCATAACAAAAGATGTGTCGTTGGTCTGGTCAAAAAGCATGTAGTGAAGACCCGTGTAGGGCAACATAACGCCTATATTGTGCAAACTAGGAGCGACCAGCTCGGAAAGGGGGAAGTTACTGTTTTTATTTAGGAGGACTATTGGGCGGGTATAAGAAGTAAGCAACTCTTCTTCTTTAAGGGTTACTTTGGCAAAGGTTCTTGTTGCGTCTACGCTTCTAGCCATTACTGCGAAGGGTTTTTGCTTTCTGTGTTTGGCTTTTCTTAGTTTTGTCAATGGTCTTTGTTTGGTTGTAGAAGTCGATATGTGGAAGCCACCATAGCCCTTTATTGCTAATATGTGGCCTTCCGAGATTAATCGCCCCGCTTCTCGAACTGGATCCGTATGTTGTATCAACTCGCCGTCTTGGGAGGCTAAATAGACTCTGGGTCCGCATTTTGGACAAGCTATGGTTTGAGCATGAAATCTTCTGTTGATTGGCGTTTGGTATTCCTTCTTACAAAAGCTACACATAGGAAACGTTTGCATGGTTGTGTTTTCTCTGTCGTAGGGCAACTGGTTTATTAGGGTGAATCGGGGACCACAGTTGGTACATGTTATGAAGAAGTAGTCGTTTCGGGGATCTCTTTGGTTTCTCAGTTCTTGGCGGCAATGATTGCATATTGCCAGGTCGGGTGGTATGATGGAACCAGAAAACTCGGTTTCCTCAGAGCTTCTGTGAATTTTGAACATTTTATGGACTCTTTTGGCCGAGAGAGGAATCGTAACAACATTATGGATTTGTGCTATGGCAGGTTTTTTCTGTTTTAAGGCAAGAAGGAAACTTTCAATGTTTTTTTCTGCACCTTCGGCAAGAATTTCTACGCCCGCATCGCCTCTGTTACGAACATATCCTGTTAAAGCGTTTTTCACGGCTAAGCGATATATGAAAGGACGGAAACCGACCCCTTGAACTATGCCT
>DAOVIH010000068.1 GCA_030673805.1 Candidatus Bathyarchaeota archaeon | reverse complement strand
GCCAATGCATTCTTTTTTGGTTCTCCACAAAAAAAGGAGAAGGGAAAATTTGTTTTTAGCTTATTTTCTTTTGCGCAGGAAGATTGCTGCTACTACGATTACTGCTATTGCTGCTACTGCTGCTGCTATTAGGTACATGTTGATTAGTGCTGTTGGCTCGCCTGGTTCAGGGCTGGGTAGTGGGCTTGGTGCGGGTGTTGGTGCTGGAGTTGACGTTGGTGCTGGAGTTGACGTGAACCCTCAGCTCGATTTGTTGTCTTGCCAGAAAAAACCAAGAGTTTGGCCATTATTGTTGATGATCCGGATGCTCCCATGGGAAACTTTAACCATTGGGTGGTCTGGAACATAGTTCCAACCGAAAAGATGCATGAAAGAACGGATGTCGGGATTGAAGGATTAAACGATTTTAGAAAGCATTTTTATGGAGGGTCCTGTCCCCCCTCTGTAAGTCATCGATACTTCTTTGAGGTTTACGCTTTGGATACTGAGCTTTCTTTGCCGGTGCACCCAAGAAAGAAGGATCTGGAAGAAGCCATGTCAAGACATATTCTTGATAGTGGAGAGCTTCTAGGGCTTTACAAAAGATAACGCTAAAGGATACATTTCAAAAACTCTTCAGTGAAGTGCAATCTCTCATCCTCTTCTCAGTCATTGTGTCTTAGGCCTTGTTATGTTGTTTCAAGAGGTTGAGCACGTCCTGATCTGATAAGTCATACCAGTTTTGGTATGCATCAGCTACAGCAAAAGTGGGAAAGACTCGAATGTTCAAGCATACAATCTGCTCCACATATGGCAACAAAAGGTTGATTGCACTTGGGGGTGCGGTGGGAACCACCACAACAATCTGCTTTGTCATCAGTTTTTTTAGGGCTCTGACAGTAGCTAACATTGAAAAACCTGAAGCTAATCCATCATCAACAACTAAAACCGCTTTGTCTTTTAGGTCAGGAAAAGGCTGATTCGCCCGGAAGAGTTTAACCCGTTGAGCTATCGTTCTTTTCTCATTGTCTATGCATTCCTGAATGGTTTGAGCTGACAAGTTGAGCCTTTGCACTAACTCTTCATTCAAGAAAACCTGACCATCCCAAGAGATTGCCCCAAAACCTGCTTCTCTGTTCCAGGGCACATGGATTTTTCTTGTTATAGCTAAATCTAAAGGAAGCATCAATTTGGTGGCGACTATAACCGCCACCTCCACTCCTCCGGCAGGAACGGCCAACACCAAAGTATCCTTCTGCCCCCTATGACCTGCCAGTTTTTGAGCTAGAAGCTGACCTGCATGAGACCGATCCCTAAAAACCCGTACTTTGTTTCTGAATACGGGTTCATCAATCACGTCTTTCATAACATGATCCCAAAGAAAATTGATTCAGCTCCTTTCTGTTGCGCTCCAAAAGACGGATTACTTCTTCATCAGGAGTCTGCCTAAAATCCTTGTAGAACTGTCCGATAGCGAAGAATTGGTCTGGAGTTAAGAGGCATATGACTTGATCGGCCTCTTTCTCAAGTTTCCATATTGTAGATGGTGGCCCAACTGGTAAGGCAACAATCAGTTGATTCACTCTTTGTTTTCTAACGAAGGCTAAAGCCGCTCTTAGGGTAGCCCCGGTCGCCACCCCATCGTCCACCACTATCACTCTTCTGCCTTCCAAATTGGGAAATAAGGTTTCGCCACGGTATTTGTTTAGCCTACGTTTAATCTCTATTTGTTGTCGTCTGCTTTCTTCTTCAATGTAGGTTCTTGAGATTCCTAGTTGCCTGACAATTCTTTGGTTTAGGATGATGGTTCCGTCTTGACCTACGGCTCCGATAGCTAATTCGGGCTGATTTGGGGCCCCAATCTTTCTGGGGATGACAATGTCTAGGGGCGCTTTGAGGGCATGGGCAACCTCATAACCTACTACCACGCCTCCCCTAGGGATAGCCAACACTATTAGATCATGGATTTCTACAAAACTTGATAGTGCATTTGCCAGTTGCTTTCCAGCTTCAACTTTGTTAGCAAACAAGCTTAATCTTAACTCACCTAAAATAAGAAAGTTGTTTGGTTTTAGGATTGCCATCTAAACGCATGAATCAGCTTTAGGGTGACTTCATTTGACCTCCGAATTCGTTCATCTTCATATTAGTGTCGTTCCAAATAATTAAGAAGTATAATGTCTTGGAGGTTTCCCAAATTGGCACATCTGAAAGGGACTCACCATAATAAACCACTTCAGCTACATCCATGTTAATACTAGACCAGTTTTTGGCGTTGTAGGTTTTTCAAGAAGAAGGAAGTTGCTAATTCTAGAGCAGGACCATTACTAAGAGATTGGGGGAAGAAAAGAAAGTGTTAAAGGTTTTCTGATAGGCTATTATTATTGTAATACAGGTCTCTGGGTTGATTGTTTTGGCTCGAGTCACTCTTAATAACATTACGAAGCGTTTTGGAAATGTAATTGCCGTTAATTCTTTTTCCTTGAAGTGCATTGTGGAATTTCTTGGTTACTGTGAAGAAATCTGGTGTTCCATGGAGGATTCTCCATCCGAAATCTATGCCTACTCGACCAAAGAGAACCACTAAGCTGTTGAGGATCTCTGCAACTCCGCCACCTTGATAGGGGGAATTGATGGCCAGAATGTGTTTTTGGCTAAGCTTTTCGGCCTTTGAGCAAATAGCGTCAACCTCCTCTTCTCCAACAACTCGCCGATAGTCATTCAGAGTGTCCATATGAACCTATTTTATTAGCTCTTTTTGATAAATCCTTTTGTGGGGCTGACTTAAGTTCCGGTTGAAGAATAGTCTTCGCTTGTAAGAGAAACTAATTCCAATCTGATGATCCTAATAAACGGAAGTATTGCTATGGATTTTCATTGAAAATTTTGGGTTGAAGCCTAACTTTGATAGAAAGCGTTCATTGGTTTGGTGCATTATCTACAAAAATGTTTTTATGTGTCATAACATCGTTATTTTTTGGATAATATCTCTCTGGATGTGTAGTAAACGCCAAAAAATGAATCAATCACTCAACAAATATTTGGTCCTACAAAAGTACACAGGATTCTGCAAAAACAACAACTAGCCCGCCAAGTAAAACTGATCAAGATTTTTGCTCCAAGAATCGCAGCCAAAGCAAAACCAGGCCAATTCGTCATAATAAGAGTGGGTGAGAGGGATGAAAGAATTCCACTAACGCTCTTTCGTTGGGATAACACAAGTGGAACAGTCACCATAGTCTTCAAAGAAGTTGGGTTCTCAACAAGAAAACTAGGTAGTCTCAAAGTGGGAGATGAAGTGTTGAACATCGCTGGGCCATTAGGAAATCCCAGTAGCATTGAGAAACACGGAGCAGTTGTAGTTGTCGGAGGAGGTGTTGGAACAGCCGCAGTCTTTCCGATTGCCAAAGCTTTGAAAGAGATTGGAGTCCACATCACCGCTATTATTGGAGCTAAAACGAAAAACCTAATCATTCTAGAGGATGAAATGAAAGAGGCTTCTGACGAATTATACGTCTCTACTGATGATGGCTCCAAAGGAACCAAAGGGTTTGTCAGTCAAGTTCTAAATATGCTTATTGAAAGAGGCTGCCGTTTCAGAATTGTCTATGCGATAGGTCCACCCTTAATGATGAAGGCAGTTTCAGACGTAACTCGTCCTCACGGTATCAGAACCATAGTTAGTCTCAACCCAATAATGGTAGATGGAATGGGTATGTGCGGAACCTGTCGCGTATCGGTAGGGGGCAAGACTAAGTTTGCCTGCGTTGACGGTCCAGAATTTGACGCACATGAAGTTGATTTTGATGAATTAAATCATCGGATGAAAACTTATCTGCAAGAAGAAAGGAGAAAAGCTTGCACTGGACACCCACAATAAGATGGAGGGAGAAACAATTGGTGGGAACACGACATAGAAAGTACGTTTCAAAGAACCAAAAGCGGTGTGTTCCCATGGCCAAACAAGATCCAAAGGAGCGCGTTCAAAATTTTTTACAGGTTGCCCTTGGGTACACCAAAGAACAAGCCCTAGCTGAAGCCTCAAGATGCTTAAATTGTCCCACCCCTGAATGCGTGAAAGGATGCCCGGTGGGAATCGATATTCCAGCCTTCATAAGGCTCATTACAGAAGAAAAGTACGATGAAGCCAATCGAAAAGTTAGAGAAAAGAATAGTTTGCCAGCCATCTGTGGGAGAGTCTGCCCCCAAGAGGTTCAATGTCAAAGGTTTTGCGTGAGAGGAAAGAATGGCGAGCCAGTGTCGATTGGAGGGCTAGAAAGATTTTTGGCTGACCTTGAAATTCAAAATGGAAATAATCCTTCCATTCCGCCTAGTTCAGAGAGAAGAGTGGCTGTCGTAGGAGCTGGCCCAAGTGGGTTAACAGTCGCGGCTGAATTAGCTAAAATCGGTCACAAGGTGGTCGTTTTTGAAGCCCTTCATAAGATCGGCGGTGTCTTGGCGTATGGCATTCCAGAATTCAGGCTACCCAAAAAAATCGTTCAAGCTGAGGTTGAATACATCAAAAGGTTAGGGGTCATTTTTCGAACCGATGTTCTGATAGGTAGATTGTATACAATCAACGAACTGCTTAGACGAGGTTTTGACGCGGTTTTTGTTGGAACAGGAGCTGGGCTACCCAGGTTCTTGGGAATTCCAGGGGAAAACTTGTCCGGGATCTATTCAGCTAACGAATTCTTAATCAGAATTAACCTTATGAAATCCTACCGTTTTCCAGAATATTCGACACCAGTAAAAGTCGGCAAACAAGTTGTTGTCGTGGGAGGTGGAAACGTGGCTATAGACTCCGCAAGGAGTGCATTGAGAGTCGGAGCTGAACAAGTCTGCTTATTCTATAGAAGATCAAGGGAGGAGATGCCTGCAAGATTGGAGGAGATAACAAATGCCGAAGAAGAAGGCTTAACATGCAAATTCCAAGCTAGCCCCACCAGATTCTTAGGAGACAAACAAGGGCGACTGACTGGAATGGAATATGTCACCACAAGACTGGGGGCGCTAGATGAGTCAGGAAGACGTCGGCCCATCACAATTGAGGGTTCAGAAGAAGTGATGTCCGTTGATACTGTAATTGTTGCAATAGGACGAACGCCTAATCCCATAATCCAAAACACTACAAAAGGCCTAAGAACAACGAAAAATGGTATAATTCAGGTTGAAAAAAATTCAGGAAGGACTAGCGTAGAAAGAGTATACGCTGGCGGCGACGTTACAACCGGGGAAGCCACAATTATTAGTGCTATGGGAGCTGGTAAAAAAGCCGCTCAGAGTATCAATGAGTATCTTAAGCGTAGCAGGACCACGAAAACCCTCTGAACATTTGCGGACGAGAACATTTTCGGCTGAAGAACATCTACGTCTATAACGTGTATTTGCCCGATATTTCCAAGCCATTTTCAGAGCCATTTAACGGATATCAGATTTTGCCCTTTTTTGTTTCTAGCAGCTGGATTTCCCTTTCATCTATCCGGCCCATGCGTCGGTCGTTCCCAAATAAAAGGGG
>DAOVIH010000030.1 GCA_030673805.1 Candidatus Bathyarchaeota archaeon | reverse complement strand
ATCATATTCATTGATACTTTTCAGTATCTTCGACAAAGAAGCAATTTCCCCAAAGGAACGATGGTATATTTGCGATGTAAAAATTGTAACTTAAAATTCTCCGCAAAGGCGATTGGCGAAAAAGACATTGACACAACGGAGTTGAAAGGACTCTATAAGTGCCCTGCCGGACACGAGAATTCCTATGAAGAAGAAGATTTCACCTATAAAAATACCCGACTTCCTGCTTAACGCCACCTATTGTACGAAAGACCTTGAAATCAAGAAACTAGACTGAATTTTGAATCCTGATTATTCCCTTGAAAACTCGTTCCTTCAAGTCTTCTATCAAGGCTGGCTTGTGCGAGTGAGTATTTCTTCAGCCATAGTTTTTTTTTGGCTTTTTCATTTGATGAGCCTTTTTTTCATCAGGTTTAGGCTTATTATGAAGAAAACAAATGTGACAACTGCAATCCAAGCTACGCTAAGATATAGAGAAGTTGTGAAAACACCAATAATAAGACCTCGAGCGACGCTTACCAAGTGGGTAAGTGGCAAAAAGAGAAGAGCGAAAGTTTGAACCGCAGGAGGTAGTGCTGAGAGAGGAAAAAAGGTTCCACTGAGGAGAAACATTGGTGTTAGGAAAAGAAATGAGGGATAATTGAAGAAGTCTATGTTAGGTGCTATTGCGGTAAAACACATGGCGATGGAAGCGAACATCAACCCTCCCAAAAAAGCCAAGAGGGGTACGAATATGAAAAAGGGAGTTGAGACTAAACCAAAAGCAGCGACAACAACCAATGCGGTTGAAGAGTTAATGGTTGCTCGTGTAGCTCCCCACAGAAGTTCTCCTGCAATAACTTCCTCGACACTCACTGGAGTAGCTATAATAGCGTCAAAGGTTTTTTGGAAATACATCCGGACGAAAGAACCGTACGTGCATTCGAAGAACGAGCCGTACATCATAGAAATGGAAACCAAAGAGGGAGCTATGAACTGTATGTAAGACATCCCATCGATAGGCGGGATAAAACCCCCTAATCCTAAGCCCAAGGCTACCAGGTAGAGAATTGGTTCTAGTAAAGATGGAAGAAAATTCACCCGTATGGTCTTTAAGAAAACGTCAAAGTTTCTCCGCCATACTTTCCAGACTCTGTAGGTCAGTTTTGGAAAGCTAAATCCTACGGGAGAGTCGTCTGTAGTTCTCAATCTCGGAGTCTCCTGCCAGTTAGTTTAAGAAAAACGTCCTCCAAGTTAGCGTTTCTTATGCTTACGTTATTCCGGGGAAATTTTTTAAGGAATAATTCAAAGACTCCGTGAGGCTTCTTCGTGAAAACATGGATACGTTCACCGAAGACTTCAAAATCCGCATCAGAAAACTCTTTAGTGAGAAGTTTAATCACTTTCTCGTTGTTGTTAACTTCCAGAACGTCCTCACCAACGTGTTTTCTTATGAGTTCAGCGGGTGGACCATTCTCGATGATTCTTCCACGGTCCATTATGAAGGTTCTATCGCACAGAGCAGTCGCCTCTTCCATGTAGTGCGTCGTCAGGATAATAGTAACACCTCGTTTCTTCAAACTCCGTATTTTGTCCCAGACTATGTGTCGATTTTGTGGGTCTAAGCCAGCTGTGGGCTCATCCAACAGCAGCAGTTGAGGCTCATTAATCAATGCCCTTGCAAGGATTAAACGACGTTTCATCCCAGTGGACAAATGCGTTATTAGAACGTCCTGTTTCTCTTCTAGTTGGAAAAAACTGAGTAGTTGCTTGGCTCTTGCTGAGGCCTCGGCCTTGGAGATGTCAAAGTAGCGGGCGTAAACGAGTAGATTCTTTAGAACGGTGAAGTCTGGGTCCAGATTGTCTTCTTGAGGAGCTACACCTATCATCTTTTTTATATTTCGTTGCTGGTTGGATACGTTCATATTGGCAACTGACAACTCACCCTCAGTTAAAGGTAAGAAACAATAGACCATTCTAACTGTGGTGGTCTTCCCTGCACCGTTTGGACCCAAGAAACCCACGCATTCATTCTTGAAAACCTCGAAATCCACATGGTCAACTGCAGTGAGATTGCCGAATTTCTTGGTTAAGTTCCGTGCTTTGATTAGCAAATGCGAAGAGTTCATTCGCCCCACAACAGCTAATAATTGAATTCATTAACTTAAGACTAACTTTAGAGGATGACTGCTGATGAAAGCTCAAGACTAGGAAAAGTTGGGGAATAAGACAATTCTTAAGCATAACGGTTAAATTTGTTGTCCCCGCCGTTCCTTACTGCGAAACGTTTGAAGAGCTGGTTTTGGATATAGAGCTAGATTCGGTAATTGTTCGGTTCGGCGGAGAAATTGGCATAAAAGGCGAGTGGACCAGACGCAGATGCCAACAACTACTGCTAAGAAACTTAATGAGCACTCTTGGACAACGAAAACTTGTCCCAAAAGCAATAACTCAAAAACGCGGTCGAATATACCTTAGAACAACGAAGGCTAAGACAACTGCTCTCGAACTAACAAAAGTTTTTGGAATTTCATCAGTTTCCCCAGCTAGACAAACCAGCTCAGATTTAAAAGCAATAACAGAAACAACGCTGGAGATTGCTCAAACCCAAGTTGATAACGAAAAAGGATTCGCCATCCGTTGTCGTAGAGTTGGAAAGCATCCTTATTCAAGCATGGACGTTTGCAAAGAGCTTGGAAAGAAGATTCTAGAAAGACTCAAGAATCGAAATCTTAGGGTAGACTTAGTGAATCCGGACATCATCATAAGCGCTGAAGTGAGAGATAAACAAGCATACATCTACACTGAGAGACTCCAAGGTCCAGGGGGTTTTCCTTTAGGTTCACAAGCAAAAGTCGTCGTCTTGCTCAGCGGAGGCATAGACTCTCCAGTAGCATCTTGGTTAGTCATGAAACGCGGATGCCCAATTACACCAATTTACGTTGATAATACACCTTTTACGGATGAGCGAACCACAGATAGAGCGTTAGAAACTGCCAAGAAGCTTTTTGAATGGGCAAAAGGCTTCCCTCGCAAGACATACATTATTCGGAATGGACAAAATATTCAGAGAATAAAGGAAAAAGCTCCAAAAAGGTTTGGTTGCCTCCTCTGCAAACGACTGATGTACCGTATAGCAGAACGGATAGCCGAAAGAGAAGGGGCAGAAGGCGTAGTTACGGGCGAGGCTATAGGTGAACAGGCGAGCCAAACCATGCACAACCTCCGGGTCTTAGATGACGCCGCAACCAAGTTCCCAATACATCGCCCACTATTGGGGTTTAACAAGACAGAAATTGAAAAGTTGGCAAGAAAAATTGGGACCTTCGAGATTTCTACCAGAAGAGCCAAAGGTTGCATGGCGGCCCCACTAAAACCAGCTACTAAGGCAAAACTAGAGATGGTGAAGGAGGCAGAAGAAAAAATAGGGATCACAGAAATGGTTGAAAAGGCTATAACAACGTCTGAGACCTTGGATTTGAGTTAACCTTAGAATTAAGGCAAAGAGTTTAGAACTGAACTTAAGCTTCAAACCTAAATCAAAAATTCAAAATTCGATAGAAAAGAGTCCCAGATTCGTTGGAGCTAAATACAGTCTAGGCCATAGAGCCAGTTTTCACTTTCTCACATGTACATTTACCTGCTAGTGGCGAGTCGCATCCAAAACTATGTATAGGACGTTGTTGCCTCGCAGAAGAAGATTGCCATAATTTGTGAGCAACTGATCTTGTTTGCATTCTGTTGCACCTTCCAGAAGTATGTTCATATGGCCGTCGCATTTTATCATCTTCCCCTTGTACTCACAACCGTTCTTAAGTAGTACTGCGATGTTTGCATTTAATTGTTTAATGAGGACATTCAAAGGTTTCTTGCTGGGTTCCATTCAAGCACCGTTATCCAATGATTCAATAAACATAACCAGAACCCAACGAATATAAAAGTTTTATGAAATGCAAGGTTGTTTGAGCCTTAGGTTGATGAAATAGGCTTTCAGGTGTCAATGATTGACAAAAAAAACCTCTTACTAAGACGATCTTTCAACATTAACGATCGTATGTTACGAAATATATAAGCTAATTAAATAACTGGTAAAGTAGCGAGTATGTTTCCGAAAAAAGAAGATCTAGGCATTTTGCAGCCAATAATTGGTCCGTGGTATGAGTCGCTTGAGGATCCAGAAAAGGCACAAAGAAGTGTTCTCAAGCAATTGATCCAAGAATACAAAAAAACTGATTATGGGAAAGACTTTGGTGCTCAGGCAATTATGGACAGAACTAGTTATCAAACAAATTTCCCAATTATTGATTATGAAGGGTTGGTTCCTCATCTGGCTTTGGCAAGAGAAGGAAATTACAGAGCTATTCTTTCAGAGCCCCCAGAATGTTGGGTGATGACTAGAGGCTCCACTGGGAGATCAAAAGTCTTGCCTGCGACAAAAGGGCATCTGAAACAGATTTTTTCTTGCGGAGCTAGAGCCCTAATAAATTATGCTTTGAGAAAGGAGAATTTTGATCTTTTTGCTGGAGGAATATTGAATCTCAACTTTCCTTCCCTCGTTCACAAGATGGTTGTGAAGGGGCAGGAAATAAATTACGGTTATAGCTCTGGCACTTACGCCAGAATCAATCCCATGTTTAATAGGGTTAGTATTTTGCCCCGCCAAGAAGAGATTGACGAGCTCGGTTCTGGAATTACAAAGGGTGATTGGAATAAGAGATTCGAATTTGTCTATCAAAGAGCACTAAACGAGAAGATCACGGCTATAATGGGGGTGACCCCGGTTGCGTTAGCATTCGCGAAGTACGTTAAGAGAGAGCACGGAAAGACCCCAGGTGAAATATGGAGGTTTCAAGCCTTATTCTGTACTAGTGTGCGAAAGATACAGTTCAAGTATGCACCTACTCTGAAAAAGTATTTTGGAAGGGTTCCAGTTGTAGAAATGTATACGGCAACAGAAGGAGCTTTTGCCCAACAATTGGATGATTTGCCCTACGTTACGCCTAACTATGATGCTTACTTGTTTGAAGTCTTAAAAGGGAAAAGCGTGAAAATGTTGCATGAACTTAGGCGCGGTGAATGGGGCAGGCTAATAGTCTCTTCGCGTATGTTTCCTAGGTATGATATTGGAGACATGGTAGAAGCTGCTGGAAAAAATTACTTCCGGATCTTTGGAAGACGATCATTTTTAACCCTGCTGGAGCATAGGTTATATAGACTCTTTTGGGGATGGTTTCTCTAAGTTCGGGGATACTGTTTTCGAGATCTCAAACCCATATAAACAGCCACGATGACAATAAGCACTCCAATTGTCAAGATTGCCAAAGCTGAAGCCAAGCCACTACTTACGTAGTCTAGTAGTTGAATGTAAGTAAATATGCCTATGATTATCAGGACCGCACCGCCAACTAGCCAACTGATGAAACCGAACTCGCCTTTCTCGTGTTTTTCTCCCTTTTCTTGTTCTTCTTTTTCTTGTTTCTCTTGTTTCTCGGCCTTTTCTTCACGTGGAGACGATAAAACAGGAGCTGGCTTGGCTGTTGTTTCCGCTCTCAGTGACCCCCCACAACGGGGACAGAAAGCCATCTTCTCATCAACATTAGTACCACATTTAGGACAGTATGGCATCAGGTTCACCCTACAGTCCCTTATTGGAGGATAAATATTTAAAATGTACACCTTGGATGATCATCTATAAAGTTATATGCCCTACGATAGATAGTCTGCGTGAGGCACGATTTTGGGCAAGAAATCAAATGCACATCAATCAAAACATGGGGAAAACATTTTTGCCGCAATCTCTGTGGGAACCATTCTTATTTTGATCGGGCTAATCTTTGTTGTTACACCGAATCTTTTTGGGGCTATCGTAGAATTCTTCAAAGATTTTGGAATGGTGGAAGTCGATAGTGGAACTGGTTTTGTGTTACCAGCGCCAGTATCACCTTGGAAACATACAACTGTTTACCAAGCCTGGGCACAGTTCAGTTTGGGCATAGGTTTTCTGTATGTTGTTCTGTTAGCCTTGAGAGTGAATGCTAATTCATCAATAATCAAGACTGCGGAAATGACCTCCAATCTTGTTTTCTGGTTCGGAGCAAGTTATTTAGTGAGTACACATCTCAATAGCAACACGACTCATAGACTATGGTTTGCCTTTTGGGCTGGAATCATAGCTCTAGTTGGCGTATCATTCGTAGTTAGGGCAATTATTCTTTTTGCGAGAAGCCGAAGCATTATTTGACTTCTGCTACTCTCTGGATTCATTATGTTAAGAACGGAGAATGAGTCATTATTGAGGCGGTTCCTTTCGAAGCCCAAAGTTTTTTGGGGATTCAAGGTTGGATAATCCAGAGATTCTAATGGGCATTTTTCACAAACATTAAGAAGGAGATGTTGTCTTCAATTTCCACCAAAGCTTTATTACTTGAAAACCCATGTCGAGGGAATCTCTCAGGAGGTTTACTTTGGTTTTGCGGCTACCCTTCCATTCAACCGGGATTTCTTTTATTTTGTATTGTTTGTAGGAAGCTCTAACTAGGACTTCAGTATCCCAGAACCAATGCGCAGCAGCTACTTCATCAATCAGCCCCAAGAGAGGAACCCGCTTGAAAGATTTGAACCCGCATTGATGATCACTAATTTTTGATCCTAACAGGGTTTTAACGAAAAAGTTGTATGATTTGGATGTGAGACGCCTAGCAAAAGTACGTTCATTTTTGCTTTCAGGGAGTAATCTTGAGCCTGTGGCGAAATCGTAATTTTCCCAGATGGCACCAATAAGAGATTTCAGATGTTTTAGGTCTGTAGCTAAGTCTACATCCATGTATACGAGAACTTCTCCGCGGGATTTCTTGAAAGCCTTTTTAAGAGCTCGTCCTCTCCCTAAGCGTTTTTCCCCATGTAAATGCCTCACAAAAGAGTTTTGCTTGGAGAGGGATGATGCTACATAGTCAGTTCCATCTGTACTTCCATCCTCGGCGATTATTATCTCGTAGGATCTAACAAAGGTGTTGAGAGTTGTTCTTGTTTTTTCTATTGTTTCAGATAATATGTCTGCTTCGTTGTAAACTGGGAAGACTACAGTAACCTCAACACTGTTGTTGAGTCTCTTTTTCATTTTTAGAACACCCAGCTTCCTAGCCATTTCAAGTTCTCTATCCACGAATTAGGCGTGGGTGACCCTGAAATAACTGGATAAAACATTGCAAACAATATCACTACTATTGCAAGGTACGCTATACCCAGAACTTTTCCCCATTTTCTGCTCCAAAGCTTGTTGAGAAAATAGGCCGTAGCTAGACAGAGAAAGGGAACGTTCACATAGAAGTGGTAGATGAAGGTAGCCCTTGAAATAATCAAGTAGGGAAGCCACTGAAAAAAGAAGAGAGTTACGATGAACAAACATGCAAGATCTTTCTTTCGTATTAAGCGTTCAAGGGCAAGAATTACACAAGCGAATCCAACCCACCAAACAGCAGGGTTCCCCATGAGAGTTATCGTTGATGCGACACCACCGGACAAGTTCGATACGTAAAGCCATACAGGCCTTAGCATCAAAGGCCAGCTCCACCATTCTGAAGAGAACGGATGAGTAGCGGTTAATGCTGAATGATAATTACTCATAGCCAGCTGTCTTCGAATTACGTCAGTAAAAGTGTGACCTGTCAGCATATAAGGGATGTAAATAGCAAGATAAATCAAGACAGCAACAACCAAGAATCCGAAGATTAACAAAAATGGATCCGCGAATAAGGATCTGAGTTTAACACGGAGACTTTCCTTAAGGGGAATAATGTCCCTAAATCTTATAATAAGGAGTAGAAAAAGCTGACCTAGAAAGCCAAAGACCACCAGCCATTTTGTTGAAAACCCAAGAGAGAAGAAGAGAACGGCTAGAAACATTGGGAGGACAGAGGTTTTCCAGCCACACTTGAGGACATTCTTGAAGTAAAAAAGGAAAAATAGATGTGAAGTTAACGAGAAAAAGACAACATAAGTATCTACTGTTGCCATTCGTGCCATTGTGAAGTGCATGAAATCGAAAGACAACAAGAAAGCGGAAGCAAAGGCCCCTATCCAAGTTCCCAGCAGGGCCTTACCCAATAGGTACATTACCGGTATCATTATCGTTGCAAAAATGACCCCCATAATCCGCCAGCCATAAGGGCCATTACCAGAAATCAAGATACTACATGAGATTAGGAGTTTACCAAGGGGTGGATGGGTCCACTCGTAGGGATCTTCAAGCTTCAAGTAGTTCTCTGCGGTTCTAACAAAATAAATCTCGTCGAAAAAAGTCTCAGACATATAGGTTGATGGAATCTCAACCTTTTCTTGTTCATCTATTAATCTCAATAATTGATGGTGCTCAATGCCTTCACCAACTATAGCCTCTATCGTGATTTTTTGGTTTTCTGCGCCCAAAACGGCCAGCTCAACAATCTCTATAGAAGAAGTCGGCTGAAGATCGAACATCAAAAACTGAGTTTCACTATTGATATTGATTCTATTCCAGCTATAATATCCCTCAATTGAAACCTTGTCAACCCTTTGCCAGTCCCCAGGAACACCGGTGAAGATCTCGATGTCAGCGTAGCCATTTTTCACCAAGAAACTGATAGCGACTACGGATTGAGAATTTCCGAGGTCCATACTAAAAGATCGGATTTGGTTAGTTTGCCATGAGTTATTGGGGACAATAGTCAAGCCGAGATTCCAAGTAGCTAACAAAAAGAAAACCGTGGAGAGCAGCAGGATTGTCAGAAGATCTCTTTTGTCTACTGATATTTGCGTCTGAACCGCCTCCTATAAGGATACATTAAGGTTCTATATGGGTTTAGGGAAAACCCCGGTTTTATGCCGCAACTCATTGAACATCAGCATCAGCACGTACAGAAAAACCGATAGATTAATCAAAGTTACTATCCAAACGACGGGATCATTAAACTGAATGAACTGCCCCTTATTCAAGAAGAGAAGAACATAGGCCTGGTTAACCAAAAAAGTGAAACTTAGAGCCGCAAAGACCAACCTGATTTTCTTGAGAAACGGAACCATCAAAGTCAAGATCGCAATCGCTGGAAACATGTATCGTTCATGAATTCTTGTTGGAAGCAAGAAAAAACCAAAAAGAAGCACGAAAGCAGAGAACAGTATAATCAAATCCCCCTTGTCGTCAACTCGTTTGTGCAAGAAGTACAAGGTAAATACTGTTAAGGCACCAAACAAAATCCACCCAATAGTGAAAAGATCTACGAAAAGGAAAGACTGCGTATCAGGTCTAAAGAGACCCCCCAAAGCCCATAAGTTGAAAGCATTTACAGTAGTATAAGCATAACCTTCGAGAGCTCCAAAATAGATACTTGACAGAAACTTTATTGGATTGCTCCATTCAAAGGGAATTATTAGGACAATCAATGCAGAAATACCGACAAGGATTGAGCTTGCCAAGCCTCGCCAATTACGCTTTCTGAGAATCAAAAAAACAAGTAATGGTGCTAAGGCAATGCTTTGGGGTTTTGTCAAGATCCCTACGGCAAAAGAGGCAGCTGAAAGTGCTAATTTAGAGTCTATTAAAAACATGAGCGAAAGAACTAGAAAGAAAGTGTATATTGCATCGTATTGCCCCCAAACGGCTATGTTAAAGATTATAGCTGGATTAAAGGCATAAAGAGACGCGGCTATTATGGAAATCTTGAAATTCAATCTTCTTCTCACGAACCAGAATATCAAAAAGGTTGTCGCTGTGTCGAAGAGGATTGGAGGTAATTTAACAAGATAAACTGAGTAGCTGGTGTTGAAGAGTGAAAAACCTTTAGCCAAAGAGCCAAAAAGCCAGAAGAGATAGACGTTAAAAGGAGGGTAGTCACACCATGGTACAACATTGTAGAAGACTCTTGGACCAAACTCCGCAGCAGTTTTGAACCATGCTGTGAAAGTTGTTAAGTCGACTTCGTAGCCCGGAAGGGGAACAAGAAGAATCTTTATCAAGAATGAAAACAAGAGCAGTGTAGCTATAGCTATTGCTTCGCGCTTATCTTTTGAAAGGTTAACTAAGATCACCCCTCAGGAACTACACTTCAGAGAGCTCCCATAGAATAAAAAATCTTCTCATAAATTCTTTGCAGATTTTAGTTGCAAATTTTCAGCCCGAGAATGGTTGTTTCACTAAGGTTTCATCTGTTGAGCTGGTAATCAGAGTAGAGTTTTCGTTCCAAGTGATCGAAACGTATCTCCCATTTGCATACCAGTGGGTACAATTCTCTTTCTCTGCTGAGGTTTCGTACATCATTTTTTGAAAGGCGATGTAAAATTCATGGGCATCGTCCTTTGAATCCCAAAAAATGTTCCAAGTGAAGGCATATTCCGCCTCTTTTTCATAATAGGCAAAGCTGTCGCCCCCCCACCCTTCAGCGGCTTGTTCGGCTTCGGTTTCAGAAATCCAGTTTTCCAACATAATGAATATAAAGTATTCCCCGAATCGTTCATCTTTTATTTTCACCCAGTCACCAGGTAGGGACGGCATCTCGACGGTTTCAGCAACTTCTTGGGACAAATATTTTTCTGGGTGCAAAACTTGTTCAGTTGTGGTGGGCGGATTCTCATAGGCTTGATTGACGGCTGACCAACCACCCATTTGATGCAATTCACTGACAAAGTCAACGCCATAATCATACGGAAACCAGTTGAAAGCTGATATGGTATCTGGAAGACTCAGGTATATCTCATCAGAGAACAGATTTAACATGGATACTAAGAGTAATGGTTCACTTGAAGCCTTTGATGAACAGGTAGGTGTCACTTCCTGGTTTTTGAAGGTATCTGCCATGAAAGTAGCGTCGCCTTCTATCAACGCGGCTCTGGCTTTCTCTCCGTCAAATGTTGTGGAGGTTGTTGGAATTGAGAGTGTTCCCTGCATGATGTGAGTTTGTTCATGAATGAAAGTTGACTTCGCCCCAAAATCATCCGTGGGGTCGAAGTTTTCTTCAACAATGTAGATCTTGCCTTGCCACACAGCAGCACTAAAGACCCCAGTCCACTCAAGCCTAGCCTCGTATAAATTTGCGTCTTGAGGAATCATGAATAGTGCTTTATAGACCTTCTCTTCTCTGAGAATACTTTCTATTTCAGGATCTGCGTAGCCCTTGCCCCAGTTTTCAATAACCCAGTCTTTACTAACTACTTCTAGATTCACTTGTCTAAGAGAAACCCCCCGAATAAGTTCGAATTCTTTTTTGGCTTCATTGAGGAGTTCTTCAGCTAGAATCTTGTATTCGCTACCTTGAGGGCGAAGAGTGCTAAACAATTCTTGGATGCCGAATATGCTTATGAGAAGAATCATAATGAGGCTTACCAGAAAGATAGTGTGTTTCTTCTTGAGATACATTGCACCGTCGGGTATCTAGAGCAGTCTCCTCTATCTAAATCTTAACTCTCAGCGAAATGGAACATGTTGCAACAACACTAGCGACGCGCTTTTTAGGATGGATTCATTCCCCGAGCGATCAAAGTTAAAGAAACCAACCCGATAGCTATACCTGCGTATGTCCAAAGATTATAAACGACCTTTAGGAAAACGGTCTCAAAGATCAAAGTGAATATCATGCTTAGGAGGACTATAACGAAAATTGTTTCCGTTGCTCCTGAAACCGAAAGAGGGCTCCCGATGAGAAATCGAGCGAGAAACAGTAGTACTAAAGCTGCAAAAATAGCTGGAGTAAAAAGATACTCAAAAAAGAAAGAAATATCCAAGAACCGCCCTGGAGGTATCGCCCCCCACCTGTTGGTTCCAATCTTGAAGAGAATATTACCGACTGCACCCACCAGAGAAATACCTATTATCATAGCCCATACAACGTACTTATCCATTCACGAACCCCATTTTGTTAGAAATTGGCGAGGCAAAAGATAAACATTCTCGCGCCGAAGTCTTCACCCGAGAAAATTTACATTCTCCTTCTAGAAGTTAAAAATTGATCAAGGCATAACACACTTTTTCAAATCTAAAATTAAGTTGAAGAAGTGTTCTCACCATAGCTTTCTTTTTCAGCTTTTCTAGTAAGATTGGTCGGGCGGGCAGGATTTGGACCTGCGACAGTCCGGTTTCTGTTGTACGCCTGTCAGGCTGGGCAATGCCTACCTTGGGTAGACTTCTACAGCATCTTCGCCATCCAGGCTTGCTGGAAGGCTCGGAAGCTCTGCCAGGCTGAGCTACCGCCCGACAAAAACTCTTATGATAAAGAAAAGAGATTTATGTCTTACGATTTTCGCCCCCATTTAGCACGTAACATTTTTTTCCAGTTCTCTTTCCCCAACACAAATCCCTTTGTACCGCTTCGTTTTCCTAAATAATGAGGGCTGTATTTGGAGTTGTGAGAAAAAGGCAGAGAAGTTTTCGTAGGTAGCTTATTCAGGGACAGGAATTGGACTGTAAAAAGCTATAGTTGTTCGCGTATGCTTGTGATATACTTGCAGAAAGAAAAATCTTCTGTTCCGGGATAACTGACTAGAGGTCTAACTCTTTTGTAAATGCTCCTCATTATGAGTATTTCAAGGAACTTGGCTCCGTCCCCAAAGATTGTGTCGATAGCCTCGATAAATCTGTCAATTTTGTATGGAATATCTCTCCGGTTAATCTTGAAAACGCCCTCTAAACGGGAATAAATTGCCTTCTTGCATGAATTGCCCAAAAAAGAGAACGCTTCATCTACTGCTTCCAAGAAGAGCTCTTCGAAACTTTTTTTAGTAATAGGAGATTCTGTGGAGCTGATCACAATTGTTTGGGTTCTTGTTTGGCTCATGGGGTGTTGCCTCAGGTTGAGGTTTTGGTTTTTGGGGTTTTGTTGGTTACTTGGGTGAATACTGATCTGGACAGGTACCAGTTGGTTGTGAATACTTTCTTCATTTTTTTGTTTCTCCTGTATTTTTGTTGTACTGTTTTTCTGTTTTCCTCTTATACACT
>DAOVIH010000012.1 GCA_030673805.1 Candidatus Bathyarchaeota archaeon | reverse complement strand
AGATGCAGACCCGAATTGAAGATAAGTTGAACTTGCTTATTTCTGGATTTGAGACTAGAGCTGTGTACATTGTGGGTACGCCGCAGAAGATAGTTACCTTATGATTTTGGATACTCTCAAAAACTTTTTTTTGGTCGAAACGAGGGAGCAGTATCATTTTCGCGGCTAGCTTGATAGGCACATTCATGCTTGTGGTCATGCCGTAGATGTGAAACAAGGGGAGAGCTACCAGAAAAACCTCCTTTGCTTGAGTGCCTTTTATCCAAGTGGCGAACATAAGAGTGTTTGAAACTAGGTTTGTGTGGGTTAGCATTGCACCCTTAGCTCGTCCGGTGGTTCCACCGGTATATTGTAGTGCTACCAAAGTTTCCTTAGGATTAACATTTGCAACGGGAGATTCGATAGTATTCTTATTAAGCAATTCTGGAAGGGGAACGATTCGGGGTCCGGCTGTTTTGTCCAGTGTCGAACTTGGGAGCTCGGGCTCGTATTTTTCTTTCCCTGTTAAAATAACGTTTTTGAGTTTGGTCGTCTGTTTGATCCTATCGACTATCGGGTAGAGGGTATCTAGGGTGAGTATTGTTTCAGCTTCCGAGTCCTTCAGTTGGTATTTAACTTCACGGTCTCGATGGAGCGGACTTATGGCAGTTAAGACTGCTCCGGCTTTGATGGTACCATAATATCCAAATATAAACTGGGGGATGTTAGGGAGAAAGATCGCGACTCTGTCACCTCTCTTAACGCCTAAAGTCTGAAGACCTGCGGCGAATTGATCCGAGAGGGAGTTTAGTTTTCCATAGGTGATTTCGCGCTCCAAGTAAGTGATGGCTGACTTTTGAGGATGCCTTTCTGCTGTTTCTTCTAGAATTTTGTGTAGAGGAATCCGTGGATGTGGAATGCTCACAGGAACACCGCGAGGCCAGACTCTGAGCCAAGGCTTATCCGCCATTCTTTTTGCCCCCTTTTTCACACTTCAAAATTGAACTCGACCTTTATCTATTGGATAAGTCAAGGAGTAATAACACTTTTTGCAGAAAATAACATGGATTTGGGTGGAGGTTCTCTCCAAGACCCTTATTTCGCTTATGATGGGGACTGTAATGAGATTCAATGTCATTTTGATCGTAAGTCGATAATAGCCCAAGGGAAGAAAGACTGAGTGTAAAAGAGGTTAGTTTTAGTTGGTTAAAAGCCCGTTTTACGGAAAGAGTTTTAAAGGTTAGCAATTCAATGAGGGTGAGGGTTTGCTGAGGCTTAACGTATCTGGTCACACATAGGAGAGAAGAATGAAACTTCCAAAGCTGCCTTTGATTAGCTTCACACTACAGAGCCCTCTTAGTCCTTTTTCGCAATGCATTTTTTCTCCAGACAACTTGTAAAAGGGAAACCAGTTTTGCCGAGAATCCCTCCTTTACAAAGGGTTATTGCCGGTAGTACTGTTGCTGCCACTACCGCAATCCAAGCCTTTTTTGAATTATTGGCGCTAAAATTGAATTGAAAACTCTGGTTAAAAGTAGGTTAAACAAAAGAAGATATATGTGAGTTGTGCTTTGGCTCCAAAGTCCGGAAAGAGATTATTTCTTTTTCATCAGATATTTGTGTATGGCTCTAGCGGCTTTTTTGCCAGCACCCATGGCGCTTATGACGGTTGCTTCTCCGGTTACTATGTCTCCGCCTGCGTATACTCCGTCTATACTTGTTTTTCCGTTTTCGTCAGTAACTATGGTTCCCCATTTAGTTGCTTCCAAGCCTTTGGTGGTTCTTTGGATAATTGGGTTAGCCGTCCGTCCGACGGCGATGATGACAGTGTCAGTGTCCATCGTAAATTCTGAGCCTTTGATTGGAATTGGTCTTCGACGTCCCGAAGCGTCTGGTGGGCCCAGTTCCATACATATGCATTCCATGGCCTTGACCCATCCCTTCTCACCGCCAATAAACCGTTTAGGTGATGCAAGGAACTTGCAGATTATTCCCTCTTCTTCGGCGTTTTCAACTTCCTCTGCTCTTGCGGGTAATTCATCTCTTGATCGACGGTAGACGATGCAGACTTCTTCAGCGCCTAGACGCAGGGCTGAACGCGCTGAGTCCATAGCAACGTTGCCGCCTCCAATTACTACAACATGTTTACCTATTCTAATGGGAGTGTCGTATTCAGGAAAGGCGTAAGCTTTCATTAGGTTGACCCGTATCAGGAACTCGCTGGCCGAATAAACGCCTCCTAATTCTTCACCTGGGATACCCATGAACTTGGGTAAGCCCGCCCCGGTGCCTATGAACACAGCGTCAAAATCGTTATTGAGCAATTCTGGAATTGTGTGGGTTCTGCCTATCAGGTAACCCTCACGGAGTTCAACACCCAGCTTTTTTATATAGTCTACTTCGGCTTGAACAATGCTTTTGGGCAAGCGAAACTCGGGAATGCCATACATCAAGACGCCTCCGGGCAAATGTAATGACTCGAAGATGACAACTCCATGGCCAAGCTTGGCTAACTCAGCCGCCACTGTCAATCCAGCTGGACCGGCTCCGATAACCGCGATTTTTTTTCCTGTTGATGGAGCTTTATTGGAAATCACAAAACCTCGTTCACGTTCCCAATCGGCCAGATAGCGTTCAAGACGGCCAACGCTTACTGGGTCACCGATCTTTCCGACGATGCATTCTTTTTGGCATTGTTCTTCTTGAGGACACACGCGTCCACATACCGCTGGCAAAGCGTTTTTCGTCTTCAGCTCTGCTGCTGCTTCAGCGTATTTTTCTTCTCGCAACAGTTTCACGAAGGCAGGAATATCTATCTCAACTGGGCATCCTGGAATACACTTGGGTTTAACGCATTGCAGACACCGGTTTGCCTCTTCCAAAACTTGTTCTTTTGTGTAGCCCAGAGCTACTTCGTCAAAATTTTTGCCCCTAACTTTTGGGTCTTGCTTAGGCATCTGAACTTCGTTTTTCTTGACTTTAGGTTTAGGTTTATTTTCTGCCACAGTTGCAACCTCCAAGCTCCCATAACACCGAGCTTAAACGTTCTTCAGGAAGGAAGAGTCTTTGTCTATTTATCAGGCCTTCAAAATCCACTTGGTGGCCGTCAAACTCTGGACCATCAACACAAGTAAAGAACATTTTTCCTCCAACAGTAACTCTGCAAACTCCGCACATACCCATGCCGTCGATCATTATAGACGTGAGAGTAACAACTGTCTGGATATTGAGGGGGCTAGTGATCTCGCAAACGTTCTTCATCATAACCACTGGGCCCATGGTTAAACATCTATCAAAATGCTCCCTTTCGAGTATCTCTTTTAAGAAGTCTAGTCCTTTGTAGCCTTTCGATCCATCATCTGTGGCTACATAAAACTTATCGCTTAGTGCCTTTAATTCATCTTCGTAAATCAGCAAGTCCTTTATACGTGCACCGATTACGGTGGTCACTTTGTTTCCAGCTTTTCGCAGGGCTTTGACTTGGAGAAGTAGTGGGGCAATGAAAACTCCGCCTCCCACGCATAAGACATTGCCAAAATTCTTGATTTCTGATGGGTTTCCAAGTGGCCCAGTTATACTTTTAATCGTTCCACCTTCACCTAAGAGCCCCAACTCCTTGGTCGTTTTTCCTACTTCGTTAAATACAAAAGACACTGTTCCTTTCTGTCGGTCGTATCCGGCTAAGGTGATGGGTATCCGTTCACTCTTTTTGTGGGCTAATATCATGATGAACTGGCCGGGTTGAGATTTAGCTGCGATGTCAGGAGCTTGGACTTCGAAGAGCTTGAGTTTTGGTGCAAGTTCGGTCTTGGTCACTATTTTGTACGTTTTTTAAGCCTCCGTTTTTTTCAAATGTAGTTTTGGTTTAGTGGCGATTCTCTTGGAAAAAGAGTCCAGTTTCTCGTTGAAATCACTGGCGCATCTGGGTGATTCTTCGAAAAGTTCGAAGCGGTCCAGCAGATTGAACTTCTTCAAAGCGTCTTTTAGAACAGATGTGTTGCGATCAGCGGTTTCTCTGCCTTCTTGAAGTTTGCAGTCTTCCGATGAGCAAACAACGGCCATTACTCCGTCAAAACTACATTGGAGAGCGTTTATGACGTGAACTGGATCCATAGCGTTGAAACATGGAACCTCCAAGGCTACAACATTCTTGCCAAAGATTGTGCTTTTCGGGTCATCTAGAGCAGAGAATTCTGACCATTGACAGCAAAAAACTAGTATAGTTGGTAATCCGTTGTTGGTTTTCAGCTTGAGTGCTGATTCGCCGTAGCGCTTCAGCACTTCTTCGAATTCGAATCCTTTCACTTGGATGGCGTGGTGTGGACAGACCAAAGCACAAGCCCCACATCCCATACAATCATCCATCAGAATGTTTGGTGTTGCGAAAGGCTCTACCTCGATGGCGTCGTAAGGACAGATGAAAACGCATTTGTCGCAGCCTACACATGCTTCGGTATCATAAACCACCTTTCTGGAATACTTCACTACCTTTAAGGTGTCTTTGTTAAAGCCCAACTGTTCAAGGACTTTTCTGCTCAACAGCAACCGGCGTGTGTTAATCTTTGTGCCTTCTTCGAAACGACAGAATGAATCTTCACATTGGATGGAGATGATGTTTTTCATGCCTGATTCAAGAACTTTGAAAATAAAGTCTGTGGGGATTCTACCTGAGCATGGTAAACGTAACGGGATATAGTCAGTTATCTTTAAGCCTTGATCTGCTAGTATCTCTTCAACTTCACCTGTTGAAGGCGAATTCCCCCGGCACATTAAAACTAGGGTTTCGCTATGAACCTTTTTTCTCAAACGATCAACATAATTGATCAGATTGTCATAATCGTAGTAGGCTATCTCTATGGCAGTAACCGGGCAAGCACTGTAGCATATTCCACATACTTGGCATTTCTCAAGATCTATCTCCACTTCGGCTGTTTCTGAGTCGCGTTTTATGGCTTCGTAAGGACAGATTGAATGACAAATTGAACAGCGGCTACAGTAATCTTGGTTGATGTTTACCACAGCGAGACATTTTTCACTCATCTTGGTAACCTCTTAATCATCCGCCGATGTTTTTTCTAATGTTCTCTTAAGTATCAGCTGATGCTTGAAGAAATTCCAAATATAGTTTGAATGATATAATGTTTTCTCTCTATTTTCTGTAGTAAGGTCGCCTGATGTAGCAATAGGCTTCAAGGGCCGCCGTAATGCCCTGACCCACCGCTGTTCCAATCTGCTTGACCGGATGATTGGTTACGTCTCCAGCTGCGTACACCCCTGGGATGTTTGTTTGTTGGAATATGTCGATCTTTATGTATCCTTCTTTGTTTACTTCCACGCCTGATTCTCGGGGTAACTTGCTGTTTGGGTCCTCACCTACTTGAACGAAGATGGCTTCAACAGGGAACTCTCTGGTTTCTTTTGAGATTTTGTCGTAAAGGACCGCATGACTAAGGAGCTTGTCTCCTTTGATTTCCTTGACTTCAGTATTCCAAAGCACCTCAACGTTTTCTTTTGAGGTTGCTTCTTTGACTAAGGCTTCCTCGGCGCGAAAGGCACTTCTACGATGAACCACGGTGACTTTTGAGGCAATTCCTGAAAGGTAAAGTGTGGTTGTAACTGAGGAATTGCCGCCGCCCACCACCATAACCTTTTTGTTTTTGAATAGGGGGCCATCGCATATGCCGCAATAGCTCACTCCCCTTCCACGAAGCTCTTTCTCGCCGGCTACGTCGAGTTTCCGATAATGTGAGCCTGAGGCTATTATTACTGCCTTAGCCCGGTAGGTTGTTTTGTTGGTCTCCACAATTTTCTTTTTGCCTTTCAGGTTCAAACCCTTGACCGCTTCTAATTCGTGGATTGCAGCTCCAGTTTCTCTGCAATGGAGAGTGAGTTTTTCAGCTAGCTCAATTCCTCCGATTTTAGAGAATCCAGGGTAATTCTCTACCATAGGAGCATCAGAGGTTGTCCCTCCAGCCATTCGTTCTTCTAAAACCAAGGTTTCGAGTCCACTTCGAGCGCCGTAGATGGCAGCTGCTAAACCAGCAGCGCCCGCACCAATTATAATTAGCTCCCAATCTTCCATTTTCATGCAACTCTCTTGACGAAAACTATGTTAGGCAAAAAGCTTTATGAACCATTCGGAGTTAAACTTCAGATTCTCAGGGTCTGTTCAAAGCGAAGTTTTCACATTATTTCAAGTAATAACTAAAAAATCGGAAAAGAAGTAATTTTCTAAATGGGTTGATGTCTATTTGAAAGAAAACACCAAACGTCAATTTAAATCTGTGTCAACATTAAGTTAGCCTGCAAAAAACTCATAAATTCTTCTGCGAACATATTTTTTTAGGATTTGATTTTATGCCCAAGATTCTGGTTCTCTATTATAGTCGAAGTGGGAACACTGAAAAGATGGCGAAAGTTGTAGCTGAAGGCATCAAGACTGTTGGAGATGTAGAAGTTGAGCTCAACTATTTTGTTCCAGTTGAAGAACTGGCGAATTTCGACGCCATAGTTGTGGGAGTTCCAACGTATCATCACAATATGCCAATTGAGATTAAGAAATTGTTTGAGGAAGTGGCAGAAAAAGGGATTCACCTGAAGGGAAAGGTTGGCGGTGCCTTTGGCTCTTATGGGTGGAGCGGGGAAGCCCCCAAATACGTTTTAGAAATAATGAAGAATAGATTTGAGATGAAAGTGATTGAGCCGCCTCTTCTGGCCAAGTATGTTCCAGATCAGGACAAGAAAAATAGTTGCTTGGACTTTGGAAAGAGGATCGCCGAAAGCCTTATTGATTCAGGTTGAGAGGTTTCTTGGGGAGGAAGACATAATGAGCGAAAATAAAGATTTGGTGGATTTTCTGGAAAGACAAATACTGATTGAAGAGAAGATTGTGGACTCTTTAAATCTTGGAATAAAGGATGTTGAGAATCCTCCAGTGAAGGGGGTTTTAAAGGGAATTTCGTTGGACTCCAAGAAACATGCTGAGCTTTACTCCGCTGCTATCACTCTTTTGACAGAGGTTTCTCAAGCTTTGACTCAAAAGAATCTAGATGAGCAGAAGGCTCTTGTGGAGAGGCACATCCAGATGGAAGCCGAGTTGATCAATAAACTCGAAGGAGTGTTGCCTACCATCCAGAACGAAAAGGTCAAGTTTCTGCTAAACACAATATTATCTGACGAGAGACGTCACCACGAGCTTCTTGGGATGGTTCTGGAAATGATCGTTCGCAGGGAAACAATTACTGAGGATGAGTGGTGGGAGATTCTTTGGAAAAACGTTCCGTTCCACGGAGCTCCTGGCGGATGATGAAGTCTCGCTCTTTTTTTCTTTGAAATTAAGTATTTTTGAAATACTAAGACGGCTATTTCATTTAGCGTCAATATCGTTTCCTGTAGAAAGATTAATTTCTGAGTTGCCATAGTTAGTGGCCATAGGTTAATATCTTCGTGGAAATTCTATCCAATTTAACAAGGTGGGATGGTTACGAAGCAAGAATTGTGGAAGGGAATCGGCTTCGGCATCACTTCAGGGGTAATTACTACTTTAGGGGTTATTGTTGGACTGCATTCCGGGACTCAATCTAGATTAGCTGTCCTAGTGGCTATTTTGGTTTTGGCCGTAGCTGACGCTTTGTCAGACGCCATGGGCATTCATATTTCAGAAGAAGCCGAGAACCAACATTCAACAAGGGAATTGTGGGAGTGCGCCCTTTTCACCTTTCTATCTAAGTTGTGTGTAGCCTTATCTTTCATTATACCGGTTTTGTTATTTGAGTTATACATTGCGATCCTAGTGAGCGTTATTTGGGGCTTAGTGTTGATCACGGTCTTTAGTTATTTCATGGCTAAGTCTCAAAGTCAAAACCCGTGGAAAGTTGTGTTAGAACATGTGTTGATCACGATTTTGGTTGTTTTGTTCGCACATTACCTTGGAGACTTCATACATCAACTAATAGTAATCTGAACATTCTGATTGGGTGCACAAGACTAGAAAGAGGTTGGGACCTCAAGTATTCTTGGCTAGAAGATAATGATTGTGAATTCTGAATCAGCCAGTCCTTGTTGTTTTCCCGAAGATAGTTAAGACGACCGATGAGGTTTTGCCCATGAGGAACCAAAAGGCACCTAGAAAGGTGAGAGCTTCAATAAGAGCTGTATGTCGGCGGAATTTTTTTTAATATAGGAAGTGTAGATTTATTATTGTTTTCACTTTCACTTGGGGGCTTCGGATGGAGAATACTGTAACGTTGAATGAAGCCAATTGGGAAGAAGAAGTGGGAAAAGCAGATGCTCTAACAGTTGTCTATTTCTGGCATGAACAGTGTCCTTGGTGCAAAAAATTTTTTCCTCTTTTCAAGGAATTGTCAGCTGAATACAATGGCAGAGCGAGATTTGCGAAGCTAAACATGCTGGAAACCCAGGGCAATCAGGAAATAGCAAAGAATTTAGGAGTAATGAGCACGCCAACTCTGATGTTCTTCTGCGCAGGCCGACCAATAACACAGATTGCGGGGCTGAGAGCCATGGAAGACCTCACAAGAATGCTTGAAGAACTGCTTGGCAAATACAAGAAGTGCCTGCAACAGAGTACTGATCTAAGAAACTACATTGTGTGAAATCTGCCTACTTTCTTGAAGAGGACAGCTAAGTCTACTTAAACTCCAAAAGGGTTTGCCCTAGAAAAAGAGAATGGCTTAAATCTGGAGTGGGAGAGATAGGAGTTGGGGGAAATTATGGTTGAAGATGATGTTTTGGTTTCGATAACAGCAAAAAGAGAGAATGGGGAAATTGTTTACCGAGTTGATTGTTCAAGCGACTTAACAGAAGAAGAGTTCGAATATTACCTTGAAGAGTTGATGAAGGGAGTTTGTAGTTGGAAGCCAGAGATCTGCAAAGATAACTTTCGGAAGTTTAAGGGAACAATAAAAGAAAAGGGAAAATAGGTTTCATTTCATTGATGTTTGTTGAACATGAAACTGGTTCAGGGATTTTGATAATTGGATAGGTAGCCCAGTTTTTTGATGTGTCTTTTCGTCAAAAGCAACAACAGTTATCTCGGCCTTTGCTGCCACCATTCGTTCGCCTTCCTCACGGTTTTTCTTGTAGAATGTGTGAGACAAAGTGAATGAGGTTTTGCCCACTCTTTTTACCCGAGTTTCCAAGTCTATCAAGCTGTCAGGGGAAACCGGTGAGAAGTACTCAAAGACTGCGGCCCGCCTAGGGAAGGAAATCTTTAACCCTTTGTAAAACCGCATAACAGAAAACCCCAACAAGTCCATAAGGCCTGCTTCACCTTCTTCGCAATAGCGAACATAAGCCAGCCAATTGAGCCGTCCAAAAGCGTCAGTGTCGTCAGGCAGCACCCTCATGTTTCTCTTTTCGTAGATCATCTCAACCCGAACTATCTTTATAAATAGGATTTAAAAACTCTGCCGCTTCCAGTTGCGAGATGGCAGGTAAAACCTAGAGAGATTGCACAAGCACAAGACGTCTTCCAAGACGAAGGTTTCAAGGTTTTGTGCTAGGATGAAGAACCTTGAATGTAGGAGACCACCAGGATAAAAAGTGAATAAGAGGCCTTAAGCCGAAATCTCACTTTAAGAAAAAGCTTTACAATCCGGATGAAAAAACTTAGGATTGCTGGATTCAATTTTGTTTGGGTGTAACAATAGCGCTACTATAGCATGGTGTTTTCTGCTTGGCTTAGTGCGAGTTTTTCCTTGACGAGTTTGCGGTAGAGAGTTTCCACTTTTAAAGCATTCTTTGAAACCGTGGCTTTGAGCAGGTCACCCTCAAGTTCAGCTACTTCAAGTCGTTTATAGTAATCAAGTGACTCTTGGAAGTGAGCTATGACGATTTTCCCTGTTAGAACCGGGTGGTTATTGGTAACGTTTGATTCTGGGAAGAAAGTTCCATGTTCCAGTTCAACTTCTAGGCCTTTGATGAAGTCCTCAAGAGGCACTTTCATATCCCCAATATCTAGTTCAGATAGAATTGCTTTGGCTTCTTCAGCAAGTACTTTGGGTTCACCCAAGGTAGTCCAGTCTTTAATTTTTAGTTCTTTGCAGACCCTTTTTACTTCAGCTAATGTGACATAATCGGGAAGCTGCATACAATCACCTATCTTAGAGATGGAATTGAGTTTCTAATAGGTTTTTCTTTGAGTTTATACAGGCTCTTGTTAGAGTTGCGGGAAGAGGGATATAGTTTTGAGAGTTGTATATTGTGAAGTCCAAATCACTCTAAAACTAAGTCCTAGGTTGTTGAGCCTTTATAGAATCAATTGCTGGAACTAGTGAATGATAAGATCTTAGGAGTTAATAGAAGGATTCAACGGTTAACTATCAGGTTTTTTGAAAAGGGAAACTAGTCTCAATATTTCGTGATATTTTGATAAAAAAGAACTAGTTTTGCTAACCCCTTCAGAGAAGTAGAAGGTAAAATGAACATAGTAATTCTCTTCAGATAATTCTCCTTTTAATGATAGTTCCTCTTTAAAATACTTGGTACTTTTACCCACTACTCTGAGGGGAGGGTTAATATCAAAGTCTTCTGGAGACAGCAGGATTTTTGATGTTTCTGAAATGCCTTCAACTCTGACTCTATCAATAGAAGTTGATTGTTCTCCAATATTGGTAATCAGCACTTTAGGTCTCATCCTAAAACTTGGGTGATTCTTTGCTGGATGCCCATGATTGCATTCTTCTATTCTCACTTCCAGTTTTGGTTTTCGTTTCTTTTCTTTGCTTTTGTTCAAATAAATTCCAATTACTCCTAAGATTGCTATAGCTGTTAGGGTTAGAACAGCAACCAATACAGCAGGAGTTAAATTCTGAAACCATTGAACAAAACTAATTATTCAGCCCTCAAGATCCAACTAAATTCTCACCCTTTATATTCTCTTCTCTATTCTCTCAAAAAAATAAGTGAACATAGTGCAGTTAGTGAACAAAAAAACAGGTATACCATACGCTAAAAAAGGGAGTACTTAGAAAGTAATGGATTTTCTGGCTAGTCGTATTTCTCCCTTATTCTTAGTGTTTTGACTTTGGTGAATTGGCTTAATAGTGCCATTAGGTTTCTAGTTTTACTCAAACTTGGTTCAGGTAGATGATGATTATAGTTTGCATATCCAACATGTACTTGAATTGGCTGTATGTCTTTAATCCACTTGACAAACTCTTCAAGATCAAAGTCTATTATTGGTTCTATTGAAACCAGCTTCGTAGGATATGACAGATCTACCATGCTCTTGTATCTTTCATGTGTTGAAGGAGCATTTGACACTTTATATTCTCTGTTTGTTTCTATTGTAGCTCCTAGCACTAGATTCTCCGGATAAACATCTAGAAATTCACTGTATCTTTTTGGATTCTTAGTTAGGAACAAAAAGTAGCTAGACGGACTGTTCTTGATAGCATCTAGCACTTTCAAGATCCATTCTTTAGGAACCCAATCACCAAACAAATCGCCCATGTCAACAGCGAATACATACTTCTTGCGGAATCTCTTGCTTAGTTCATACTCTGCTAGTTTTGGTTTAAAACCATCCTTGTATTTCTCAATGTGCGTTAACCTAGTTTCAGCAAGTCCTCTAGCCCAGCAGTAGCTGCAATTGTGTAAACAACCAATTACTGGATTCCAAGTCTTAGTTATCTCGTCAAGCATTGTTGATAGTTTCCTTCTACCCAGTTTTGAGAAATCTACTAACCAATTTTCACTCATTTTTCATTAATCTATATAATCTTAAATGCTTAACTAGAAAAAACCAAGTTGAAAACCAACTAACTAGTAGGTACAACTTGATTGCGTCAAGCACTTTCACATAGCATTCACAAAAGATTTGAAGAGTTCATAGAAATGGAAAGGCACAACTTATCCTCAGTTAATTGTTTTCTTTTACAGAGAGCTGTTACTTCTTTTTCCATTTATCCCTATTAGCCAATCCAATTACCATATTTAATATACCAAGAGCAGTTATTCCCATAAATCCTGGATTAGTAGCTACTGTCAATACAGTGCCCATTCCTACAAAACTAATTCCCATTGCAAAGAACACTTGATAGTTGGGGTCCTATGCTTTTCCAGCTTTTCTGCTTTTCTAACCAGCTAACACTACAAATACTCCAACGGCAATTGTCAAAACCAAAAAAAGCAAAGTAACTCTCAGAACGTGCATCTTCTATGCACCAGTTACATCTCAAAACCTAAATTACTATAAGATTTTCGTTTAGGAGTTAAACACAATTCAAACTATCAAATAATCCAAGAAGACAATACAGAAAGATTGAAAATCAAGCCCCTTTGCGACTTAACTGCTTCAGAAAACCCAAGTTTGTTTTCAAAATGGAATTATGCTACTTTGATCATGTCTTGCTTCCGGAGTACTTCTGAGGCAAAGAGAGTTGCTTTCTCTGTTTGAGTTTCATTTTCTTTTCTCTCTGCAATTGTTTATGCCTTTCCAAGCCTTCTTTTTTTGATTTCTTGGTTTTAGCCATTCTTGTTAACCTTAAAACGTTTAGCACTACGAGTCTCACTAAAAAACTTTGCCCAAAATGTTCCCAATTTTACTCTTAAAGGATTGTTTAGGTCAACTTTTCCTGCAAGCCACTTTAGTCAGCGAAACATCTTTTCAAGGATAGAGTCGCGGTATACTCCTCTCCTAGGTCCAGTCTTCTTCATCTTAAATGCTTAACTAGAAAAAACTATGCTAGTACAAACCAAAACAACAAAGATTACCGCACCCCGATTCATGTGGTTCACTAGCTTTTCTTAGGTTCAGGTTTCCGCTTTAGGTAGTAAATAGTGACAAGTGCAAGTGAAATGATGATTGTGGAAATGATTACTTCGGCTGTTGGGAATTCAAATCCAGTCTGGTCTGGATCTGGTGGTAGAGTAGGTTCTGTTGATTGAGCTTTAGTGGTGAAGTTCCAAGTTCTTGTGCTTATTGGAGCAAAGTCTTCAGGTGCACTTTCTTGACCAAAAACCATCGTCACTGTATATGTTGTTGATGGTTCTAGTAATTCAGCTAAATGGAATGTGTATTTACCTCCTGCAACCCAGATGCTTTCAAAGGTTCTTTCTTTAATTGGCACTTCTGGAGATAGGCTCATGTTAACTATTGATGGTGGCCTACCAAAGGATATGCTTATGTTTGTGTCAAGTGGGACATCAACAGAGTCTGGTTCTGGAAAATAGTTGCCAGCAGCCCAAGGCAACTCAATAAGAGGTGGAGGTTCTGAAACTTCATCTATTGGAACATATAGCTTCCATGAATAAGGGTTAAACTGGTTATCATGCTCCCAAATAGTTGCGTGACCTTCCACTAAAAGAGCTTTATTTACGTTTAGATAATGAGTGCCATTATAGTCAACGTAGACTACGCAAACTAGTCTTGAGCCTTCTCCTTCATCATCATAAGTGTACTCATCATCAATGTCTAAATAGACAGTCTCATCATACACAATTGAAATCAAAAAGTCTCTAGCCTCAGCATAACCAGGGTCACCCATTTCAGAAGCATTTATGTCAGCCAGTCTGACTCTTACTCCAGATTCAAGATCAAAAGTATCTCCATCCCAAACCCTAGCAACAACCCCAATCATGTCAATTTCACCAAGCAAACCGTGAACAAAAAAAATGCTTGACAACAAAAACAATACTGCAATCAAAGAGAATAATGAAACCCATCTATTCACGTTACTCACTCAACTAGAATAGTCCATAAGCAATGTTTATGATTTACGTAAAAAAAGTCGTACCATACGATTTTCAACCTTATGAAATCACACAAGATCTATAGAATTCATGGAAAAAGAATAGTTAGGGAGTACCTATCGATGCTCCTTTTCCTTTTGTCGTGGTTCTCGGTAGTTTCTTTTTGGTGGTTACCACTGGTTTGTTTGTGATCTTCTTAGTTGTAATCTCTTTCTTAGACATGGATACCACAACAACCAATTGCTATGTTTTCTTAAAATGATTTACCCAAGAATCAGAGACAACCTACAAAAAATAGTACCGTATGGTTTTCCAACCGTTTGAAGGAACAAAATATCTAAGGAGTTCACATAGTAAGTGCTAATCTTTGTATTTGAGTAAGTCTTAATTCTGTCAGAGCATTAAGAGTTGAAGGGGAATCCAAGATAAAGATAGTTCATTATAGTGAAGTTGAGAAGACTGAAGGGGGAGAAAATAGTTCAAAACTTACGCTTCGATGGCTTTCAAGAGATTGTTTTGGATCAGATCATTTTTCTATCAGATACTGTGAAATAGAACCTAATGGCAACAGTCCTCACCATAGCCATCCTTGGGAGCATGAAATCTTTGTGCTAGAAGGAAAATGTCTAGCAAAAGGAGAAAACACACAGAAAAAATGCATTGCTGGCAACTTCATCTTCATACCTGCTGATGAAAAACACCAAATCAAAAACAACAGCAAAGAAACACTGAAGATTCTATGTGTAATCCCAAAACTAAAACGAGAATCCTAATTGCTAAGCAGCCAGTTTCACGTTCACAAAAGATCAGAGAAGTTCATTCTTCACAAATAATTCAAGTTTATGGAGAAAGAGGTTTTGAAGAAAACTACTCTTCAATGTCTGAAGCTTCAGCAATTAGCGCAATTTCTTTCCAGCTTTGCTTTTTGTTAGTTGCTAAAACTTCTAGTCTTCCTCTCCAGCCACAATCAAGACACTCATAAATCACTGGCAACCAACCCACATGTCCCATCATATCACCCATCATAGCGTTAACCCTTCGCAATCTTGCACTTTTGCACTTTGGACAAACCTGAATGTCAACAAACTTCTCTTCATGCTTTAACTCTTCTAAGGCCTGAACCAGCTTACCAACATTTTTGTTTTCAGCTTTCTCCTGCTCAACTACCAGTTCTTGCTTCTGCTTCTTCTTTGGTTTCTGTTCAGACATTGAAAAAAGTACAACTCCGTTCAGTTTTTAATGTCAAATGAGGCTAATAAATAATTTTAAACAATTTGTCTCTGACCAAAAGGAACTAATAATCAAGAATCTTTGATAAGCTACAAAAGTCGTACCGTACCGTTTTCCAACCTTTCACATCAACAAAAGATCCAGGCAGTCAACAGTGATAGCAATTCATCCTAGATCAAAACCAGATGAAAAGTTGGGTGAGTGTGGCTTCCCTGTCTTCTTGGAGGTAAAACGAAGAATCTTAGGAACTAGAGTGATACTAGTTCTCTAAACTGAAACCCACACTCACTACACCAACAATCTGCTTTAGCAAATAAAAGATGTATGAATCAGAAATTAATAGGAAAAATAACCGAGTGAAGATGAGGAACTATGGAAAAGATTAAAAAAGGATTTCGGATTGATTTAAGAAACCAAGTGTGGTGAATACCTTATTTAATAGCAAAAAAGTTGCAGTCATTACTTTGCTTGGAACATTAGCCTTTGTTTCAAGCGGTTTCTTACCTTCTCCTATTGACAAAATGGTAATAGGTATTCAAGCCCTATGCTTTTCATTAGCCTCATTGATTGTTACCAAAGGGGGGGCAACATATGCCTCTTTAATAACAGGACTTCTATTGAGCATTCTAAGAATTGGCTTTTTCCCATTCAGCTTATTATTTTCCTTATTTTATGGCTTAATGATTGACAGCTTCTTTTACTTCTTCAAAGTTAAAAGGGAAAAATGCATTAAATCAAAAAGATTGATTCTGCTTTTGACCATTGCCACTGGAATCACTGGTTTACTCTCTATGTACGTAACAACGATCTTAGGCATAATTCCAATGGTGCCTGCAATGTACTTTGCCATAATTGTTGTAGCGATTCTTAATGGAGCCATAGCAGGATATTTTACGGTGATAATATGGAAAAGATATCTTTCCGGGATTTTTCTTTGATGAAAAGTTGACACAAACAAGGAACAAAAGATCTAAGAAGTCGCCTTCAAGATCCACTCAGAAAAGACAAAAACAACGGCAGAACTACATAAAGAATTATGTCAGTTGAGAAATGTGCTATCATTGCAGATTCTAACCCCTTCCTCCAATATAACCATCCAAAAGCAATACCACCAATTCCATTTAGCACTATTGCACGTGTAACAATCAAAGGTGTTAGAGCCACCAAAGAAGCTGTAACTGGAAGATGCCCCAGACCAAATAGGACCGCCGACAAAACAATAGCAAACCATAACATAAAATCTGCAGATTTACCATCCTCCTTTCTTCTTCGTATCTTGCTAAACACCCAGACAAACAATGAAACAAGGAATAGCCGCATCATGATTTCTTCGTTAATAGCACCATAAAATGATGCTAGAAAGCCTTGCCATACAGGAGGTGCCACAGTTCCGATTGACCCAATATCAACAAAAAAAGAAAACAGCAAGTCACCAACAATTATCAAAAATCCAACAACTAAACCTATACCCACAGAAACTCCTAGAATTGACTTGAAGCGCGACCTCACATCTTTACCTAAACTCCAATCCTCCAATAATGGAGCACCAAGTCCAACCTTCTTGGCAAGTATAAGACCAAACAAAGTCAAGACAAAGAACAACATACCACTCTGAACTACACTAAGGCCTATGATGACACTCAATGGAAGTGGAACTTGCTCTATCAAATCACCTTGAAGAGTAAGTACAAATGGCAAAACACAAATAATGCCAAAGAGGCTAGCACCAAAAAGAACCCAAAACACCTTCCAATTCACTAGCGACTCCTTTGACAAGATTCAACACTCCATTGAACTACACTAAGCCTACTTAGTAATAGCTTTTAGCAGAAAGCAAAATCACATTTTTGTAGTGAAATCAGTTTTAGCTCAACCAACAATGTCGGCACTACTAACGAGGAACTAACGATGACTGTACACGCGAATAATACTAAAAACAAAAAGTTAAATAGAAATTTCATCTTTGAATTATCGGGCTTTCTGAATGAGTGATAAACAGAAGAAATTAACTACAAATTTTGGTAGACGTGTAGACGACGACCAGAATTCAGTCACAGCTGGAACACCTGGTCCAGTTTTGCTGAAAGATGTTCATTTGATCGAAAAATTGGCTCACTTTAACAGGGAAAGAATACCCGAAAGGGTTGTTCATGCCAAAGGAGCTGGAGCAGGGGGATATTTTGAGGTCACAAACGACGTAACAAAATACACAAGAGCCCATTTTCTTTCAGAAGTAGGTAAACGAACCGAAGTTTTTGCACGATTTTCAACAGTAGGCGGTGAAAAAGGTTCAGCAGACGCTGAACGAGATCCCAGAGGATTTGCAGTAAAATTCTACACAGAAGAAGGCAACTATGATCTTGTTGGAAACAACACACCTGTATTTTTTATCCGTGATCCCCTCAAATTTCCAGACTTTATTCACACTCAAAAACGTAATCCAGAAACAAACCTGAAAGATGCAAACATGTTCTGGGATTTTCTATCTTTAACCCCAGAATCACTTCATCAAGTAACCATTCTATTCTCTGACAGAGGAACCCCAAGATCATTCCGAAATATGAATGGATATGGAAGCCACACCTACAAGTTGTACAATGAAGATGGCAAATCATTCTGGATCAAGTATCATTTCAAAACTGATCAAGGCATACAGAATTTCACCCGACAAGAAGCCGAGCAAGTAAAAGGAACAGACCCAGATAACGCTACAAGAGACCTTCACAATACAATAAAAAAGGGAGACTATCCTTCATGGACCCTACAAGTTCAAGTAATGCCCGTAAAAGATGCTGAGACTTACAGATTTGACGTGTTTGATGTAACCAAAGTGTGGCCTCACGGAGATTATCCTGTTATGGAAGTGGGACGAATGGTTTTGAATCGAAACCCATCTAATTACTTTGCAGAAGTAGAACAAGCTGCATTTTCCCCTGGAAATTTTGTGCTAGGAATTACAGCTTCACCAGATAAGATGTTGCAGGGTCGTCTTTTTGCGTACCATGACGCGCATCGTTACCGATTGGGACCAAACTATCATCTGTTACCTGTTAACCGACCTAAAGCTGTGAAAGCGGTGAACTATCAACGTGATGGCTATATGCGTTTTGATGAAAATGGTGGAAGTGCTCCCAACTATTATCCTAATAGTTTTGGTGGTCCCGAACCAGACATTGAAACTGCTGAACCAGGTTACGAGGTTTCTGGTAAAGTTGCTCGTCAAAAATACACTCATCCTAACGATGATTTTGTGCAGCCTGGAGTCCTATACCGAAAAGTCATGACCGATCAAAATCGGGAAAATCTAATTGGAAACATAGTTACTCATCTGTGCAATGCTAAAAAAGAAATACAGATTAGACAGACAAAAATATTCTATAAAGCTGACCCAGAGTACGGACAACGCGTTGCTGAAGGATTAAACATAAACATCTAAAAGAAAAACATACATTTTGCCTTTAACAGAACTAGTGAACCATCACTTTTTCGTAGAAAAATTAGCTCTCCAGCATCATTTAACGTAATGACTCTATGACTGGTCAGAGTGAAGTCAGCAAGATTCTTTCTCAGGTTTGTAGTCCATATCGAATCCTCTTTCTGGGCCGTTACATTCAGAACTGCTATTGATGATAGAGATAACAAGATGATAATTGCCGTAACTAAGAGTCTGTTCAGTAAGCTTTTGTTCATCTGATATCCCTAGTTATCTAGATATATTTTGGCAAAAAACGGTTTTTGTAAAGAAACCTTGACTATCTGGTCTTAGATTCGTTCCCAAAGTGGTGTTATTGTCCAGTGGGTTAGTGCTGGTCCATTGTAGGATATGTTTCTTGAGATATACGTTGAAGATCCTGCAGTCATTGTTCCAACACCCACATAGGTATCCTTTACTACGATAGTTCCTCGATATAGAACAACATGCAACTTAACTTGAACAATTAAAATACCATCATTCCACACGTCACCACTAATGTATAACCTTGGTTGAAGATTACCATCGTTCCCAGGACTCCTAACATCAGTTGCACCCAACTT
>DAOVIH010000003.1 GCA_030673805.1 Candidatus Bathyarchaeota archaeon | reverse complement strand
TGCCTTCCTGTTGGTGACTTGAGGTAGTTTATCAACAAGTTCAAACAGAAGATTATGGTGTTTATAACCATATATCCCTGAACCAAAGCCTATTAAACTAAACTCTTGAAACTCTTCAGGTTTTATTTGCTGTGGCGTTTTTATTTGTGCACCAAGAACCTCTGCGAAGACGTTAGCCACTTTCTTTGTATTATTGTGATGATATGAAAACAAAACCAACAAAGATTTCATTGACAACACAACATTCTCTTATATTTAATTGGATCAGTAAGACTATCGGACTCACAAGCAATAAATTTTAATCAAAAAAATGGGATTTTTTTACGGGGGATATCTCCACTTGGTCTAGGGTTCAAATCCCACCCCGCCCGTTTGAACTGCACCCCGAACCTTAACAGGTTTTCTGTAGGGGTTACTTGCGTTTTCTAAAGATTTTTCCGTTTCTGTATTCACAAACAAACTCGAATTCAGTTTCAATGAGTTTTGGTATTCCCATTTTTGGGAATGAGTATGCTCTTATATACCACTAGGGTTTTGTTTGAATTCCTTGATAATAGCTTGTTTCAAAGCTAGCTAGCCTAGCTGCAACGAAACCATAAGATCGGGAAGGATCCTTGTGCTAGAATCAATAAAAAGAGGGAAAAGCACTTCCTAAAAGTAATTAGCTGAATTAAAACCGGTTTCCGTGAAAAGTATGGATAAGATGTCATTCTGCTCCAGTTGTAGTAGGCCCCATACCGTTGAGGAGTTCAGAGACAGCCGTTTTTGCCGAAACTGCGGTAAGTTTCTAACCGGTTTCTCTCTTGTAAAACCATCCCCCGCGAGGGAACAGATGAGCAAGGAGTGGCCTCTCTTCCCCTATAGTCCCTATCCACAACAGCTAGAGTTCATGAAAGACGTTAAGAACGTCGTGGGCAACCGAGGAATCTTGGCGGCTGAGGCCTGCAACGGCTTTGGGAAGACCGTGTGCGCCCTCTCAAGTATTCTGCCAATTGACAAAAAAATCATATACGCAACCAGAACCCATGAACAGGTTCGCCAGGTCCTCCTTGAAGTTGAACGCATAAATCATGTTTCAGGATCCAAATTTAAGGCCGTGAACCTAGCCAGCAGACAACATCTGTGCCTAATCGAAAAGTGTAGAAAACTGACTGCAATCGAGGCTTTGGAGGCCTGCCGAATATTAAGAGAAGCTGGAGAATGCCAATACAAGATGGAAATTGGACCACTTATTGGTCTCCCACTTGTTTTGTCCACGGCTGGACTTAGGAGAGAGGGTAGAGGTAGAAGTATTTGCCCCTACTTTCTGGCGAGGAAGGTGGCTGAGGACTGCTCGGTTGTCGTGGCTCCTTACCAGTATGTCTTCAATGAGCACATCAGATCTCTGGTCAAACTGGAGCTGAGTGGTAGGGTTCTGGTCTTCGATGAGGCCCACAACGCCGATCAGATCGGTCAAGATGTTTTAAGCGATACCCTCTCAGAGCGAGCCTTAAACAGCGCAAAAAAGGAATTGGAAGCCGTTGACGCCTCCTCGGAATTCATAGATGAGCTAGTAGCATTTCTAGAGATAAAGGTCTCTGGAGAAGCCAAGACAGAACCTAGCTCTAGATTATATAAAGACATTAAAGACGTTCTCAAAGCGGAGGATCTTGCCTCCTTTGCTGAATCTCATTTAGAAACTGTCGATCAGATCAGACAGTACAAGATGGATCGTGGAAACTATCCAGTATGCTATCTGAACGGCGTGCTCAACTTTCTCTCCCTCATGGAATTAAGTCCTCGAAACAGTTATGTAGCTGTATACCGGAAGACGCCTCTCGCTTTCAACCTCGTCGAGTATCGATGCCTCGACCCCAGCTTAGCCATAAAACCAGTAGTAGAGCAATCCTACGGCGCGTTAATCATGTCAGGGACTCTCTCCCCTATACAACTCTTCACCGAGATCTTGGGGCTTGAAGAAGCGGAGGTACGTACCTACTCGGCTATCGCAGACCCAGAAAATGTGCGCGTTATAATCGATCCGTATGTCACAACCCGATTCTCAGAAAGAAATGAGAATATGACCCGCCGTATCGGAGAGAGACTTTCCAAACTAGCTACTAAGATCCCAAACGGCGTTCTCATCTTTTTCCCTCAGAGAAGGCTCATGTTAGATTCCTTGAACATATGGAGGCAAATAGGAGTGATGGAAGGAGCTGGTGGCTACTCCATTCTTGAGGATAAACCCGTGTTTGTGGAAGGAGCTAGAGCGCTGGAAAACAGGAAGATTGTGGGAGAGTATAAGAAGGCTGCTAAGAGCAAGAAGGGCGCTGTTCTGTGCGGGGTCTTCCGGGGGAGAAACGCGGAAGGATCTAACTTTCCCTACGAGGAGGCAAGAGGAATCTTCTTGGTCGGTGTCCCTTACGCCGACTATAGCGACCCAGTAGTCAAAGCCCAAATAGGATACTACAACAAAAAAGGACGAAGTTTAGGGGAGAAGTGGTACGTAATGGACGCCTTCAGGGCAGCCAACCAAGCCATGGGTCGGGGAATCAGGCATCGGGATGACTGGTGCAACTTCATTCTCATGGACCATCGCTATCTAACCCACCAATCCCTCATCTCCAGCTGGGCCCTTGCAAATGGCGTTCAAGAAATTCCTAATTAGTTGTTAATTAAGGTTTTATCAGCCCCAAGCTCGTGGAGCAATGATGTCACTAAACTTTGCATCCATACTGTTAGGAATGACTATTGCCCCAATAATTGGAGATTTATTACTCGATCTTTTCTCTTTTGAAGCAATGGCAATTACATTAGGCTCTACAGGTTTCATCGCAGCTGCTATCTTCTATTTCCTAACAAAAGACCCAATCAAAACCCAACTCGGAACCCTTTCAAGAGAATAAGTGCACGCTGAAAGGTAAGATTATTTTGTTACTACCGTATATCCAGCAATTTTTGCTAGAGCGATGCACCTATTAACAGTCATCATCTGAAGTCTTCTTCTCAATACTTCCCCATCAAGATTTTTATTTTTCAAGAGTACGGTTCTTTTAGCTAATTCTAAATCACCAATACCACCAAACCAGGCTTCAAAATCCCCTCTTTTCATGTGAAAATCAATTGATTCAACTTGTATTCTTTTAAGCTGAGCGTTAAAAGTCTGGAGATTGTAGGCTTTTGCGTCTAGGGGTTTATCTAAGTCAAGATAAAAATGGAAAGCTTTATCGTGAAGTTCCCCAACAAGCAGAGTTCTTGCTAATTGTTTAGTGACTTCTGGCAAACCAAGAGTTTTCTTGCCTTCAACTGTGATTGTATAATATCCTTTTTCAGGTGAAGTCGCGTAGCCCATTTTGGCAAGCCCGATTATATGCATCATAACTGATGGAAATTTTTTTCCTATTTCTTTTGAGACTTGAATCGGTTTTACTGGTTTATCATGTAGCAACATGTTTTCCAGTATTTCAAATTTAACAGGTGACAGACTCATTTACATCTTCACAGAATAGTTATACTTGTAGAGCTACTAATCAAATTTTCTAATTTGTTTATTGAATTGTAGCTCCTAAGAAGCGTATTCTATTTAGAGTTATCAAAAGTCGGTTTCCATATTTTCTCATAGGCAAACTAATATAAAAAAGGTGGAAATCGGGAGGTATCTCCACTTGGTTTGGGGTGCAAATCCCACTTCGCCCGTTTAGGCTGTACCCTGAACTTGAAGAATATTTTGTTCTGGTTTGTTGTTTTCTAATTGATGGAATTATGAATTCTATTAGAAAAAAGAGAACGATTAATGCTATGATCACTGGGATGCCTATTGGGTTTCTCATGAAAAGTGCTATGTGTCCGACATAGGGGATTCTTCCAATAACCTTTCCTTCTATATCTTCTTCATGTATTGTCCAAGGGTCAGAATGGGCGTTTCCATCGCCTTTAGTTTTAAATATGTATTCTTGCCCATCCCATTCCTTTGAGTATATTCGATGAACTATTAACTCTTCGGGGGTTGTTGGTTTGTGAAAAACGATTACGTCACTATTTGGGTAATCACCATTTAGAGTGGTTGGATCTACGCCGTAGACTACGATTAGATCTCCAATGTGCAAGGTGGATTCAAATGGGTGAGACCATCCATCACATCTACTGCCATAAGGAACACACATACTGCCACTAATAACTGCCAAAACAGGATACTCAGTATTAAGAACCAGTTTTAGGCCATACCAAAAACCAAAAACTAACAGAGCAACAATAGCAATTATAATTGCAGTTTTAAAGTATTCATTCTTCTTGAGTCTTCGGAGTCGCTCGTCCAACACTAAGTCTCCTAATTACCTATCAAGTTTTTCCAAGTTGTTAATAACAATTTCACAAATCCTAGTTGATAGGAGAAGATTAGCAAGATTGTGAAATCACCCTTCTATGAACTCCTTGGATCTTCTGTGAATTCGAATTGCTTTCTACTTCAAGTCTTTATTCAATAGGTTTAGTATGATTGAATTAGGTGTTGAAGCTTGACAAAGGAGTCGCTACTGAATTGGAGGGTGCTAGGGGGTCTTTCAGTTTTTCCTTTTTCAGTTTCAAAATTATCTTTCGCGTCTCTTTCTTGGAAGGGAAACTGATGGCTCCAGCAGGGCATTGTTCTTCACAACCTGTACAAAATACTACACAATTGCTGGGATTCTTAACAATAGGCTTCTTTTCCACTTGGATCACCAAAAATTCGTAAGCGCCTAGAGCACAGTATTTTACGCATGTTCCACAATTGGTGCATTTCTCATAGTCTATCGTTGGGTGCCAAGGTATTTCCTTGCGGGCAATTCCATGATATGTCTCTTCAGGCATTCTCCTAGTCCCTCTTTGCTTCTAGAATTCATTAGATTTACTTAAATACCCTCAGGTCTTCATGGACAATAGTGTTTTTTTTGGTAGCAAAAGGGACTAATAGAGTTAGGAGTTGGAACGAATTCAAATGCTTGGCTAAAAAGGTGAAGCCCAGCTCATTAGTTTATGTTTTAGAACAGTATGGGTTTTCTTCAGAAAAAGAACTCACGATTCTACGACTAATTATGCCTTCTGAGGAGACATACTGTCTCTTTTTTTGACTTCCCGAAAGGGGACTTTTTGAGGGAAACTGGAATTCCGATAATTAAGGATAAACTTGGAAACCGACTTATAGATGAAAAGAAAGTCAATACTTTTTTGAAAACTCAGCTAGAACGGGAAGACCTGAATATCTACTCTTACTGGTCAATTTGAGTGCGATCCACCTAAGACTCTCATTTTGATCCGAATATCGGGTGGTTTCTAGACTGTTGCTAGTTGGAAAATCTTGTCTGCTTGGCCTGAACGTTTTTTCCACATCTTATTCCGGGGTATGGTGGAGAAGAAGGCTTCAGCCTAAGTTCAACTAACAAGTTCAATTTTCAGTTTCCATAGGAAGTCTATATGGAACATAAGGAACACCCATAATCTGCGCAAAATGCTTACCCGGTTTCCGTTGCAGACTGCCTTTCTTTTCCATGAACTTCAGGGTCTTCTCCGAAGACTTTTTTAGAACGTTCTCCTGAAAAACTGATGGTCGTGCATCAAAGTCAGGAATTCTTTTATAACAGTATTACTTTTTTTAAAAAAAGTAATACTTTGGGGCGTGGGATGTGGCTTACTTCAATAGTCGCGATTTAGCTGCAATATCACTTTGCGCCGCTCTATGGGGGGTGCTAAATGCCATCTTTTCACCGATCTTCTTTGCAATCACTGGCATGCCTTTTCTATGTGACCTTATTGGATTCTTCACATTAATCCTTACGGTTTGGTGGATACGCAAACCCGGAGCAGCAACAGTTGTAGGTCTCATAGCCACTGTTATAAGTTTCAGCCTTAATCCCGGAGGGATCCATTTTCTGGCTTTCACTGCGGCAAGTGTCGTATTCGACTTGCTGACTTGGACAATAGGATACAAAAAGTTGTTTGGGAAACCGATTATAACCGCTGTGAGCCTGACTGCAATTTCACTTCTCTCCGCTACCCTTGCAGGTTTTCTTATCGCCTCGTTTTTCATGCCTAGTCAAACTTTGGCCCTATGGACTGGCCTTCACGCAGCAGGCGGGGTAATAGGTGGGATTGTGGGCTTTCTTTTGATAGCCGCCTTAAGGTCTATAAAAGGATTGGATCCAAATAGTTTGGTAATATAAAAGAGTTTGAGGAGGTATTGCTAGTTGTTAACTCGCAAAGAATTCTTCAATCGAGCAGCGCACGATTGGGACGAGAAATACGCAACAGTGCATCTATCAACATTTCTAGAAAAGACTGTTCCCAAGTTTGGTCTTAGGAAGGGACAAGATGTGCTGGATGTGGGTACAGGTACCGGGGTGTTAATTCCTTACCTGCTCGATTGTGTTGGGTCTTCAGGGTCTGTTACGGCTATTGACTACGCGAAGAAGATGATGGAGAAGTGTAGATTGAAATTCTCAAGTCTAAAAAACTTGAATATCAGACTTCTGAATGTGGAACAACTTGACTACCCTCCAGAGACTTTTCACGTAGCCATTTGTTTCGGCGTTTTTCCCCATATTCCGAACAAACCAGAAGCTTTGCTACAGATAAATAGGGCACTCAAACTTGGAGGCCGTTTCATAATCGCCCATGCCCTAAGTAGCCATGAAATAGAAATTCATCATAGAAAAGCTCCAACAGTGGCATTTGATGCGCTTCCAAAGAATGGTGAAATGAAAAACCTGCTAAAGTCCGCCGGCTTTGACGACGTTAGCATAACAGATCAACCTGGTTGCTACTTGTGTATTTCAACCAAACTTTAGGCTTGAAACGAAATACTCTCCTTTTCGATGTTTGTTTCCCACATCAAGCACCGAGTTTTGCTCTGGTAATTAAGTTCTGTCAAAACCTCCTAAGGCGGGTTATAACCAATCCAAGTTTTGGAATATTACGAGTAAGGGAATAAAGTATTATCTATCAAGTCATGCTAATTTCTATACAATATAATCTGATTGAAACGTTGGTTAGAATGATGACCGTCTGTGAATATGCTGACTATGGCAATCAACCCCAAGGGAAAATGGAGATAGGCACTACACTATTAGTACTGCAGAATTTGAAAACCAAGATTTCTGAACTCAGGATTCAGTGTGAAGATCTAAAGAAACTACACTCAGAAACTAAGAGTAATACTTTGTTGTGCAGTCATTGTGCTAGTCCTGTGATTAAAAGTCAGGCTATCGGAGTTAAAGACTCTTTTGGAAAAGAAAAAAGTTTTTTCCACAATGAGTGTTTTAGAGCCCTTTGGCGCGACACAGATACCTGAAAGAGAAGAGATTCAAATCAATTACCTCTTCCGAAGTCTCCTTATTTCTTTTCTCTCTCGACAATCAATCGCCATATTTTAGGATTTGACACCGAGCTTAGGGCAACATCATTAAAACTTCTTCCGAAAAAGTATCTATTCCTCGATAAACATATACAACTATGAGTATCTCAAGGATAATAGTTGCTACAATAATAATAGCTAGTGCCCTTGTAACGTTTACCATGAACAGAGTACGCTGGAAATCAGGGTAGCCGTAAGCTTCTGCCAACCAAGTCCAATAGCCAGATATCTGTGTGGTAAGATAGGTTTCTATCTCTGAACTAATCCACCAAAATACCGCGGCTACAAAGGCTGCAAATAAACTACCGTATAGAGTGAGATTTGCCCAATCTGAAGATAATGAAGAAACACTCACGATTCTTGTGCCAGAATCGATTGGGAACAAACTATAGCTTATTACCTTTTTAGCGCTTTTAGGAGATACCCCGTGAAGAGACCCCTGTTTTACCGAGACGTATTTAGGGCTTTCTTCACAAAGAACAACACATTTCTTCTTGAGAAGAATAGCTTTCAACTCCATGTAGGCATGTTCTATTTCCAAGGAAATGATTCTCTCGAACAAGAAATCCCACCCCAAATCATGTGTAATGATCTTGATTTAAGGCTATTCTTCAGATTACAAGAAGAAAAAGAAACAACGCGAAATCAAAAAAGGACCCCCCATTTTTTGCCAGAAAAGAGGTGACAGAACCTGAAAAAGAACAGAAACTAAACAATTCCCCTTAATTCAAAACCAGAGTTTAGGCTTGCGATGTTTTCATCCTAGTTTCTATTTTTAGATACAACCTGAAAATCATTATTCACTGGATTAACTAAAAGTTAAACTTAAAATTGAATGAAACGTAGAAAGAAGTGAGTGAATACCTGATGCTGCGGAAGACGAATCCACTAGTTTTTTTCCCCATACACCTTCGGATCTGGCGACCCGTTACGAAAAAGTTTGGATGATCATTAGATGATTTATTCCTAAAGGGAGAGATCGGGGAAATAGGGCCCTTTCCATAGGGTTCTTGGCGATATGCAATTGGTAAGGGAGAAACATACGTGTTTTTCAGAACTTAAACGCTTTCCCGCCAAACGTGAACTTCGAAGTACGTGAAATACTTCCGTACGAGAAATCCAAAGAGGTCTGGAGGGCAAGAATTCAAATGCAGATAGTAGCAACCAACTCATTCAGATTCTAAACTGTCGACATTGAATCACAAGACCTTTCTTAAAAAGGAGAGAAGAAACTAGAGTTGCAGGGTTTTCAATCTTTTTCCCTGACTACGATTTTTGCTCCGCAGATCGAGCATTTGCCATCAGCAGTTATTCTAGGGTTCGCTTCTACTTCAGCATTACATAATCCACATTTTGCCACACTAACACCTCCACAGCTTTTTCCGGATTTCAATCATAGACGGTAGCCTTTAGGCGCCTATTAACAGTTACTTTTATTTTAGAAACCCACAAGCAGACTTGATATTATGACACTAGAAAATTGACAAGTAGAACTCTTTTCTTTCAGCTTTGGAGTAATATTTAGCACCGAAGTTTCAAGGAAAGAGGGACGACAAAACTAAATAGGAAAAAATCCATTTAACCTATCTTGCTAGCAAGTAGGGCGGCATCGTCTTAATTTGGCTTCTAATAGGCACATCTTCGCATAATAGCTGAATTATCTGGTTGTATTTGCAAAAGAAACTTGCCCCCTTTTCGGTTGACCTGTAAATTGTTTTGTTTGTGAATGAAATCTTTCTAAGAAAATCCGAATTCAACATGAATTCTAAGTATTTATTGACTACTGCAAAACTAAGATTAACCTTATACATGATTCTGGTTTTTGAGGCGCCATTGTGTACGACCTCTAGAATCTCCGCGATTATATCCACTTTGTCTCGTCTGGTAGTGGTAGATGAATTTTCTAGTCTTGCAAGATTCATTGTCTATATTCTCCGTCTATTAGTGTTTTATGGAAGATGAGGCTAAGTCTTCTATTAAGTGATGTTTCATTAATTTGATTATTTCAAGAGCTGGAATAATTTAGCTCTCCCCTTGATCAAAAAAACTGTTTGCCTTTTGGACGAGGAATTCTAAGTTGAGATGTTGGCACCAAAAGCAGTACTGTTCTACCTGAAGCAGAGATTAAGACTTGTTTAGATAAGATCATTTTACAGATAAGAAAACTTACAAGTCTTGAAGAGTCTCTTTCAGCGTATGAATAGCTCAACTGACGAAATCAATCAAGGGCGTTTAAAGAAAGGATTCTATGTAATTGGTGGAACTGTCTTTTTGGTGCTAGGAGCCATAGGCATCATCTTACCTATTCTGCCCACTACGCCCTTCCTTTTGCTTTCAGCCGCTTGCTACCTTAGAGGGTCTGAACGAATGCATCGGTGGTTACTAAACAACAGATGGTTTGGGAGCTACATACGAAACTTCAAAGAAGGCAAAGGAATTCCAATTAAAGGTAAAATCTCAGCTTTAATTATGGTTTGGTTAACTATTTCCTTTTCAGCCCTGTTCATAATTGATATTTTGGCAGTCCAGATAGTTATGTTTGCAATAGCTATTTTTGTTAGTATATACCTGATCCAATTACCGACATTGAAAACTTAACTCAGCTCCGAAGAATAGTCGATGCCTATAATAATGAACAAACATAGGGTCCTACCTTAGCCCTTAGGGAGCACACTCTAAGCTTTTCTCACTCACTTCTTAAAGAAAATCGGATTAATCACTCCGCACTTCGAGCAGTAACGCTCTTTGGCGATCAGCCAAGACCCGCAGCCTCTGCATTTTGTTTGGGTTTTTATGCCGCAGTTGGGGCAACACGATTCACTTGGTCCTAAGGGAGCTATGTAGAGTACTGCACCTATGTCCAGTCCGCACTTGGGACATAACTCTTTAGGAACACCCATCTTAAACCAACAGTTTGATAACCATTTTCTGTTAATATGGTTTTTGAATTGGGTTGGGACTCAGACTAGTTATCAGGGGAAAAAACGGTTTACTTTTATTTTACCAGTTCAGTTTTTGGAATTGAAGGACTCCACCTAAGTTGAACTTGGACCCTTCGAACTAGCCCCCGTCTCTCTAGAGAGGCTAAACTGCGGAGTGTGGAACTGTACTCCTTAGTTCTGTACTCCACGATCTTGCCGAAAACCATCTCTGCGATCTCTTTGGTTGTCATCTCAGGTTTTACCGTAAGAATCTCCAAAATCTTTCTTTGATTTTTGGAAAGACCGCCCAAACATCACACCCTGACCCGTTCCAAGCTTAAGTTTTTCTCAAGCTTCTAAAAAAGATTGTGGGTCAGCCTACTAGCCACATGAAACTCTCTTGTCTAGGTTAGTTTTCTCTTCCTAAAATGGGACTAAATAAGAATACGACAATTCAACTGGTGAATTGACTGCAGTGGAAAAACAGAATTAGTGCAAAGAGTCTGACTTTGTGTCTAGAAGAAGTGTGTCTACAAAAAGAGAAAAGGAGTAGGTTGTTCTAGTATCCGCCCGGCCCTGGCCCTTTACCCGGTGCTCCTTGTGATTTTGTAGAGCTTATGACATCGTCTATTCGAAGTATCATTGAAGCGGATTCAGCAGACGATTTTATTGCTTGTTCTTTGACTACCAAGGGCTCGATGACACCGTTTTTTAAGCTATCTTGTGTTTTTCCTTTTAAGACGTCCACGCCTTGGTATTTGCCTCCTTTCTTGTCATGTGCTGCTCGAAGTTCCACTATTATGTCAAGGGGTTGCAAACCAGCGTTTTCAGCTAGTGTTTTCGGTATTACTTCGACTGCGTCTGCGAAGGCTTCTATTGCAAGTTGCTCCCTACCACCGACCTTTGTAGCGTATTTGCGAAGTTCTTTTGCAATTTCAACTTCCACTGCACCACCGCCAGCGACGATCTTGTTGTTTTCTATAACGTCAGAAATGACGGATAATGCATCGTTCATGGCTCTTTCTGCTTCATCGACCATTCTTTCCAGTCCCGCACGAATGAGCAGTGCTACAGAGTGGGGATCCTTGCATTTCTCAACAAAGATCATCTTGTCTTCGCCGATTTTTCGTTCCTCAACAAGACCTGCTTGACCCAGATCCTTCGCCTTAAGGTCATTCAAGTCAGAGACTATTCTGCCTCCAGTTGCCTTAGACAGTTTCTCCATATCGGACTGCTTTATTCGCCTAACGGCTATGATGCCTTCCTTTGATAGAAAATGCTGAACCATATCATCGATGCCTTTCTGGCAGAAAACAACATCTGCACCTGAATCTTTGATTTTGTCTACCATCTCTTTCAGTATGCTGGTCTCTTGGTCTAGGAAAGCTTGCATTTGTGTTGGATCACGTATTCTTATTTCTGCGCTTATCTCAGTCTTCTCCATTTCTAGTGCTGAATCTATGAGTGCTATCTTAGCTTCTTCTTTCTTCTTCGGCATTCCTGAGTGAACAACTTCCTTGTCCACTATTATGCCCTTAATAAGCTGTGTTTCAAGAAGGCTCTTTCCAGTTTTCTTCACAAGCTGAATGTTATCAATATCCGCAATTCTTTGGCCGCCCCTTTCTTCCACGATCTGTTTTACAGAGTCAATAGCGATCTCTGCGAGATGCTCTTTGGCGATTCCAACTGCTTTACTTCCCATTGACGTCAAAGCAACATTCTTCAAGGTTTCTCGATCTTCGAGATCAACTGGTACTGCCACCTGGTTCAGCGTTTCTATGGCTTTTTGGGCTGCTTTCCGGTATCCACTCACCAATATAGTTGGGTGAATGTTCTGATCTAGCAACTCCTCAGCTTTCTTAAGCAGTTCACTAGCCAAGACGACGGCAGTAGTTGTTCCATCGCCTACCATATCATCTTGTGTTTTTGCTATTTCAACCATCATTTTTGCCGCTGGGTGGTCAACATCTATCTCGTCTAAGATTGCTGCGCCATCATTAGTGATAGTTATGTCTCCCAAGCTGTCGATGAGCATTTTGTCCATACCACGTGGACCCAAAGTAGTTTTCAGTACTTGGCCTATTACGCGTGCTGCCATTATGTTGTTTCTTTGTGCTTCTTTTCCTCTGCTCCTAGTTGTACCTTCCTTAAGGATTAGAACAGGTTGTCCTGAACCTGTTGTTGTCAAATATGCCATATCATAAAACCTCACTTTTGTGTATAATCTATTTTAATAGGAAATATGCAAGACTCCGACAGAAATATAAACTTTTACCCTTGAAGTTATGCAAACTATTTTTCAGCATCATATATATCGCCTTGAAGGCTTTTTTATCTCGTTTTAAATGAAATCCAATGCATTTGAGCGAAGTTTTGCTGTCGGACTTTAGTATGAGTAACAGTTTAATCATAGCAAAGTTTTATTATAGAGGTTTACGCGATGCAAGTCAAAATCCGTTTTTTCACAATTTTAAGGGAAAAAATCGGTCAGAAAGAAAAGGTATTATGTTTTCCCGAAGTCAAAAAAGTAACCATTTACCTGGTCCTTGAGACTCTAAGCCAAATTTATGGGCGTCCCTTTGTTGATTACGTTTATGAAGAGAAGACTCATGAAGTCAAAGGCTTTCTCCAGTTTTTAATTAATGGCAAGAGCGCTACGTCCATTGCTGGATTGGAGACTCAACTTGAGAACAACGATGTTTTAGCCATAGTTCCTCCTGTGGGTGGAGGTTGACAGCAAAGTTTCACTTAATTTGTTCTCAGGATTAACCATTAAAGAGAAAAGCACGGGCTAGTTGGATGTAACTATGTAGCCCAAAAAGGCGTTTTCTGTCGCATCATTTCTGCGTATTCTTTCATGACTTCTTGCGAGTCTTCTGTCAGCTTCTCAAAATGAGTTGTAAGCAGAACCTTGGCATCGGATTCTGGAACTTTCACGTACAAAATGTCTTTTTCGAAAACGTGTCTCCCAATTATGGGCTTATCCATAGATATAGCAACTTGATTTCCCTGTTCCACTTTTGATATTGCTTTCCCTTTTTCTTGAATCTGCTGCACTTCGCCAATGTCTTCTCCGTTTTCTGCTCTAACAAGAGAGTACTTTGGCTCAAGCTGTCCACCTAGAATTTTAACCCCGAAGATTGCAGGTTTTGCTCTTCGAAAAACGTAACCTTCAATAACACGGATTTTTCCAGGCTTCACAAGCTTCTCAAATTCATACTTATTCTTTGCTTCACGCTCAGACTTGAGCCATTCAAGATAATTATCTATCAAATGATAGATAATCTGCTCCTTAAATATCGGAATATTCCTGTTTGTTGCTTCTTCTTCAGCATCTGGCAGAATTCTAACGTTGAAAGCCAAGATGACACCGTAAAGGGGTTTTCGTTCTTTGACGACTGAAGAGTCTATAACGTCTCGTTTGGAAACGTCTCCGACATCGGCTAGTCTGATCTGAATATTGTTCTTCTTCAGAATCTCAGCTATTGCCTCTAAAGACCCAAGCGTGTCAGCCTTCAGAACTATCCCTTCAACATCCGTTGTAATTCTGATTTTTTCGATTTCTGCTATTACAAGAGCGGCATATTCTTTTGGGTCTTCACCAGGTGGAATAGCGTACAAAGGGGCACCAGCCAAGGCGTCTTCCACTTCAGATGCAACAATCTTAACTCCTGCTGCTGCACAAACAGAATCAACAGCGGAGAATTTGTCACGGGGATCCCTCATCTCATCTAGCGGTTTAGGGACTAAAATTGCTTTTATCCGAGTCAGAAGCGGTTTTTCCTTGCCGCCCACAACAATCAAATCGTCCTTTTGAAGCAATCCATCATAGATAATGGTGTTCAACGTTAGGCCCAATCCAGGTTCTTCTCTAATCTCTAAAACTGATCCTTTCGCTGCCCTATTTTCAGTCTGTAGTTGGTCTTTCAGGTATTGTTGTGTTAGACCAATCAAGACCATCATTAGTTCGCTTAGGCCCTCGCCAGTTTTTGCGCTGATAGGAACTATGGCGATTGTCTTTGTAAAGTCCCGTATGTGGTCGAAGCGGTCAGTCTTGTAGCCTAAACGAGAAAAAGTTCCCATGATTTCATAAAGCTTTGTATCTAATTCTTCTTTAACAAATTTGTTCTGAGACTGATAGGATTTCATGAAGAAAGTATCTGATCCAGACCTCCAGCCGGGTACACGGTCAATTTTGTTCACAGCTACAAGGAATGGGGTTCTTCGAGCCTTCAATATTTCTATGCATTCATAAGTCTGTGTCTCAAAACCCCTTAGTGCATCAATTACAAGAATGGCAATATCAGCAACACTTCCCCCCCTCTTTCTCAAATTGGTGAAAGCTTCATGCCCAGGTGTGTCAACAATCAACAAACCCGGAATCTCGATCTCACCCTTCAAAGTAGAAAGAAGAGGACCGATAAGCTTCTTGAGGGTTTCAACTGGGAAGAAGCTTGCACCGATATGTTGGGTTATGCCTCCAGCTTCGCGTGCCTGAACACTTGTCTTTCGGATTTTATCCAAAAGAAGAGTCTTCCCAGTATCAACGTGTCCGAGAACGCAAACTATTGGTTGGCGGATAGGCATCTAAACCCCTCATCGACCAAATTCTAAATAACTTTTGGGCTCCAAAAGTTGTTAGTAATCACTTGATAAAGTATTACTCTCTAATCCCATTTATCTTACATTATCAGTTTTAACTAATGCTAAATAGTAAAAACTTGAACTATCCGAGATTTAAATCGTTCGTCTCATACCAGAAGGCAAATTTGCTCGTTAATTGTGGCAGGTCACCTTAGAAGTTAGAAACAATACCGAAGAGAGCAAAAAATGTGAAAAGAGACTATTGGTGAGGCTGGAAGCTATTCGGCTTTAACTGTAACTAAGAAGAGCCCGACCAATAGAAATAAAACGCTAAGAAAACCGAAAAGACTTGTGAAAACCCCTAGAACAGCACTACTTGTATATGTATAGTATACTAATAAAGCCCCAATTATTGAAAGTAGTAGACCAAAAAACTTTTCTATCACATTTGTCCAGAACGTACCAATTTCACTCAAGCCTAAACTTCCTTTTTGTATGTATTCGGTAAATAAGAACGAAAAGAGTTATTATAAATTTCTCTTGTTATTTGGTCTCACCTAGTTTGGCTGGCAGGTATTCATCGACTATATAGGTTAAGCCATAGCGGCTGAAGGCTTCTTGTTCCGCTTTTTTCCTTATTTTGAGGAAAGTCTTTATCTCTTTTTGCCACAACGGGTCAGTCTGATATCTAGGATCTCTTTGCAGTTCGTGAAGTCTTGTAAAGTCAACTTCTTTAAGGGGGTAGGTTGGGAGTTTGTAGTCAACGATGTCTGAGGCCCACACACCCATCCATTTGGCGTCGGGCGTGGTGAGCTCTCTAAGATGAGCGGCGTTAGCGGATCCAGAGATTATCACCATTGCAATGTGCATTCCCCAAGGGTCACCGTCGGTGAAGATGTAAACAGGTAGATTAAATTCTCTATTCAATCTTCTAATGAAGTGTCTTGTAGCCCTTGGGGCTTGACCGGCGGTCGAGATCAATAGGGCGTTGAATTTCTTGTGTACGTTTTCCTCTACAAAACGAGTGAAGAGACCGCCTTTCTCTATTGCTATAACCTTATCCGCGGTAGTCCCCACAAATTCAGCGGAGGTCAGCGCTGGGCCAATAAGGACTCCGTCTGGGTGAGAGGTCAGATTCAGAGTTCTCCCTTCGTACCCAGGCACCGTATATGCTATTGTCAAATCTCCAAAGACTGCTGATCGTTCCTCGGGAAAAATATTGAAATCTTCACGGGACAATCCTAAAACTGTCTCCAAATCAGTGATTATGTTATTGGATTCTTGCTGGTCTTTGAACACCATTTCATAGGCCTGAGCCGAGTAGTAAACGTCCCTCAGAGTCGACGTTTTGCGCTGGGAGGCTAGTTCATGCGAAAAAGTTGCAGCCCAAACGAGCTGAGTGAACCCTCTAGTCTGAGTGAAGATACGTGAGTTCCTTAGAACAATTTTTTCACCCAATATGTATTGCCTCAGATCTGGATCATAATTTATGTTTTCTGTAGAACGACTCGGCATCGTTATGGAAGGAAAAAACCCGTTCTCCAATTGATTGTAAACTCGACTTCCAAGATTTTTCAAGCTTGATAGAACTTTGCTTTTCTTATTGCCAACAATTCTTTCTTTCTTATTCGATCCCAAATTTTCTCACACTCTTCAACAGTTTTTCGATGTCTGGAATCTTTTCCTTACCCGCGAGATCAGTTGAAAACTGGGCAATCTTGGGCAGATACTTAATGAAGACGCTAAACTTTTTCTTTTCCTTATTTACATGAGCTCTTCGTGATAGGAAATGCTGAAGTTTACGCGCCACCCCGCGCAGTTCATTTGCAATCTCTCTGCGGACTTCTGGTCTATCAGCAATGAACTCTTTGCCAACTGTTTTGTAGGGAACCTTTGTGCTACAAATATGCACCACTATCGCAATGGGCATGTCCTGAGTAACCTTGTATCGGCTCCAATTCATGGAGTTAATAACTCTGTATGAAACATCGCTTGCTTCATCATAGAGCAAAGGAATTTTGTTGGCGAAACGATAGATTACAAAATTATTCTTTTTGGGGATTTCTCCTCCATACGCGATAGCTGTTTCAATTATGAAAGGATGACCCGCATAAGTTGATGGTTTCCGCTGATGAACAACTAAAAATTCAGGTTTCAACTCTTTCAATATTCCAGCTTTCAGCAGATCTTCCCCTAATGGAGACAAACAGCTTGAATCAGGTGGTAGAAACTTTTCAAACTTTTTTAGATTCTGCATCAAGCTTACTAATTCTGCATGGGAAAGCCTCTTAGGGTTTTTCCGCGGGCTCAGGTTACTGAATGCTAAAAACTTCTGAGCAGTAATTTCTCCGACTCTGTGAAACTCATTCTTCAGAAACTCCAGCATGTTTTTGTAGGGCGTTACCTGAATAAGCCGTTGGAGAAGCTCCACATCTACACCGTACGGGTGTGGTTCTGTCTCCTTTGGAGGGTCGGGCATACTTGTTGTACCTCGGGTGAACTTGTAGAGCCGCCCTTTTGGATCTACAAAAGTCAAGTTAGCATAAGGATTGACCATTGCAGTCTGCTTGAAGTATTCTAATACTTTGGGTTTAGCCCTCAGATAGTCACCTTCTAAGCAGAACTCAACTATTGTTCCACGCCACTGTCCTTTGTTTGTGCTTACCCTTCTGTCCAGGATTATTGGACGGTTCTTCTGAATATCCATCATAAGCTTAAATGAGTATATTTTTGCTGTACCCGTACTGGAAGTCACATGTGCAGGCTGGTGAGTAGTGATTTGGCCGTAGAGTATGGCCATTTTTCCTCCTAGCCCGAAGGTTCCCCGTTGTTGCTTGAGCGTATATTTTGAACCGTAGAGAACTTGACCAAAAGCTGAAGGTATGTGCTTGGGTAATATCCCCGCACCATTATCTTCAACTCTCAGCTTGAAAACCTGGCTTTCTTGGTTGCCTACTTTAGCAAAGGATAACCTAACGTAGACGTCTGGGAGTACTTTAATGGTTTCAGCAGCGTCTAAAGAGTTCTCTACAAGTTCTCTTATTGTTGCAAAAATGGCTCTAGTCGGGTTTGTGAAACCTGCAATATCCCGATTGCGGTAGAAAAAGTCTGATGCACTTATCTCTTGAAAGGTTTGCTGCGCCATTTTTTGGCTTCCACCATTTTGGTCCTGCCTAATCGTCAACAGCATTAGGGTATGTTTTTGCTCATTCTTTAACTTAACTAGGTACTATTAAGGCCGCTCGACGGCGACAGAAGTTTCTTTAAAGAATTTTGAGCAAAGAACCATATGAGCCATCGCGGCAGTCTTCAAGAATCTATGCCAGACACTAATTTACTCTCCAGTCGTACGTGTATAATAATACTCTCCGATTTGCTTCTGAAAATCATCTAGTTTTGAGCCTTCCTTGTTTACTCTAGGCCGCCTAGTAATTGAGTCTCTGCGGAACGTCACATCCATCTCTTTCAAGAAAGCGTTCATACCCTGTCTAAGGCTGGTAGGCTGATTAGCCGTGCCTTTAACGCCGGGTTCACCTGTGAAGACAACGAGGCGATCCGCTATGAAATCTTGAGTGACAACGTCATGTTCAACAACGAAAGCGGTGACATTACGAGCTTCTACTACACGCCTGATTGTGCGGGCTGCATTTAATCTCTCCTCGATGTCTAAATAAGCGCTTGGTTCATCGAGTAATAGCAGATCTGCTTTTCTGGACAGACAAGCGGCTATGGCCACTTTTTGTAGTTCGCCACCACTTAATTCCATTACATTCCGTCCAATGAATTGATTAATTTTTAGCGGATGGAGAATTTCTGTCTTGTACCAGCTTGAAGAAAAAGTATCCTTGTTTATGCTGATTAGAAGCTCTTGAACAGTTCCATCATATTCAGCTGATATGTATTGGGGCTTGTAGCTGACGGCTAACTCTTCGAGTTCTTGCGTGTTGTCTGCCTTCTCGATACCCGCCAAAATCTTCAAAAAAGTGGTTTTCCCAATCCCGTTCGGCCCGAGCATTCCGATAATTTCACCACGTTTTATTTCTCCAGGGGTGGTGGTGAGTTTGAACCCTTTGTAGGTTTTCTCTATTCGATCCCATTTCAGAATTGTCTTCCCAACTTCTGCACTCAAAGTAGGCGGTTTTTCGTGAAATATTATTGGTTCTTTCCTGAACATGATGTTCTCGTCAGGGATGTAGCCCTGCAAATAGATGTTTATTCCGTTTCTGACTCCGTGTACGTGTGAAACAACTCCGTAGACTCCCGGATCTCCGTAAAAAAGGCATATTTGATCTGACAAATAATCTAATATAGCTAAATCATGCTCTGCAACAATTACTGTCTTATTGTCATCTTTGAGACGTCTAATGGCTTTGGCCGCCTGAAGCCTCTGTTTAACATCTAGATAACTCGATGGTTCATCGAAAAGATACACATCAGCCTCGCGACTTAGAGTGACCGCGATTGCTACCCTTTGCAGTTCACCTCCGCTTAGAACGTCTAAGGATCTTCCCCAGATTTCTCCAAGTTGAAGTTCCTCTGCGCGATCATCCAACCCCGCTCTTTGTGATACCCGTTCTAGTGTATCTCCGACTTTTCCAGAAATCACCTCAGGTATCTTGTCAATATATTGGGGTTTATGTACAACTCTTAGGCGATTCTCGCTCATTCTGTGGAAGTATTCTTGGAGTGTGGAACCCCGAAAGTGTTGGATTATTTGATCCCACTCAAGCGTGTTGTCAAAATCGCCTAAATTCAATTTGAGTTCGCCAGAAAGGATTTTTAAGGCTGTGGATTTGCCTATTCCATTTTGCCCCAATAGTCCCAAAACCATTCCAGGAGAAGGTAAAGGCAGCCTGAAAAGCTTAAAGGCATTTGACCCAAAACGGTAACTGCAGTCTTTTTCCAATTCGTCGGGGAGGTTAACTATAGAGATTGCTTTAAAAGGACATTTCTTAACACATATCCCGCAGCCGCTGCAAAGCATTTCGGAGATCAACACCTCATTAGATTCTATGCGTATTGCCTCCACGCGGCTTCTCACCATGGGACAAAAACGGAGACAGATCTGCCCACATCGTTTCAACTTGCACTTTTCACGATCGAGTACAGCTACCCTGGTCATATTCGACCAATAGTGAATATAACTAGACTATTATAAACATGGAGCAGATCCAAGAGCAATGTATCGTAGGGGAAAAACTCGACCGTTAAGTTATTTGAGAAAAAATGAGAAAGAAACTTCCCAACTCACCATTCCTCCTCTTCGAGGTCCTCATCATCCTCTTCTTTCCATTCTTCTTCCTCCACCAACATACCATTTCACCTCCAAAGAAAGTCTGTGCAGATTTAGTTTTAGATGACTTTAAACTTTTTTGTTCTCCAGCCACCCAGTTCTCGTCTCAGCAGATCTGAATACACTTCTTCTCAATAAACAAAACCGATAAATTACCGATTATCGGTTCTTATTAGGGGATGATGTGAGGCGACGGCTAGGAGCCTTTAGGCTGTGATAAAAGCCATAAACCTACACTGACCTGAAACTGATTTGCTTGTTTAATTACTAAAACCAAGCAATTTCTAAACATTATTAAATACTGGATGGGAGAAATAACGAAAACAAACTGAGGGTTTGGATTTTTCACTAGGTGAAGTATTTTGCTCAGGGATTTCAACATAATAGCTACTTGTTCGCGCGGAACCGAGAACAAGATGTGTTCAGAACTCCGCTATTTGCTAAATGAACTAGGTGCTCCTTCGCCTCTTGTTGGCAAGACAGGGATTTCAGGTTTAATTGTAGCCAAAACTCTTTTGGATCCTTTCAAAGCAATAAACAAGTTTCGCGTTCTTTTTCGAGAGCGGCCCTACGAGTTTCGTTATACACAAAGAATCATCCCCATTGAAAAAACAGTTCCTACTGACTTGGAAGAAATAATCCTTTCAGCCAAAGAACTAAGCTCAAGAATCGAAGAGGATGAGTCTTTTAGGATTACTGTAGAGAAGCGTTTTACGAGTATTCACTCTAGTGATGTAATAGAAGGGATAGCAGCAGAAATTCAAAAAAAAGTTGATTTGGAAAACCCTGATAAGATACTATTAATCGAAATAATCGGTGAACTAACTGGGATAGCTCTCATAAAACCAAATGAGATACTATCAGTTAGAAAAGAAAAAATGCTTTAAAGCTTCGTGGAAAGCAATGCCATTCTCTCGATTACGAGATCAACCAAAGTCCGCCCCAAGTTGTCCCTTTTCATGACCGTTTCAAGTTCTTTTTCAGTTACTGCAAAAGCCTGTTGGATCTTCTGGATTTTCTCTGTTGATAGTTCAAGAACAGCCTCAGTTGGTCTTAAGCCGAGTTCCCTTGAAATCTCCAAAGAAGCGTGAGTAATAGACTGCAGTTTTTCACCAACTATAACCACTGCGACATCAGGATTTTCTTGTTTGATTCCAATCCGTTTGATAGCTTTTTCAATTTGTCGTTGGGCAGAAGCATAGAGCAATATCTCCATCTCGAGATTTTTGGAGATACTCAATCCATTCTTAAAGGCAGCTAGAGAGTTCAAAACTGCAAAGTACAGGTGTTCCCACGTAGCCACCAAGGATGCATCAAAGAACTGAACACTGGTATATGCCGCTTTTTCTCTTCGGACTCGCTTAATAAAATCTTCAATATCTTTGATTTTCACGTTTCTGAAGCCTATTATCCCTACATATCTACGGTATTCCCCTATTCTTTTAATCATTTTCGCCCCTCCTGAATCTCGCTCAGAAATTTCTTAACGAGGTAGGGGGGTGTTCCAACCTCTATAAACTTCGCAGTCTCCTTTTCAACAACAGCATCAATTCTTGCATTTCTATCAAAGACTCTCTTAATAGTTTCCTTCAAGTCCCACGGGAAAATTATCCACGAATCTGTTTCTTTTTCATAGTATTCTGGTTTGAGAACGCTACGAGCCTTATAATACAAGGTCGCTATTCGCACTTCTGCAGCACCTTGTTTTAAGATGTGTTCTTTCACTAGTGAAAGACTGCTCCCCGTATCAACGATTTCATCTACAACCAGCACCTTCTTATCCACTACTGCCTTGGAAACACACTTTGTCAAAACCGGATTGTTTTTGTTTCCGGCAAATCCTGGATAGAACTCAGCTGTTACAGTTACGAGGTTTGGATTATCTAGGAGGTCGGAAAGAACTCTAGCTGGAATCAAGCCACCTCTAGAAACTCCCACAATCACAGCCGGCCTAAATCCACTTTTACGAATTCTTTCAGCCTGATGTAGAAGCAAATCATATACTTGATTCCAAGTTGAAAATTCTAAAAGTTCTCCTTTTTCCACAATACATGCCCACACAAAAAGAGAGAGAATCGAAAATTTATAAGTTTAAGCGTCGGACACCCAATTTCTAAAGTTTTTTCTCTTATGACAAACCATGTGAACCCACAAGGCAGAAAATAAAGGTGTATTCTGGCCTTCAACGCTTTGATAACCACGATAATCCAAGAGCAAAAGACGCAATCATTAGCAGTTGCTTTTGATACCTAAAGGTTCATAATCAGCTTACTAAGTAAGATCGGGTCTGGACTTGCTTTCTGAAAAAAAGATTGAGACTTAGTTTATGCCATGAGGCATTTCAAACGAAAAAATGGAAGTTAGTTGGAAAAAACTAAGATGGAAAAAGGGGAGATCTAATAAGGCGGCATTCCGTCCATGCCACCCATGCCACCCATGCCACCCATGCCACCCATGCCACCTGGAGGCATTCCCGGAGGCATCTGTGGTTCTTTTCCTGCGCCTTTTGAAGAGATCAAGTCATCTATTTTTAGAATCATGTTTGCGGCTTCCGTGGCCGACTTTACCACCTGCTGTTTCACTCGTAGTGGCTCCACGACCTTCAGTTTCAGCATATCCCTTATTTTTCCAGTGTTTACTTCAACGCCAAAGTACTTGTTTTCAGGATTTTCGTGGCTAGACCGCAATGCCACCATTATATCAATTGGGTCGAAACCTGAGTTTTCGGCTAGAGTCAATGGAAGAGTCTCAACTGCCTCTGCGAATGCTTCGATCGCTAGTTGCTCACGTCCACCAACTTTGGTTGCGTACCTTCTGAGATTCTTCGATAATTCTGCTTCAGGAGCACCGCCACCAGCGATAATCTTTGCGTCTTCGATAGCATTTCTAACCACACACAACCCGTCATGAAGTGAACGCTCTGCTTCATCAATCACATGATCTGATCCGCCACGAATCACGATTGTAACAGCTTTCGGATTCTTGCATTCTCTTACATAAATGAGCTTATCGTCGCCAATCTTTACTTCTTCCACTTTCTTGGCTTTGCCAAGAACTCCAGTTGCCAAGTCTTTGACAGTGGCCAGAATTTTGCCTCCGGTGGCTCTAGCTAGTTTCTCCATATCACTGCTGCTCACGCTTTTAACGGTTAATATGTCTTCTTTAGCTAAGAAGTGTAGAGCCATGTCGTCAACTCCTTTCTCAACGAATACCACGTTGGCACCGGCTTTGACTATTTTGGCGACCATTTCCTTGATCATTCGTTCCTCTTCATCTAAGAACAATTTCATCTGGTCTGGACTTTCAATGTTGATTTTTGCATCGAACTCGGTTTTCTCAATTTCCAATTTCGTGTTGAGCAAAGCGATTCTTGCGTTTTCAATTGTTTTAGGCATCTGCGAGCTTGCGATTTCTTTGTCTATAACCATGCCTTTGACGAGTTCCGTCTCTTCTAAGCTTTTGCCATGTTTCTTGACGATTTTTATCAAATCGATGTCCGCATTGAACTTGCCATCTTCTTCTTCTGCAACTTGTTTTACAGCATCGACGATTACTTTGGCAAAATGATCTTTAGCTACCGTTATGCTTTTGCTCGCCATTGAGGTTATAGCCACTTGACGAAGAATCTTGTCATCTTTGATCCCGACTGGAATCCCCAAAGTAATCAAGATTTCTTGGGCTTTTACGCTGGCTTTCTTGTAGCCTTCGATAATTACGGTCGGATGTACGCTTTGATCTAGCAGACCTTCAGCCTTAGCCAGCAACTCTCCAGCCAAGATCACTGCCGTTGTGGTTCCATCACCAACTTCATTGTCCTGAGCTTTTGCTACTTCCACTAGCATCTTTGCAGCTGGATGCTGCACATCAAGCTCCTTCATTATTGTTGCACCATCATTTGTTATAGAAACGTCACCGAAACTGCTTACAAGCATTTTATCCATGCCTTTTGGACCAAGAGTGCTCTTCACAGTCTCAGCAACGATCTTCGCAGCCATAATATTGTTCTTTTGTACATCTCTACCTGTTGATCTTCCAGTACCTTCTTTTAAAACTAAAATCGGAATATTTCCTGTAGACATTCTCATATCACCAATCTTATGTTCCATTAATTGAATTTATCAAGTTCTAAACGGAGAAGTTCCGGCCCTTAATATAAATATTTCTCAGTTTTATTCAGCTTTGACGATGTTATAACCAGAGGCTTTACGAAGTCTATTCATAATCGCTAAACCGATCCCCTTAGCAGACACGCCTTCAGCGATGATGGTCTCAACACCTTCTATTTCAAAATCTCTCAGAAGCCTAAACAAGTTCTTTGCGATAGAGTCCAAATTAGAACGACTGCCTAGAGATTTTGCATACGCTGTCCCATATAACCCTATAGTTTCATCAGTGGCTAGCACACCCACCTTTTTTCCCATAAACCTATAGTGACGCAGTAGTTCAGTTACTTTGCAAACAATCATTTGAACTTCGCCCTCCACCACAATCACTTCGGCGTTAGGCGCATAATGCTTGTGTCTCATTCCGGGTGATCGTACCTTGTCAATTGGCAGTTTTTTTCTAGTTACTACAAAAGGGTGAAGCTCCAAATCGTCAAGAGAATTCTTTAGGGATTCAAAGGAAACCCCACCTGGGCGAAGAATTTGGGGCGGCGTTACGCTCATATCCAGAACTGTAGATTCAACGCCAATTTGAGTCGTCCCTCCGTCTACTATTGCATCAATTCTTCCATTTAAATCCGCGAACACATGTTCAGCTGAAGTCGCGCTGGGTCTACCCGCAAGGTTTGCGCTAGGAGCGGCAATAGGACAATTGCTTTCACTAATCAACGCTAGAGCTACCTTATGCTGCGGCATCCTTACTGCAATAGTGCTAAGGCCCGCGGTCGTAGTATTAGGAACAATATCGGAACGCTTAAAAACAAGCGTTAGCGGTCCTGGCCAAAACTCGCTCATCACCATTTTCGCTTCATATGTGACTTTCTTAACTAGCTCTTGGACTTGCTTCATGTTTTCCACGTGAATAATCGGGGGATTATCCAGAGGCCGATTCTTTGCTTCAAATAATGATAAAACAGCTCTGGAATTCAAGGCATCTGCACCCAGCCCGTAAACTGTTTCAGTTGGAAATGCCACTAAGCCTCCTTTTTTAATAATATCAGCTGCGATCTGAATCTTTTTTATCTCTGGCTCTTGAGGGTTAATCTTTAGAATCAGTGGCTTTTTCATCAATACTTCAAAACCTTATACAAGATTTCACTCTTAAAAACGTATGATTCGCTTCTAACCATTCTTTCTTTTTGGGATATCCACCAGAGAGTGCTGAATTTTCTTTATGAAAAATCTGCCCTGAGTACCTAATTAACTATGAATAATCCAAAGTCCGTTTTTAATCTAATAACTTAGATTGACAAGACTGAAGCACTTCTTAATTTGTATGACTGTTTTGCCGCAAATGATTTGAGTAGCCTGCTAATTCCGTGATAATCTCTTATGCACCATTTTTTTGAAGAATCTTGTCGATTAGCTCTTTGAAAAAAGATTGAGCTTCAGTTTCGCTATGTTTTTTCAAATACACTGAAACCAAGACTATTTTCTCTTTCTTGGCAGCAATATACTCAGCAAACATACGAGCTGAAATCGCGTTCTTGTCCCCCAAGAGTAGCGAAGAAGAGACCGAGCCAAGTAGGCCCTTCGGTTTAGGCACAGCAATTGCGAGGGTTCCAAGTTTGTCTTTATTTTCACTCAATAAAACAATACACGAGTTACTGTTTTCCAAGAGTGTCGCCAGAAAACACTTGTTTTGTTCCAAAACCTCTTCTTTATAGATCTTAGTTCGTTCCATTAGAGTTAACACTATCCATTTCTATCTTAATGAATCACCTATTTACTATTTTCAAGACAAGGAAACAACTGAATGACGAAAAAACGCGCATGAACCATCTTGGAGATGATCTGAAGTGCTATTGTTTTGCCTAAACGGACTGAGAATAAACGACCCCTATTTGAAACGCTGATCTTAACAATTATCTCCCAGAACACTACAGATACTAACTCCGCTAGACCCTTCAGGAACCTAGCTGAACGTTTTGAATTGAAACCACAAGTATTAGTAGACGCGAGAAGCAGCGAACTTTTACTATTCGAGACTAAAAGTGTAAGACAATCAGGTCTTCACCAAGAGTCAAATGATCTACCTCATCAGATAGACAAGACACTACGGCATAAAGAAGAGAAATTCAAACGAAACGTTAGCAAAAACCGAAATAATCAAACAAAAAGAGTTGATTGACATCTTTTAAAGACCTAACACTAATTAAATTGCTAAAAGACGCAACCTAGATCTGATTGACTAAATCTTAATAAATCTAGCATATTCATTTCTTCTACAAGTTGGATGCAAACTGCGTAACATAGCACCTCAAAACTACGTTCGAAAACAAACCTATATCTGAACGAGGTACCTCCCGATAAAAACACAGGAAACTTTGCTTCCAACGTCAACAGATTGGTGGACAAAACAATAGGTTAATGTGGCAAACGTGACAGCGCAAATTTTGACAGGCTGTGGATGCATCGACAAAGGACTAGGAGGAGGCATAGCGCTTGGGAGTATTGCGTTAATTTATGGCGAACCAGAAACTGGAAAAACAACATTGACCCTGCAATGTGCTGTCAATTGTGCCAATCAAAACCTAAAGACTCTGTTCTTAGACTGTGACAATACGTTTACCATCCAGAGACTAGCACAAATAACCCCAGATAGACTCGAGGAGATCGCCGAATACATAACCTTGATCAGGCCTCGCGATTTCAGTGAACAGATGGCAGTGATAGAACAACTGTCAGATTATATCACAAGAAACTTTGGCATGGTAGTAATCGACACTGTTACGTCTCTTTATAGCGCTGAGACTGCCGAATCCTCCAAGAAAGCGTTCAAATTAAACCGGGAACTAAACCGGCAAATGGCTATTTTGGCACAGATGACAAAAACCCAAAAAATAGCGGTCGTCGTAACGAGTCAAGTACGAAGTGTTTTTAACGAGACCAACATCAGCGTGGAACCAGTTGCTAAAAGAGTCTTAAAATTTTGGGCGGAAAGAATAGTTGCTTTAAAGCCCACAACAAGTCTGCAGATTATCAAAGCAGAGATTGAGAAAACTCCGAATAAAACTCAGTCCACAACTTGTCAGTTGAGAATTGAAGAATCTGGAATACGTGACTATAGGTATTGAATATGGTGGTTACTCCATTGGAGATTGGAATTCTAATAATTGAAGCGTTTCAGTTCATATTCCCTGCATATTGTGCAAATGCTTTACCTGTAATTTTTGGTGGAGGTCGGCCCTTGGATTTTGGAAAGACTTTTTTTGACAAAAAACGCATTTTAGGAAATAACAAAACTCTTAGGGGTTTCATTCTTGGATTGACCATTGGGACAGCAATTGGGCTAGTATGGCATGTTCTCTTTGCCTACCCCATTTCTTACAGTTTCCTCCTACCTCTAGGTGCTCTCCTCGGAGATTTAGCTGGGTCCTTCTTAAAGAGGCGCTTGGACATTAAACCCGGAGGATTGATGCCAATTGTTGACCAAGTCGATTTCGTAATCGGAGCAATCCTCCTTTCACTTCCATTGAACATTCTATCTTGGGAATTAGCTCTCACAGCTATCATAATCACACCTCCGATCCATTTGCTAACCAATTTTGGGGCCTACAAACTTGGGTTAAAGAAGAATCCTTGGTGAAACTTCATCCAAGCTTAATGTTTATGGCAACTTCTAAGAAAACGTAGGAGAGTAATAGGAGCGTCGCTCCTAACATGAGTGACATGTAAGCCTGCCTTGGGTTGTATGCTTGTTTTGTGCTAGAATACATGGCTAGCAGGCCCAAGAATCCTAGTGAATATAACAACGTAGCAATTACCGTGTCGAATATGAATTGTGAACTTAGTTCAGGGTATAGGAAATAGAAAGTATCACCCAAATAGACTGATGCGAGAGGTTTTAAAACTATGGTGTAAATGCCCCCTGCGAAGAAGAATATAGCCGCCCCAATTATTATCGCGGAAAGTGCAAAAGTTGAAGGCTTTGCTGTTGAAACTTTACCTAGCCATCGGGAAATCGAAAGAGATATTGAGGAAGATTGGTTCTTAGCTTTTCTGGACATTTTTTGTTTTCTCTTCTTCTATTAGTTTCTTCGCCACTTCTTTGATCCATTCGCCTGTTAACGGATTTTGCTCAATCTCACTTAAATACTCTTTCCAAGATAAATTTAAAGCCTTTCTCCAAGAGTCATAATTCTCTGCAATGGTTTGATAAACTTCTTGGTGCAAGTGGCATAATCCGAGTTTACTATCTTCCCTATGGCAAACTCTACATATCAACTTCTTTCAGCTCAACTTTTTCTTAATTCGCACCTTAGATTGAAACACAATGTACAAGGCTTTTTTCCGCTCATCCAAACTTTTGCAGTGGGAACCACGCATCCCTTACACAAATCACCTAGCGGTTTCACCCAGCCTTTTTGAGGCAATAGAAATGATGTTCTACAGTGGCCTATGAAATAGCCCGTGCACCCAACAAACCTTTTCCCAGTTTTTTGATCAACAAACGGCAATTTTTCCCTTTTTGCAGATGGGTTATGTACCAATTGTTTTTTGTTTCAGTCTCATTTGTTCTATTGCTTGACTGAGTTTCTCCCCAATTTTTCTCTCGTTTGCTTTTATTTGCTTCGTCGCTAGCTTTAGAACCTTAACGGTGTCAGCTATGACTTCTTCTCTTTTTTCGGTTTTTAGCCTAACCCTATTCATCTTCTCTTCGAGATCTCTTGTGAGTTCCGGTGATACCACCTTTGGACAGTATTTTTGGAGAATCTCAAATACTTCAAAGCCCAAATCTGTTACAACAATCTTTTCAGCTCGAATGTATTTTCTATTACAAAGGGTTTGTGTTATTGATGCCCTTGTTGATTTCGTGCCGATTTTCTCGTCCTCCATTCTCTTGAGAAGACTACTTGGATTGTATCTTGTTGGCGGTCTAGTAAACCTATCCTCAAGAATGACTTTTTGAATAGTGAGTCGCTGGCCCTTTTTCAATAATGGTGATACGGGTTCCTCTGACTGCGTATAGGGACCATAAAATTTAAGCCAACCTTCATTGAGGGTTTGTCTAGTTTTCAAGATGAACAGATTGTCATTAATCTTGAAGAAAGCCTTTGTATTCTGCTTCAGAGCGGGAGCCCCAAAGACAGCCATAAACCTTCTAGTAATGAGCCCCCAAATTTTTTCCGCAGGGCCTCTGTGAGTCTTGTTCGGGGATTTTCCTGTAGGATATATTGCCGGATGTGCCGGGTCGTCCTTCTCTCCTTCAGTAGGCCTCAGAATCGTCTTGGCAAGGAGTTGAGTAGCGGGTTTATTATAGCCCGGCACTTTTGATATTTTTTCCAAGATTTTTCTGTAATCGATTGTTGCTGGGAGCCTTTGGCTACTAGTTCTTGGATATGAGATTAAGGCGTCAAGATATAGCTGTTGAACTATTCTTAGCGTGTTTATAGGAGCGTATCTGAAGAGGCTATAGGCTTCTCTTTGCAGAGAACCCAAATCAAAGGGCACTGGAGGATTCTGCTTGAATCGTCTAATCTCTGTTCTTTCTATTTGGTTTTTCTTTCCTATACAATTATCAACTATCGCTTCAGCTTCTTTCTTGTTCTCAATCTTATCTTTTTCGTATTCTGCTTCTAGAACTACCTTGTTGATCACGATTTTGGCTTTTATGCTCCAATACGGCTTTGGTACAAAACATTTTATGCTTTTTTCTCGGATTGCAAGAAACCCGAGTGTAGGTCCTTGCACTCTACCTGTGCTAAGCGTTTTGTATTTTCCGCTCCAGTTCTTCGCGGCCATTGTTAAGGCACGGGTTAGGTTCACGCCGTAAAGCCAGTCGACCTCGTGTCTCGTTAAACCAGCCTCTATCAAACCGAAATCTAAATGCGGGCGAACAGCAAAGTATGCCTTTTCCAGCTCATCTTTTGT
>DAOVIH010000023.1 GCA_030673805.1 Candidatus Bathyarchaeota archaeon | reverse complement strand
TGCAAATGGAAAAGGCATGGGGCTTCACGGCTGGAAAGACGGCAGTTGCGGTGAGAATACTTGAGCAAATGAACAGGACTCCGAATTGCACAAAGTTTCTCTCTTTCACTGCAAATCTTGTAGCTACTGGAACTAGAGGGGTATTTAGGGAGCTTGTAAAGCGAAAACTAGTGGATGTTGTGAACATTACTTGTGGGACCCTAGACCATGACTTGGCAAGAGGCTGGAGACCCTACTACAGAGGTTCATTCGAGATGAATGACGCTGAACTTCACAAAAAAAACATAAATCGATTAGGAAACGTTTTGGTTCCAAACGAAAGCTATGGGATGATTATAGAGGAGAAAATTCAAGGCCTCCTTGAAGAGTTATGGAGTGAAAACGTTCGGGAGGTTTCAACCCGCCAGCTATGCCGTTACATTGGAGAACGCATCTGCAACGAAAGTTCCATCCTGTACTGGGCTGCGAAGAACAACATTCCAGTCTATGTCCCCGGGATCACGGATGGTGCAGTTGGGTACCAAACGTGGCTTTTCTCGCAGGATCACAGTTTCTCAATAAATTTGCTCAAAGACTCTGGAGAAATAAATGATGTTGTTTTCGCCGCTGAGAAGACTGGCGCGTTGATCGTTGGGGGGGGGATAGCAAAACACCATACAATATGGTGGAATCAATTCAAAGATGGACTAGATTACGCAGTTTATCTAAGTACTGCAGCGGAATGGGACGGCAGTCTCTCTGGTGCTAGACCCAGAGAGGCAGTTTCTTGGGGGAAAATTAATGAGAACGCAAAAAAAGTTATGATTGAAGGGGACGCCTCGGTACTACTGCCAATTATTTTGAGTTCGCTACTAGACAGACTAAAGAGTGGTTAGGTAACTTCTTGGAAAAGCCATGATAAATCTGGAGCTTTCCGCTTAGTCTTTACCCTTTCGTTTAAAGCGTGAGTTATCAAGGGTAAGGCGATAGTTGCGTCGCAGTAGCATACAGTTTTTCTGCCTGCATCATGGATTTTTCCCCAGCTAATAGCTTCTTCAAGAGTGCATCCTGATAAGCCGCCCCATTGGGGCGAGTCTGTGGTTATCTGAATCGCGTATTTATGTGGATAGTAATACTCGTGTAATCCCATCCGAAGGCCACCAGATCTTCCAGGGACTCCTTGATCGTTTGTTCTTGGCGAAACTGAAATTGCCATTAGTTGAGTGAAGTCTTTGGGTACACCACCGCCGATGTAGATAACGCCAACATCCTTAGTTTTTTCACCTATGCCAACAAACTGGTCAAATTCCTTAACTGAATCTAGAACTATTGAGTGCTCTTGGTTTCTTGCCATCAAAAAAGCTTCACCAAATGCGCTATCGGTCAAAGCGGGACTGAAGATTGGAACTCCGTTTTTGGCTGCCACAGAAGCTATGCTATTGATTCCCCTTTTCTGTAGATACTTGCCAAGTAGATGAAGCAACTCGGTAGAAGAATATGGAAAATCCGTTTGTAGAGTGAGTATGAAATCAGTCAACAACTCTTCCATTTTCCGATAGTCGGTTTCCTTCCCAAGTACATCGTAATACCTATTAATGTCAGCTTTAAGGAGTGCCGAATCATTTGCTATGTGGCTGCCTTGCCAATAACCTAAACCCATTGCGTCAATGATGTCTTCTGAAACATTAGCCCCGGTGGAGACCAGAACGTCGATGAATCGCCTCTCAATCAGCCAATTAACTATAGTCCATTGTCCGGCTGTGCTCATTGAGCCGGAAAAACCCATTATGATCGTTAAATCTTCTTGGTTCAGCATTTCCTTCCAAACCTCAACCGCCTCCCCAAGTTTCCGTCCTTGATAAGCAGTTTTGCTCATTTCAGATAGAAGTTGAGACACACTCTTCTCTTCAACGTTAATAGCTTCAACTCTTTTCTCAAAGTATGAGGTGGTCATTGATGAACTCCTCGTTGTAGATTACTTGACGTATATATGAAATTTGTCGTTTGCAGGGAAAACTAGTATCAGCTTCTGTAAAGAGTCAATACAACCGTTCAAAACTCATTTGTAAAAAATCAATTAACTTTTAATGAAAGACTATGACAAAACAAGAATTCAGAATTGAATGCTTACATTCTTTCCGGAGCCACTATTCCAATTAATTTGAGGGAGTTTTGAAGTACAATCCTTGTAGCGTCAGTCAACGCAATTCTTGCCTCAACAAGTTCTTGAGACTCAGCCCTAATAACGGGTAAGGCATTGTAGAATGTGTTGAACTTGTCAGCCAAAGCATTAGCATAATCAGCAATCAGATTGGGCTTGAGAAACTCTGCGGCTTCAACAAAGGTTTCTGGAAAACTAGCCAAGGACAACACTATCTCCCGCTCAATCGTCTCTTTCAAGAGTTCGTATCCTGGCTCCTGTGATCCGCGAGTAGCTTTTCTTAGGATGCTACATGCCCGTGCATGAGTGTACTGAATGTAGGGTGCACTGTTAGTTTCTAAGTTCAACACTCTATCCCAAGTGAAAACAACAGGTTTAGCTGCATCCACTTCCACTAGTGCATATCGTACTGCGCCTATTCCAACAAAATTAGCGATTGATCGTTTCTTTTCTTCAGGTAAGTAAGGCGAGCGTTTCGAGACCTCTTCGTAGGCTCGTTCAACTGCTTCGTCTAGAGCTTCATCAAAAGTGATGTAGCGACCACGCCTACTTGACATCTTGTAGCCAGGGAGAGTGATAAGATTGTAGGCAAAATGCACGAAGTTGTCAGCGTAATTACCACATCCTAAAGCGTGCAAAGCTATTTTCAGCTGCAACTGCGCCAATGATTGTTCCATACCTATCACATTAATGACCTTTCTGGCACGCTCAAACTTCCACAGAGTATAAGCGACATCACGCGTTGTGTAAAGTGTCGTACCATCCGCCCTAACCAGAGTTAAAGAAGGAACATCATATTCTTCCCTCAAACGCAAGTTATCTCTAAGATTTAGATCTTTAACAACTTTTTCAGCGTCGAATTCCAAGACGCCCCCTTCAGCATAAACGTAAGGTGTCTTCTTCAAATTCTTAAGAACTTCAGCTACCTTATTGCTCCAAACAAAGCCGCTCTCCCAATCCCAAGAGTCATAGAAAACCCCAACTCGTTTTTGTGTTTCCCTGAAACCCTGAAGACACAATTCACTTACGGCTCTAATCAGCTTTTTAGACTGAGGCTCACCTGACTCATAAGCTCTGTTCAATTCGTTAATCTGATCCTCAGGATCTTCATCTTCGTTAATGCTGGCTAGAAGCTTGCTAAAGAGTTTTGGAAATTTTTCTTCGAGCTCTTGGGCAATGGAAACCCACTCTGCAGTTTCTTTGTTTATCTTTGCGGTCTCAGCAGAGGGCGCATCCGTTTTTGCACGTTTAAGTTCATTTTTTAATCGTTTGATCTCAACTAGGCAACTTGTTATTGTGTATATTTTGCCCACGAAGTGATCAGGTTTCTCATCTGGTTTTGGATTGCCAAGCTTTGTGTATCCGTAAGCGATGACGGAAGACTGACGACCTACGTCGTCAATGTAATAGTGACGAGAGACCAAATGCCCTCTTGAAGACAAAATGCGTGCCAGAGAATCACCTAGAATTGGATTTCTAGCTTGTCCAATGTGTATAGGATGAAGCGGATTCACACTGGTGTGTTCAACAATGATTTTCACAGGTTCATTGGTTTTGACAAGGCCATACCCGGAATTAAGTTGTCTGATCGAAGAGAGAGTTAAGGCGGAAAGTTTCGCGAAATTCACATGGAAATTCACCTAACCTCCACCCGCGCAAGCAACACTCCGTAATAATGTGAATTCTTGCGCGCTCAAGGCGTCTGCCAGATTTTGAGCCAACACTACTGGGCTCTTTTTTTGTTTTTTTGCCAGCTCAAAACATATTGATGATGCCAATTGACCGAAGGCTGAATTTGGCGGTTTTTCAAAAGACAAGTCTTCAATTCTCATCCCGGGGAGAGTTAGCTCTAGAGCTTTGCTCAAAGCCGCTTCACATTCTCGGCGGACTTCACCAAAGGGGTTCTCAGAAATCATCTGTGCATACCATTTTTCTTAGAGTGAGCTAAATTTTAAAGGGGAAGTTGTATTTTAATTTGAGAGGCGCCGCTTATCTATGTATGGATGCCATTTCATATGAGAACAAAAATTGTTTTTTCAGAGAAATGTCTGAGTTACGGTGCTTGGCATATAGAGGGACCAAATAGAGTTAAATTAGCTCACGAAATTTTAAGAGCGGAGGGGTATGAATTTCTGGAGCCAACTCCTGCATCCGAAGAAGACTTACTTAAGATCCACGATTCCGACTACATTTGGACCCTTAAAAAAAGCATGGTTGAAGATCCGGACACACCAGCTTACGACAATATTTTTGAATACGCTAAAAACTCAGCTGGTGGAGCGATTATGGCTGCGAAAACCAACGGGTTCTCCTTGATGAGGCCTCCGGGTCATCATGCCGGCATCTATGGGGCAGCGCTGGGGGTTAATACCAGAGGATTTTGTTATTTGAACAATGTTGCTATCGCGGTAAAGCATCTTAACAAATCAGCTTTAGTTTTAGATATTGATGGTCATCATGGCAACGGAACTCAAGAGATTTTTTTTGGCAACAAAAGGGTTACTTTCATTTCATTACATCGCTATCCCTATTATCCCGGAACTGGAGCATACTCTGAAAGTAATTGCCTCAACTTTCCGTTACCAGCTAACTGTGGGGAAAAGGTTTACCTGAAAACCTTGGATAAGGCGCTGAACATGAAAAGCATCAATCCCTTCGAAATTGTAGCTGTTTCAGCGGGTTTCGACACTCATAGGGGAGATTTGGCATCACTTGCTTTGACAGAAAACAGCTACAGAAAGATAGGCAGAAAAATCGCTGCCTTGAATAAACCCACCTTTTTTGTTCTAGAGGGCGGCTACATGGGAGACAAAAACGGAAAGGACATAAACCAATTGCTGAGGGGGTTTGAGGACAAATAAGCCTAAAATCTATTTTTGTTAAGGAAGCGCCGATTCCCGATTAGGAACACATAAAGTCGTTATCAGCTTCTTTTTCTTGCCCAAAAAACCCTGTTTAGTTATTTCTTTTTTCTAGTGCGCTCTTTTTTGTTGAGGGCTTCAAGTTTTTCTGCAATCTTCATTGCTCTGTCTTCAGCTTCTACAAGCAAATCATTCCACTCTTTGTTTTTTACTACTTTAGTTAGATGTTCGATCTCCGCAGGTAGTTTCTTTAAAGTATCAACAAACTTCTCTTCAGCCACTTCATCTGAGGATACAAGCTCCAAAGCCTCTTCAGGGCAAAACTCCACACACTGTGGCTCGCCTTCACACAAGTCACACGCAATTGCTATTCCCTCATCAGGATGAAGAGCAATGCCACCATGCGGACACGCTTGAATGCACCAGTCGCATCCTTTACACCTTTTCTTATTAACCATCAGGATGCCGGTGTCCTCTGATTGAGATAGAGCTTTCTCTGGACAAGCCACCACGCATTTAGCGTCCTCACAGAACCTACAAGCAAGAGCAAAATTAAACAAAGGGGCCATGTGGATAACCCTTATCCTAGATCTCAAAGGATTCCAAACCTTTTCGTCTTTCTCCAAGGTACAAGCATACTCACAGATTCCACAGCCTGTACATTTGTCTGGATCGACACAAACGAACTTTCTAGATTTGAATTTAACCGGCTGCATGATGCTAATCAGAAGATCAGCTAACTATCTATATTTTTCTATGAATTTGGAAAAGTTTTAACCTTGTTTTTCGGAGTTGGATGACAACAGAGTAAGAAAAAGAGGTTGAGCTAGAAGGCCCACTTCGAGTTACTCCAAAAAAAGTATCAGCTTCGGAAGCTCCTTGAGGGCCCAAGCAAGATTTATTAGGTGAAGAAAAAATACATTCATTCGAAAAATCTTATGCCCACAAACCAGCAAACTGTGGTAATCCGAGCCTCAAGAGATAAAGACGTGTAATCCAGGGGTGACTTAAATGATTCGATTAGTCGATTTGGGCTTTTTGAAGGATGAAGTCGTAGAAACCATAGTCTCGACCTATGATTCTCAAAGAATACCCAATGCAGCCCCCATGGGAGCGATAATGGGAAGTCAGGATCACATCATCATTAGACCATTCTTGTCCTCCTCGACGTATAGAAATCTAAAAACAAAAAGATGTGCTGTGGTGAACATAACCTCTAATGCTAAAGTATACTACATAACAGGCATCAAAGAATCTAACCCTAGTGGAAGAATTCCACAAGAGATGTTTGGCAAAGCCAAGATGGTCGACGCGCCAAAACTTGCAAAGATAGACGCGTTGGCTGAGGTTAGCGTTTTAAAAATATCCCCTTTTGATGACAAGAGGGCAGAGGTTTTGTGTAAAGTAAAGCGAATTGAAGCATCCAAAACTCTCCCCAAAGCATATAGTCGAGCCTTATACGCAACAATTGAGGCTATTATTCACGCAACCCGCGTGAAGGTCTTTTTGGATGATGATAAAGAACGCCAACGAGTCCTTGAATTGATAGAAAAAATTAGAGGTTGTCACGACGTGGTGAACCGCGTAGCACCCAACTCTGTTTATTCTAAAATTCTAGCTGATTTAACGCGGAGAATTGAGTCATGGAGGGAAAAAAGTGAAGGTTTTTGTTAAAACTCCAGCCAGACTTCATTTGGGACTCATAGATCTGAGGGGAGATTTAGGAAGAATATTTGGAGGGCTAGGAGTTGCCATTGATAAACCAAATGTTATTCTTGAGGCTCAAGATTCTAACAAAATTGTTGTAGAAGGCCCAAAACAAGACCAAGTAAGAACTCTCGTAGAAAGATTCCTTAACACCTACCAAGTGAAAACTGGCGTAAGTATACGAGTTCAAAAAATAATTCCTGAACATTCAGGACTAGGCTCAGGTACACAGCTAGCTCTTGCAGTTGCAGCAGCGCTGGCAAAACTGTTCCGTTTGCAGGCCTCAGTACAGGAATTAGCAAGCACGATGGGAAGAGGAAAAAGAACAGGAATAGGCACCGCGATCTTTGAACAAGGAGGATTTGTTATTGATGGGGGAAAAAAAGTGGCAAAACAAAATTGCCAATCAGACCACTTCCCTGTATTATTATGTCGTCAGCCTTTCCCAGAAGATTGGAGGTTTGTGGTAGCGATTCCAAATGTCAAAAGAGGATTAGCCAAGAAAGAAGAGATGGAAGCATTCAAACGTTTGCCTCCAATGCCAACGGAAGACTTTGGCAAGATATGCCGCCTAACAATGTTTAAGCTTCTACCAGCGTTGCTTGAGCAGGAAATCCAAATCTTTGGAGAAGCCCTAACTGAGATTCAGATTCTCATAGGGGATTATTTCGCGCAAGTTCAAGGAAGCAGATATGCCAGTTTGGTTGCTACAGAAGTAATTGAATTTATGCAAAAAATCGGGGCGTATGGTGTTGGTCAGAGTTCTTGGGGACCAGCCATCTACGGGTTGGCTAGAGGGAGGCAGCAAGCCGAAGAAATTGAAGACAAAGTGCAAGCTCTCGTAAATGAGAGGAGTGGGGGACAAGTCTTCATTGCAAAAGCAAATAACAAAGGAGCTTGCCTCAAGATAATAAAATAGGATTGATTGGACTTTCAAAATATATATTTTTAAAAAAACTGAAAAGCTCTGAAAAATGGAAGTTTCTGGGACTCTGCTTGAAAAGAGATCGTGAAGAGTAAACATAATTAGAAGAGCCTTCACCCCTTAATGGTAGGATTAGCTTTGAGAGTGCTATTGATAACAGGACTACTTGCTGAAGAAAACGTAAGAAAGTATGCTCAAGAAAGCGGTATTGACACAGAGGTTCTAGCGTTAAATGTTCCTGTTGCCGCTTTTTTAACTGCAGAACTAATCGCTGAGGCACTAAGAGAGAAAAATCTTGATGATTTCACGGAGATTCTTGTTCCGGGATTAGTTAGGGGGGATGTAAAATTAGTTTCGGAAGTTGGGGGACGCGACACTTTTAAGGGTCCAAGATATGCAGCTGATTTACCAACGGTTTTGGAATCTTTAGGAAGAGTTGAGCTTTCAACAATTGCACCGGCTTGTGATTTATTAAAGGAAGAACTCCAACAGAAGGCTTTGTTAGAACTGGAAGCTGTTGAGAAAAACAGAATTGCCTTATTGAAGACCCCCGGTAATATGCTAATAGAGGAGTTGGCAGTAGGCAAAGATTTTCCCATGAGGATTATGGCTGAGATCGTAGACGCGCCTTTGTTGACAGATGTTGAAATGGAGAAACTAGCTAGGAAATACGTAGGATTTGGCGCTCAGATCATTGATGTCGGTATGATTGCAGGGGAGAGTAGACCCATGGATGCGGCACGTGCAGTCAGAGCTGTTAAGAGGGTTGTGAACGTTCCAGTGAGCATTGATACTCTCAATCCCGATGAAGCAAGAGAGGCGGTTTCAGCTGGAGCAGATCTAGTATTGAGTGTAGACGCTGGAAACATTGAGAAGATGGCGTCATTTTCTAAAAACGTTGTTGTTGTCGTTATTCCAACTAATCAAAGCACGGGTTATTTTCCAGGAAAAGTTGAGGAGAGAGTGGCGTTCCTTGAAGAAACTATCGCCAGAGCTAAGAAGCTTGGAATGAAAAAAATTATTGGCGATCTGGTCCTTGAACCCTCAAATGTTTTGAGGTCGATGACGGCTTTTCGCGAGTATGCACATAGAAACCCGGAAACTCCACTGTTTGTTGGTATTTCAAACTTCACAGAAATGATAGATGCTGATTCGGTGGGAGTAAACGCCTTACTAGCGCGTCTAGCTTCTGAAGCAGGCATAAGCATCTTATTAGCAACGGAAAGAAGCGATAAAGCCAAAGGAAGCATAAGAGAAGTAGCAACAGCATCCAAAATGATGTTCTTGGCAAAAAAGAGAGCCTCTGTTCCAAAAGATTTGGGATTAGATCTCCTTGTTTTTAAAGACAAGAGATTCCGGGAAGTCCCTTATGACAGACAAAATGAGTTGGGAACACAGGTTGTAATTGCAGAGGAAGAGACCAAACCGGTTCTCTGCCATGAAGAAGGGTCATTTAAGATTGCGATAGATCGAGAAACGAAAGAAATCGTAGCAATTAGTTTTCGCTCTTCCAAAACTTTGAAGCCAAGAATTATAGTAAAAGGAAAAACTGCCAGAGCGGTGTACACAAAGATTACTGAAATGGGGCTAGTGACGAGACTTGACCACTCTGCCTATTTGGGAAACGAATTGGCAAAGGCCGAAATTGCCATGAAAACAGGCAAAGAATACATCCAAGATACCTCACTGTTTAAGAGTTCACTACTTGGCTACTAGCCCGATTCAAAAGAGAAGGTATTATGTCTGAGCGAAAGACCTATCTTTTATTGTTTTATTCGGGAGAAAGATTTTCTTAGAACTAGCAAGAGCGGAACCCCAATTAATACTGATAACAACACCAGGATCATCCGCTCAACAGGATAGACAAAGAAGATGACAGTCCAAATTCCGGAGTAAGCTTCAGTGGGTATAATGGGTTCTTGGCCCAGCAAAAGTGGCAACTGATTTAGAATTACTTCAAAAAGTACATTTCCCATGAGATGCTGCATCATAGTCCCGACAAAAGCCAATATACCTAGTCCCCAAGCGACACTAGAAGCCTTAAAATTCTCAATCCAATCAGCTGCTTTGCGTCCCAAAGGCGAAACAAGTACCACGAAGGCTACAATGTGCAACCAAGCAAAGGGAAAAGAAAAAGAAACGTTACCCAAGGTGATTTCAACAAAAACAGACGTCAATGGATTCAAAAGGAAGGCGGCTAAAAGAGCAATATTTAGCAGTATGACATAACTCCACTTGCGTTTAATCAGGAGGCCCAAAGCGACTGCGTTTACCGTGGCTGGAAGGAAATCCAAACCCATGAAAACAGGTGGTCTTCCCAATGCCATTGCTAAAAAGGTACCCAATATCACACTCAACCCCCCAGCGTACGGGCCCAAGATAATTCCAAAGAGGGGAGCAATAATGTCTGAAAGGGCAAAAGATCCAGCTACTCCAATGACGGGAAAAGTTGGGATTAAACGCAAAACCATGTAAAGAGCAGAAAAGATCGCTATTGATGCGATCACCCTTGATCTAGGGGCGTCCTTTAGAATGTCACTCAATTTAGACCCTTTTTCCTGGGCTACCAATCGTCGTGTAATTTTTTACATAGTATTAATAAAACTTTCCATAATAATAGCGTTAATGACACACCGCCGAACACGAAACCAAAAAAACTCATCTGGAGTGAAAAGTTGCGGTAAAGAGTGAAAAATCAAAAAAACCAGGCGATGAAATTTTTTGACACGAAATTTAGAGTTGGCTAATGAGAACGACAATAACTTGGATCAATGGTTTTCTAGGGCGAAAAAACTACAATGTAAAGAGTTGATAAAATTACGAAAAAGGTTCGACATGACATTGTTCTCAGATACGCGCGTCTGCCTTTCGGCCAGAAAACCTCAATTTCACTTATTAACATGCAAGCTCAATGACCCTTAAAATCTCAAGTTTAGGCGGAAGAAGGAGAAACAATTAAAAACCCGTATTACAGATCAGACTGAAGACATCCACAATGAAAGAAAGATATTTGTTCACCTCAGAATCCGTGGCTGAAGGCCACCCAGACAAAGTTGCAGACCAAATATCAGATGCAGTGCTTGATGCAGTCTTAGGTCAAGACCCCAAAGCAAGAGTTGACTGCGAAACCTTAGTGATGCAGGGAAATGTCATAGTGACAGGACAAATCACAACTTCCTGCTACGTCGATATTCCGAAAATTGTTCGTAAGACACTAATGGAAATCGGCCTAGATAATGCTAAAGACGGAATGGATGGAGAAACCTGTGGAGTCCTAGTTTCCATAACCGAGCAGTCACCGGATATTTCCATGGGAGTCACTGAAACCGAAACGCGCGAACAGGGAGCAGGAGATCAAGGAATGATGTTTGGTTACGCCACCAAAGAAACCGAGGAATTAATGCCTCTACCCATAATGCTTTCTCACAGGCTGGTAAAGAGACTTTCTGAATGCCGAAAGAAAAAAATTCTTCCATATCTAAGGCCGGATGGCAAATCACAAACCACCGTTGAGTACGTTAATGGAAAACCTAAGAGAGTTGACACCGTTGTGATAGCGGCTCAACATATTGAAGGTATTGACAGAGAGAAAATGCGCAAAGAAATAATTTCTGAAGTTATTAGGAAAGTTATTCCACCCAACATGTTGGACCAAGAAACGAAGTACTACATTAATGAGACAGGGAGATTCGTCTTGGGAGGAACTTTGGCAGATTCAGGATTAACTGGGAGAAAGATTATTGTTGACACTTATGGAGGAGTTGGAAGTCACGGTGGAGGATGTTTTTCCGGAAAAGACCCTTCAAAAGTTGATAGGTCCGGAACGTATATGGCAAGGTACATTGCAAAAAATATTGTCGCAGCGGATTTGGCGGATAAATGTGAGATTCAAATATCGTATGCAATTGGTGTAGCACAACCAGTCTCAGTAAGGGTAAATTCATTTGGCACTGGAAAGATAGCTGATGAAAAAATCCTTGAATTGGTGGAGGAAAACTTTGACATGAGACCAAAAGCGATTATCGAAAACTTGAATCTACTAAGACCAATCTATAGAAAGACAGCTGTGTTTGGCCATTTTGGAAGAAACGAACCAGACTTCACATGGGAAAAAACCGACAAAGCCACTATCTTAAGGGAAAAAGCAGGAATCTAGCGGAACATAGAGACCGCCACGAGAAAATATCGACCCGAAATAGGTTTTTTCTTTACGAGCAGCAACTCTGGCTCCAATCCTGCCCAACCTGAAACCCGAGGGATCCCCGAAGTCAATTTGTTCGGCTAAAATGTGTCTTTGGGTGTTATTGAGCAAACTGGGGTAATAGCAAACCTAAAAAAGATGGAACAAAGATTACTTCTATCCATTAGTACCGAAGATTTTGGAGGAAAAAATGCGTGTTTGACCCACAAGAATTCATTAGAAACTCGCTAAAAGGAATTAGGGAGCAAGTTGGCAATAGCGAAGTAATTTCTGCTTGTTCAGGAGGTGTTGACAGCACGGTCACGACCTTTCTGGTACACAAGGCAGTAGGGAACAAATTGATTGCGGTTTTCATAGATGATGGACTTCGAAGAGAAGGAGAACCAGAGTTTGTAGTCAGGACCCTTAAGAACTTAGGAGTCAGGAACAGATTTGTCGATGCAAAAAAGGAGTTCTTTGAGGTTTTCAAAGGAAGAACAGACGCTGAAGAGAAAAGAAAAGCCTTCAGAGAAAAATTCTACAGAACCCTAGGAAGAATAGCAAAGGAAGAACAGATCAGAATCATTGCGCAAGGAACAATCAAAGCGGACGTTATTGAAACAGTGAAAGGAATAAAAACACAACATAATGTTTTGGAACAGATTGGAATCAATCCTGAAACATATGGTTACCAAATTATTGAACCACTAAAGGAATTGTTCAAACCGGACGTTAGAAAAGTAGCTCGCGAATTAGGTTTGCCAAAAGAGATCTCGGAAAGAATGCCTTTTCCAGGGCCAGCGTTATCGTTAAGAGTTCTAGGAATAGTCACTCCGGAGAGAGTTGCAATAGTAAGGAAAGCAACCGAAATAGTGGAGGAAGAAACAAAAGAACTGGGAACTTTTCAGAACTTTGCGGTCCTCCATAATGACAAGGCAACGGGAATAAAAGACGGAAAAAGGGTGTATGGAAACATCATCACGGTTAGAATCGTAGATTCAGAAGATGCTGTAACCGCCATAGCCAAACAGGTTCCCTATAACATACTTATGAGGATCACGAAGAGGATAACAACGCAAATACCCAGTGTTGTCAGGTGCCTTTACGATATAACTAACAAGCCACCTTCAACAATCGAATTTGAATAAGAATGGAAGTCTAACTCAGAAGCTTGAAGGAGCTAAGTTGATATCGAAACACTTGAACTAGACCGAGGTTGCCCAACCACATTTTCAAGTCAGTATTCACTCTTTTCTAGTTTTGTGATAAGCCACTTGGATCAGTTTAGTTGAACCTTAATTGTTAGACCAAGCTTTTTCCTGAGTTTTCAATTCGCTAACTTTGTGGATTTCTATCAGATTGCTCGAATGTTTCTTATGGGTTCTAACAGCAGCGGTGAACAGGATGGTATCTTGGTCAAGGATGAGGCCGTTTGAGTGAAGCTTGAGACCGCTACATAGAATATGATCTTGAGCTTCGGTGTAGTCAATATGAACTGGGTAAACACCAAATGATAGTTCCAGTTGTTTCTTGACAAGTCTGCTAGGTGTAACCGCGATTATCGGCTGAGGAATCTTGAATCTGGAGATCATTCTCGCAGTGTAGCCTGATCTTGTCAAAGTCACAACTTTGTCGATAGGCATTTCCTGGCATAATCTAGAGATCGCTTTGCTTATTGTGTTCGAAATATTAACAAAACTCTCCTCCCGAAGGTGGCTTTCGACTGCTTTTTCTGTTTCAATTGCTATCTTGGATGCAGCTATGACCGTTTCCAACGGGTATTTTCCCACAGCAGTCTCACCCGAGAGAGTTATGACGTCGGTTCCGTCCAATATTGCGTTTGCAACATCACTAACCTCTGCCCGGTTAGGAAAGGGATTATACATCATGGATTCTAGCATTTCTGTTGCAGTTAGAACTAGTTTTCCTTTTTGGTTGCATTGTTTGATAATTCTCTTCTGGACTAAGGGGACCTTTTCAGGTTCAATCTCCACTCCCAAATCTCCTCTGGCAACCATTATTCCATCCGCAACCTCCAAGATTTCTTGAAAGTTTTCTACGCCCTCAGAATTCTCAATCTTAGCGATGATTAAACCCTTAAATCCCCCTGAAACAGATTTACGAAGGCAGTTCACGTCATGAGCATTTCGTGTGAATGAGAGAGCGACAAATTCAATCTCGTTGTCTTTTGCGAAATCCATCAGCTCTTGGTCTTTCTTGGTGATTGCTGGTATGGCTAGTTTTTTGTCGGGAATATTAACGCCTTTTCCGTCACTGATGTAACCACTTGTTTTCGCAAGCAGTGTTAATACCGCGTTATCTTTCTGTATTACACGTGTGTTGATTCTACCATTATCAATGAGAACCATATCCCCCACGGCTAATTCTGAATAGACATTGTGGTTTAAGGCTACTTGCTCATTTTTTCCGATCTTTAGTATTTCTCCGTTTTTGAGAGCAATTTCGCTAGATGTTTTGATTCTTAGCTCCGGGCCTTTTATGTCAAGAACAATAGGGATTTCTCCAATTCCTCTAAGGCGGTTAATAGTTAGGGAGTATTCCTCTTTTGTTCCGTAGGCGGTGTTTATTCTTGCTCCATTCATACCAGCAAGATACATTTTCTTCAGTAATTTTTCTAAAGAACTGGAAGGACCAATAGTACATAGTATCTTGACTTTCTTCACTGGTTCAACCCCAAAGATAGTTATTGGTCAGGCTTTATCTTTTTTCCAAATAGTGTGATGGGAGATGCTAATGAAAAAAGTAGATAAGAGCTAACCATAGAATAATTTCTGTCAAACAAAGCCAGAAACAATCAATCAAGCATACTTTTAGAAATTAGATTAACACTATGCAGCGCACCAAAATAGTGCGGGGGGTGGGACCCCCACCCTAATTTACCAGTAAAATATCGTTTTTTGGAAACAAATGGTCGAGGTGAGGTAGCCTCATACTCATGGCGATATCTCCAGCAAAACCTCTCCTTTTTTAGGTTTAGAAGGGTTTGCTGAG
>DAOVIH010000081.1 GCA_030673805.1 Candidatus Bathyarchaeota archaeon | reverse complement strand
CCAGGAACAGTCATCTCAACTTGGCAGCAAGCTGGCCGAGCTGGGAGAACAAACGCGGATTCTTTAGTGACATTAGTGGCATTTCAAAACCCACTTGACCAATACTTCATGAAACATCCAAAAGACTTCTTTGATAGATTACATGAACACGCAATTATCGATTTGGAAAACCCCTATATAGTTATGGATCACATCATGTGCGCCTCCGCTGAACTACCCCTTACTCGGAAGGATAAAAAATATTTTCCAGCTCTTTTTGAGGAAAGTGTTGCTGCTTTGGAAAAACAGGTATTGATTCGAAAAACTCCTAATGGCTGGGTCTACTCAGGAATAGTAAGACCGGTTAGCATCGTCAACTTGAATAACATCTCAAACAAGATTGTGACTATTACGTGTAACGGAGAGATACTCGAGGCGATGGATCTAACAAAGGCCTATAACGAAGCCCATCAAGGTGCTGTGTTACTTCATCAAGGAGAAACATACATCGTTGAGGACTTGGATTTGGAGAATCTTACTGCCAAGGTCAGACAAGACGATGTCAACTATTATACTGAACCCAGAAAAACAGTGGAAATAGAAATCAAGAAACTACACGAAGAAAAACAAGTTGGAATCGACATCAAAATAGGCGAAGTGGAAGTAACAAAAATATACCATTACTTTGTACTCAAGACCTACGATGAAGTCATAGGAAGAAATGCTTTAAACCTTCCTCCACTGAGCTTCTCTACGGTAGGTATGTGGTTTACCATACCTAAAGAGATTAGGAAGGAAACCGAAGATCAAAGCCTAGACTTTGAAGGGGGATTACACGCCATTGAACACGCCATGATCGCGATGGCCCCATTCTATGCGATGTGTGATAGATGGGACATTGGAGGGGTATCAACTCCAATACACTTTGATACGGGAAGACCAACGATTTTCATTTATGATGGCTATGAAGGTGGAATTGGAATCTCTGAAAAACTCTACGAGCTGGTCGAAATGGTGTTTGGAACGGCATTACGATTAATAAAGGACTGTGAATGCAAAGAGGGCTGTCCATCCTGCATCTACTCCCCCAAATGTGGAAACGAAAATGAACCCTTGGACAAGAAAGCTGCAATCATTATTCTGGACAGAGTGCAAAAAATAATACAAAACAAGAAGAGTAGCTAGTATGGCTTTGGAGTGCAGATAAGAGAATTAATACTTTCAAAAATAAAATCGGTTCTACAACAAAACCAGGATCAACCACAAACACAGCACTCCCGGCAAAACCATTTTTTAGTCGAAAAAAATAGACTAACTGTTCAACTTGAAAAAACCTCAATTATTACGGGGGTGCTTTAACATAAACACCACCGCTAGACGCTTAGAACTCTTAAAGAAAGAGGGACAAGGCTTCAACAAAACAGAAATAGTTAAAGATTTAGCCCAAAAATTTGGAGTTACCTGCAACACCATCTGGAGAGATTTTCGTCTGCGAAATCAGTGGCAGCTTGAACTTCAAGAACTCAAAAATTCAGGCCAGATCATACTAACCATAATCAATAATTATAAACAGATTTACAGGGATGCTTTTTTCATTCGACGAACCACAAAAAACGATAACGTGCAAATAGGAGCTTTAAAAGTGATGATGGAATCAACAGAAAAACTGTTTGAAACAGCTGTTTTACCAGAAGTAATGAATCGCATATCAACGCTAGAAAACATGGTTCCAAGGAGAGGATAAAAATGAGTAACACCGCTATCCTCAAAAAACTTGAGATGTTAGAACGGGTGTTCAGCACAAGCAAAATGTTTGATTTAGTACAATTCATTGAAGCATACCGCGGATCCTACCTTTTCTATAAGGATCTACCGCAAACCGTGAAAGACTACATGACACGGTTGAATACAGTATTAAACCAAATCCATCTTAGGCCTGGTGAATTGTATCCTGGAGCTTGGGAGAAACTGTCACGGAGAGAACAAGACGTAATTGTTGAAGGAGCTAAACTCTTACGGGAAATCACGATTAAAGACGGTGAAAACGTTGAGCCTATACCTATTCATTGAAGGGATGTAATTTGAAAAGCCAAAAAATCTTGAAGAAACTGAAGAAACTAGAGGAACAATTAAGGTTACACGAAGACGATGAACCAGTCGAATTATGGTTTGAGTGGGGCAACGGAACACGTTTCGGACACCTGAAAACAACCCGGCGAGAACTGGAACAAAACAAACGAAAATACTATAGATAGCTAGCTAGTTTTACCATTCGATTTCAGTTCTATCGCCGAAGAATTTTCCGGTCTCTGTGATCTCAGTGGCAAGCCAAACAGCAGTGTCTGCGCCCTCCTCCACTGATCTTTTTCCATTGGGATTCATATCAGTAAGTACCGGTCCCGGTGCCATTGAGTTGACTGTTACATTAGTGCCAGCTAACTCATTTGCCAAAAGCTTGGTTAGGGCATTTATAGCCGTCTTAGAGATACTGTAGCCGGGTTGCCCGGTCCGCATTTTACTGAAAGCACCTGCGCCGCTTGACACATTGACAATTCGCCCGAAATCGTTTTTGAGCATTATCGGTACCAACGCTTTACAAAGGCGCAGAGGCCCGTAAACATTGGTTTCCATGGTCTCCCTGACCTTGTCTATATCAACCTGCAAAGTCGTATAGCCCCTGTCCAAAAGAATTCCGGCATTATTGATAAGGATATCCAACCTCCCGAAGGTTTCTTCAATCCACTCGGCTAAGCTCCTGATGCTTCCCTCATTGGTAACGTCCAATGAGTGGAACACCACATCAAGACCATCATCCCTCAGTTTCTCAGCCGCTATTCTCCCTTTCTCCTCATTTCGGGCTGTGAGAATTACTTTTATTCCCAGATGTGCAAGCTGCCGGCATATCTCAAAACCTATCCCCCTGTTTGCACCAGTCACAACAGCTATCTTCTGCATATCACAAGACCTCCTGTATCCATTTTACGGTATAGCAACAACCATATATATTTAGTTTATAGCTAGCTAGCTTGCATAAAACCCGTCACAGACCTCGTTGAAGAACCGAAGAGAGAAATGGAAGAAGCTGAGAACATGTAACAATCTTTGATTGATCAGATGAACGTATATGCAATATATTTTACTACAGGTGAACTAATATATGCAGTATTAAGGAGGTGAGAATGTTATGGGATTAACATTAGCCTGTAAAGGTTTGGATCCAAAAACCGATTGCCCCTACGTCGCTCGCGGAGAAAATATGGACGAGTTGATGGCAGATATGGGAAGCCACGCTAAAACCGTGCATAACTATACGGATGAACAACTCAACGATCCGAAAATGATGGAAGCCGTCAAAGCAGCAGTCAAGGAAGAATGAATAAAGATCGATCGTTGAATAGCTAGCTAGGACATCTCCCATTTCCACTAGACATAATGTCTGACTTTGTCATCACACGTAGGATGATAGTTCTCCCATCTTTCAGTTTGACTTCTCTCATATCATACCCACGATTTCTAGTCCATAAAAAGATTCATGCATTATCTTTCGTTAAGCTAGCTAGCTGAGAACATAAGCTTTTCTAGGGTTGGCAAGAAAGAAGAATGTGATATGGTTATCCTGAAGTCTTTCTTTAATCGATACTTTCACCTAATTTTTGTTGGATTGTTTTTTGCTATATCTGCTTGTTTGCTGACTGTTCCTCCTATCTGGGATGAGGGAGTTTATCTTCAGTTAGCTGCTCATGTCCTTTCTAGCCCATTCAATCCTTTTCATCCGATTCTGTCGTGGGTTCCTCATCCGCCGCTTTTATGGTATTTGCTGGCTGTTTTCTATTCGGTGCCTCGGTTGGCTCCTCTCTTAGCTTCAACTGTTTGTATCTATTTTGTTTTCTATACCTGTAAGAGACTTTACGGAAATGAAGTTGCTAAGTTGTCAGTAGCAGTTTTAATTTCAACTTTTGACTACTTGTTTTATAGTTTAGTTATGTTTACGGATGGTCCAGTAATGAATTTCATGGCGGTGTCGGTGTTGTCTTTTTTATGTTGGGAAAAATTGGGGGATCGGAGTTTTCTGGGGCTTAGTGGATTAGGTTTAGTCTTGGCTTCTTTGACTAAATACACGGCAGCCCCAATTATATTGGCAACGTTTATTGTTTGGCTAATCATTTTGAGGAGTAAAATTAACTGGTTAAAAGCTTTTCACTTGGTCGGGGTGATCGTGGCGTCTTTGCTTCCCTTGACGCTTTGGGCTTATACCGTGTCAAAACTTTATGGCAACATCATTTATCGCTTTTCATCCGTCTATGATTTAGTTCCCACCAACCTAATTCTAACTTTAATATCCAACGTTGTT
>DAOVIH010000060.1 GCA_030673805.1 Candidatus Bathyarchaeota archaeon | reverse complement strand
TTTTTTCTAGTAACTCCCTTTTTTTTAGTTGATAACTACTACTTCGCTTTGGGGGTCACTGCAATAAACAGTTTTTTGATAATAGCGTTTTTTACCTACTATGTATCAGTGGTGAAAGGGTTGTCAATTAAGAAGATGTTTTTGACGATAGTTTTGATAACGGTAAGTTTGGGAGCTTTAGCCTTTGTGATCGGCTGGATTGTCACTGTGGTTTTAGGTCTATAGCAAACCTAGTGCTTCCATTATTGCTCAGTTACTGTTGCCACGCAGTAACACAGATTTATATTCTAAAAACTCTTACAAGATAAGTGAGGAATTTAATGAGCGAAGAGAACGCAAAATATCAAGTCTATAAAGACACGGCAGGGGAATTTCGATTTCGACTTAGAGCGCCAAACAACGAGATAGTCGCTGTGGGTGAATCCTACGAAAGCAAAGAAGGCTGCATGAATGGCGTTATGGCTGTAAAGAAGAATTGCGGTGCAAAAGTTCAAGACTTAACAGAGGACGGAGACAAGCTACCTAATCCAAAATGGGAAGTATTCGAGGACGCTGCTAAAGAATTCAGATTCAGATTAAGAGCCCCCAATGGAGAAATAGTAGCACAAAGCGAGTCCTACGAAACCAAAGCCGGATGTATGCACGGGATTACAGCAGTGCAAGATTACTGTGATGCAGACATAGAAGACCTAACTGGTAGCCAACCCGTAATAATTGCAGAACCGAAAGTTCTTGGCGGAGTTGTAACTGTGCTCGAATTATCTGAACCTCCAAAAACTGTCACTAAAGGTCAAATGCTCTACCTTAAAGGGAAACTGATCAAGACCGGCGAACTCTATGCAGGCGTAGGCGTTGAGAACGTAAAAATAAACATCTTAGAGAGGGACAGATCCTTCTTTAATGACGACTTGCTAGCCCAAGGAACGACTCAAACAGATGGATCTTTCAGTATTGGTTGGACAGCTAAAAAACTAGACTGGTGGGACAGCTCAGTAGAACTCTACGCGTCGTTTGAAGGCAACGAAGAAGCTCAACCATCCAAGAGCACTGTATACTCAGTAAAAGTCAAGTAGCAACCTTCAAGCACAACGAAGCCATAATCAGAAAGCTTCCCAACTTCCTTTTATTTTTTTTATTGAGTTTTGAAGATTACCCGATTTTGTTACCAAGTAAACTTGTATCCTCGCTTTTCTTCTTATGGAAGAAAACTGCTTTTCGGAAAAAGTGACTTGAATGATCAATTTTAAATTGCAAGTCTCCAAAAAAGGAAATCGGATACATTAAATACAATTCCGAGGCTTTCATGTTTAGGTGTTGCTTTGGAAAAATATGATTTGGTAGTTTCTGGTGGCGGAATCGCAGGTTCAATAGCTGCTAGAGTTGCCGCAAGAAATGGACTTAAAACCCTACTTGTTGAGAGGTACAAGACCCCCCGGAACAAACCTTGCTCTGGAATCCAGTTTCCTTACTTTGAGAAACTCATTGGTCAAAGAATCCCACGCGAAAAACTCTGCAAAAACGAATTATCAAAGGTTGTAATGATCACCCCACAAAACAAAGTAATGAAGGGAAGAATGAAAATGCTGAACTTTTGGAGGTCGACATTTGATAGTTGGCTCAACACTCTAGCTATTAAGGATAACGTTGAGTTTCAAGACGAAACCTCTCTAGTGAATTTTAACAGAGACCAAAAAGGGTTCAAGGTGAAAGTTTCTTCAAGTAATGAGCAAAAACTAGTCAGAACCAACTACCTTATTGGTGCTGATGGCATGCTTTCAAGCGTTAGACGGAAACTACGCCCACAAGACTTCAAGCAGAAATCGCTTGGAACCGCTGTCAACTACTATTTCAAGGGCGAAGGGAATTTGGATCCTAACACACTTTACATGTTTTACGACAGGGACTTTTGTACTCTCATGTTTGCTTGGGCTTACTTAAAAGACGACCATTGGGTCATCGGTACGGGGGCAAACCAAAAACCGATGGAATACGCTGAACGCTTTTTCAATCACGTGAAGGCAAAGTATGACCTGCGGGGAAGAATAACCAAAAAGGAAGGGTTTGCTTCTACCCAAAATATTACTGTTTATCTTGGAGCGGGGAACGTTTTGTTAGCTGGGGATGCCGCGGGACTAATTGATCTATACCGTGGAGTAGGAATGGATACCGCTGCTTTGAGTGGGCGACTAGCTGCGAAATCAATCTTGGAAGCTGAAGAGGGAGGACCTTTAGCGATAGAGGTGTATCAGGAACTGATGAAGAAGAGGATAAAGAAACTAGAAAAGAACGCTGATAAACAAGTTGCCCGGTATGCTTCAAATAAGACTCTTGAATCAAGTCTCTCTGGTTGGAACCTCCTTAAAGGAGGGCTAACCATGATTGTAGCTAACCAGCTTAATAAAATTCTTCCAACCGAGAGCTTAATTTTGCTCCCAACTTAGATCTCAACCCAAGGAAAACCCTTTAGAAAAGATGCTAGATAGTGAAAAAAAAATGTTGGCGCAATTGTCACTCTCAGAATTTGATGCCATGTTGGATATAATAAATGATGCAGCCCAGGCTTACAAAGGCGTAATTCCAGATGACAGATGGAAAGAACCCTACATGTCAAAGAAAGAATTAACAGATGAAATTGACTCAGGTGTACAGTTCTATGGTTGGACAGAAACCGGCATCTTGGTTGGAATTATGGGAATTCAAAATATCAACGATGTGACATTGATACGACATGCTTATGTACTTACAAAACATCAAAGAAAAGGAATTGGAAAAAGACTGCTTGAACACCTAAAACCCCTAGCCCCAACATCAGAAGTTTTAGTTGGAACTTGGGAAGTTGCCAGTTGGGCTATCAACTTCTACGAGAAGCACGGTTTCCGATTGGTTTCAAAGGAAGAAACAGACAGGCTTCTCAGAAAATACTGGAATATTCCTGAGCGGCAAATCCAAACCTCAGTTGTCCTAAAATTAGTAGCGCCAGATGCCAAATAACGGGAACTTGTTCGGAGACATCTCAAATCCTCTTAGCGGTTCCAAACCACATGAACTTATCCAAAAACCTTCATTGTCCAACGCAGTTTGGTTGACTTCTCACCTTTTCAGCAAAATCCGCAATTCTTGGTGCCTACAGATTATAGACGTTCCAAAACTGTCATTGGAGAAAACATTTTAAAGTATAACAATAGAAACATAATGAGAGGAATTGTTATGCCTACTGCGTTTGTGTTGGTAAACACTGAGATAGGTTCAGAATCTGCAGTTCTTAAGGAACTAAAGACTGTTGAAGGAGTTGTGGATTCGTTTTCAGTCTATGGAGTCTATGATATAGTTGCAAGGGTGCAAGCGGATACCATGGATAAACTAAAAGAAATAGTAACATGGCGAGTCCGAAGGCTTGACAAAGTGCGATCCACATTGACAATGATTGTAGTAGAGGAGAAATAGCCCTAAACTCTTCCATTTCTTTACGAATTGCAGTGAATGTATTCTTTAAGTAGACTCATAGCGATTTTTTGAAAAACACGCTATTTGCCGAAGGCCCAAACCACTTCATTTTAAAAAACAACCTTGACAAACAATCTTTTTAGCTTTCGTTTGGCACTATAGATCGACTGGAGAAAAGACTTTGGTTGATTAACAAACTCCAAATGCACATCGGTTTGGATGATACTGACTCCACTAGAAGAGGCTGTACTACATACATTGCTGCGTTGCTTGTGGAGAAACTGGAAAAACTGAAAGTTAAATTTGTAGATTATCCAAATTTGGTGCGATTAAACCCAAACGTGCCTTGGAAAACACGGGGTAACGGCGCTTTATGCTTAAGAATTGAGTATGAAAAAGAAATTGAAGAAGAGATTGAAGAAACAACCCTAGGTTTGGTGAAAAAACATGCGGATCTTGAATTTGAAAACACAAATCCGGGAATTGTGTTCTTCAAAAAAGGGAATATCCCAACAGAGATTTGTGCGTTCGCTAAAAAAGCGATAACTGGGATCGCTAATTTGGGGGAAGCCAAGGAATTGTTGGAAAGATGTAGTGGAAAAGCCTTGGGCTTCAATAATTGTAGGGGGATTATTGGAGGACTGGCAGCAATTGGAGAAACTCTCAAAGGCGACCACACGTTTGAGCTGATTGCATACCGCCTCCAAGAAAACTACGGGTCGAAAAGAAAGGTGGACAAAACTTCAATTTTTGAAATGGATCAAGCTACGAAACCTCAAACTTTCAACAATGTAGATTCAGAAAAGAATCGAGTGATCATTACTCCCCATGGGCCTGACCCAATTCTTTTAGGCATCCGGGGTGAGACACCTGAAATCGTAAGGAAAGCGTTTGAGATGGTGAAACTCAAAGAACCCGTGGAACGATGGATCATCTTCCGCACAAATCAAGGCACAGACTCGCACTTTGGCGAAATTGCTCCCATACAAAAAATTGTGCCTTATACTCCTATGGTCGCGGAAGGGACGGTATCGAAAAGCCCGTGGATAGTTCCGTTACGTCACGTTTTTTTCTCCCTGAAAGACATTACGGGCGAAATTGACTGTGCGGCTTACGAACCTACTGGATCTCTAAGGAAAGTGGCTAGAAGCCTAGTTGTTGGTGACAAAATAAGGGTATACGGTGGGTTACGAAGACGCTCTGAGAACAAACCTTTAACATTAAACCTAGAGAAAATTCGCATAATTGAACTTGCAAAGAAGACCAGGTACCAAAATCCGCTCTGTCCCAAATGCTTAAAACGATTGAAGTCAATGGGAAAAAACAAAGGCTACCGATGCGAAAACTGCAAATTGCGGTTTAAAGGGCTAAAAAAAATCCCGGTTGAGATTGAGAGAAAAACAAAACTAGGCTTATGTGTGACTTCACCTAGGTCGCAAAGACATCTAACTAAACCCCTTAGGCGGTATGGATTGGAAAAACACCATTTTGAAGTAGCCAGCCCAACGGTCAAATGGCATTCCTTTTGGCATCACTAAGACTTTGCTGAAAGGGCCTTTTCTGCAGATAGTTACAAGAGGGGTTTGGTCGGGTTTAAGTTGGGATAGCGAAATGCTTTTAATCCGTGAACTCAGTAAACCCACTTTAAAAGCGAAAGCCCTTATTTCTAAAGGGAGTGTTACTAAAAATTGAAGCGATTCCAACCAGAAGAATATGCCCTTCCGTTCTTCAAAGAGCAAGATTATACTAGAAAGCTTTGTCCAAAATGTGACGAATACTTCTGGACTCAGAACCCCGAAGTGAACACATGTGAAGAAGCTACATCAGATGAATGCGCCTTTAACACTTTCATAGGTAACCCCCCAACGAGGAGCGCTTATACTCTTCCAGAAATGCGAGAAGTCTTTCTGAAGTTCTTTGAGAAACGTGGTCATACAAAAATAGCGCCGTACCCCATTGTGGCAAGGTGGAGAAGCGATATTTACCTTACCCACGCAAGCATAATTGATTTTCAACCCTACGTAACTGAAGGTATCACGCCCCCTCCTGCCAATCCCTTGGTGATAGCACAACCATGTATTCGTTTAGTAGACATTGCGAATACCGGACCTACCTTTGGTAGGCACTTGACAATTTTTGAGATGGGCGGTCACCATGCTTTCAATTATCCTGATAAAGAGGTTTATTGGAAGGACCAGACAGTACGCTATCATCATGAACTGGTCACAGAGGTCTTGGGAGTTAAGTCTGAAGAAGTTGTTTACAAGGAAGGCGTCTGGATTGGCGGTGGAAACGCTGGTCCAGATCTTGAATGTATTATACGGGGGTTAGAGGTAGCGACTCTTGTTTTTATGCAATACAAGGTTCTGAACAGTGAATTTGTAAAACTGCCAATAAGAACTGTGGATACCGGCTATGGCTTAGATCGATATGCTTGGCTCTCTCAAGGAACCCCAAGTTGCTTCCATGCCGTTTACAAGAACCTGCTTACGAAAATTTTCGGAATGGCAGGATTAACCAACATTGATAACACTTTGTTATCCTCAATCGCGAAGTATTCAGGCTTAGTCAGCGTCGATAAAAAATCAAACCGTGTTGAAGCTCGCAACAGGGTATCGCAACTTGTTGGAATTGATCGCGAAGAACTTGAACGCTTTCTAGTTCCAATTGAGTCAGTCTTCACTGTTGTGGATCACACAAAATGTTTAAGCTTCATGCTTTCAGAGGGCATAGTCCCTTCAAACATCCAAGAAGGCTATTTAGCTAGACTAGTTTTTCGTCGAACCTATCGATTATTGAAGATGCTAGGTATTACCGATAAACTATACGACATAATGGCCATGCAGGTTAACTTTTGGTCAGGGGACTATCCGCATATCAAGAAGATGCAGAACGAAATAATGGAAATGGTTAAAATCGAAGAAGAAAAATTCGAGGATACAATGAAACGAGGTAAGGGACTGGTTAAGAGAATATCTAATGAGCTAAAAACCAAAGGCACTCCCATGATATCCGAAGAATGTTTATCGGAACTTTATGATTCTCACGGACTTCCACCTGAGATTGTCAAAGAGATGGCCCAGGTAGAAGGCGTAGAAGTTGTGATTCCCGAAAGATTCTATGCCATAGTAGCCAATAGGCATATGCAAGCAACAAACTCGGCTAAGGAAGTGGAGACCAAGGTCCAAATCGACTCTGATGATCTTCCTGAAACTGAACAATTATTCTACAAGGATCCTTATCTTAAGCAGTTTCAAGCAAAGGTTGTCAAGGTAATCAA
>DAOVIH010000054.1 GCA_030673805.1 Candidatus Bathyarchaeota archaeon | reverse complement strand
TGGGGAATATCCACACGATTAATAGGTGCAGTGGTAATGGTGCATGGCGACAACAAGGGATTAGTGTTGCCCCCAAAAGTCGCTCCAGTGCAAGCTGTGGTAGTCCCAATACCCTACAAGAACACAGATTCTGCCAAAGTAATAACCAAAGCCAAAGAGGTTTTTGAGAACCTCAAAGCCAAAAACATCAGAGTTGTTCTTGATGATAGAGAAGAATACACCCCAGGCTGGAAATTTAATCATTGGGAACTGAAAGGAGTACCTGTTAGAGTTGAAATTGGCCCCAGAGATCTCAGACAACAACAAGTAACTTTGGCTAGAAGGGACACGCATGAAAAAACCGCAAAAGCAGAAAATGAAGCGGTGGCTGCCATTATAGATCTTCTTGATGAGATCCAGAAGAGTCTGTATGATCGAGCAAAGAAAAAGTTGGAAGAAAGAATTACAGCAGCAGCCAATTATGAAGGATTCAAAAAGGCACTCAAGAACAAAAAAGGATTTATCAAGGCTTCTTGGTGTGGCAACCCTGAATGCGAAGAAAAAATCAAAGAAGAAACTGGAGCTACAATTAGGCTGAAACCTTTGGAAAAAGAGGAAGAAGGGACAAACTGCATTCGCTGTGGAGAAAAAGCGGAAGGAGTGGTCTTCTTCGCTAGATCATACTAGAAACCAGTTGCAAACATTTTGGGACAAACTGTCTTAATGCTTTGAAAACGTTTCCTTTTTTTGAGCAACAGGAAGCTTTTTATTCTAATTTGGAAAATGAACTCTGCCCATCGAGGAATAAGTGGTTAAAGTGGAAGTTACTAACAGAGTGAACAAAATCGAGTATGCAATTCGCGACGTAGACATCTTAGCAAAACGACTTACAAAAGAACTCGCGAAGAAACAAAAAAGGATCTTTCATTTAAACATTGGAGATCCCGTTGCATTTGGCTTCCACACGCCCCAGCACATCAAAAAGGCATTATGTAGGGCGGTTGAAGAACAAGAGAATTATTATTCGCCTTCGGAAGGACTAGCCCTGCTAAGGCAGGCTATAGCTGAAAAAGAAAGAAAGATTAACGGCGTAGATGTATCAGCCGATAGTATTTTGATCACTTCAGGTGTTTCCGAAGGAATACAGATGTTGTTAGGTGCTTTCTTGGAGGAAGGGGAGGAAATTCTGCTTCCTGGGCCAGCGTATTCTCCATATGTCTCCTATTCTAAGTTCTATGGTGGGACCCCAATAATGTATGAGACTGTCGAAGATAACAGGTGGCAGCCTAATATTGACGACTTGAGAGAAAAAATCTCCAAGAAAACCCGCGGGATAGTAGTTATCAATCCGAACAATCCATGTGGTGCGCTATATGAGGAAAAGGTTTTAAAGCAAATACTAGATTTGGCTGGGGAACACAGTCTCCCAGTCTTGTCAGATGAGATTTATGACCAAATAACCTACGATAAGAGGTTCGTGAGCCTGGCGCACTTGGCCAAAGACATCCCAGTAATTGGTCTAAATGGGTTCTCTAAGACCCATATGATGACAGGATGGAGACTTGGCTACTTGTATTTTTGCGACGACGGAGAACAACTTCAACAACTTAAGGAAAGCGTTGAAAAAGAGTGCAGAATAAGGATTTGCGCCAACACCCCAGTACAGAAAGCAGGGGTAGCAGCTCTTAACGGACCACAAGACCACGTTCAGGATTTAGTTGAAAAGCTAAAAGTAAGGAGAGATTATGCTCACCAAAGATTGAACCAAATCGAAGGATTGAGCAGCACAGAACCTGAGGGGGCATTCTACATCTTTCCAAAGGTTCAGGCTGTAGGATCAACTTGGAAAACAGACAAAGAATTCACTTTTGAACTTTTAAGAGAAACAGGGGTTCTCGTGGTGCACGGCTCAGGCTTCGACCCGATTTTTGGCGGGGGACATTTCAGAGCAGTTTTTCTGCCACCAATTGAAACACTGGAACAGGCATTTAACGAAATTGAACGGTTCATGGAAAAAAGAAAGTGAACAAAGGTTGTTGAAGGCAACTGCCTTATGGATTAACCAGCACACCTTCCCTTGGATCGCGAACGACCTTTCTAAAAGCTGCCATAAGCCTCTTTGTAACTGGACCGGGGCTCCCAGTGCCGATTTGCCGTCTGTTCACTTCTCGAATAGGCACCATTTCCACAGCAGTCCCTGTGAAAAAGACTTCATCTGAATTGAAAAGCTGGTGAGGTGTAATGTTGGTTTCTGCGACGTTATACCCCAAATCTTTGGCAATCCTAGCCACAACTTTTGAAGTTATCCCCGACAAAATGCCTGCAGAGCTTGGAGGAGTAAAGATTTCACCATTCTTGACGATAAACAGATTCTCACCCACACCCTCAGCTACGAAACCATTCTTCTCGAGACAAATGGCTTCGTCAAAACCACTAATGTTTGCCTCCATCCTTGCCAATATGCTGTTTAGATAGTTGAGAGATTTTACCTCATGAGATGTTGAATCCACGGGGTTTCTCTTAACCCACGTAAGCATTGTTGTTATGCCTTTCGACTTAGCTTCCCCTGCATGCAATGAAATAGAATCAGTTATTACAATTATTGAGGGTCTAGGACATTTTCTGGGATCCAAACCCAAGTCGCCTATTCCCCTTGTAACCACCAAACGGATATAAGCGTCGGTTAGCTTGTTTTTCCTTAGGGTCTCAAGTACTGCTTGTAGTATCTGTTCTTTGCTTAGTGGAATATTCATCATAATAGTATGGGCCGATTGAAAGAGCCTGTCGATGTGTTCTTCGAGCTTGAAAACTACTCCGTTGTAAGCTCGGATTCCTTCAAATACACCATCTCCATATAGAAGACCGTGATCATAAACAGAGATTTTTGCTTGTGATTTTGGATAATACTTTCCATCAATATAGACTAGGAGTTCACTTTTCAACGATTCAGCCTCCCAAATTGCCTAGTTTCTTATGGATTCTATGTTTGATATGTTTTTTGGGGAAAGCAGATAGCTTAGTAATTTAGCCGTAGAATTGGGGTCTTTTAGAAAGTTTTCGGGGTAAGGGAAGAGGTTTGAAAGGCTTGGTTCCAAGTTCATTTCTAATGTTACTCATTAGAGCGTCTACATTCATCTTTATGATTTCACCTGAAGCTTTCCGGTTCCGAACAGGAAGAACACCAGACGCGATTTCTCGCTGACCCACGACCACTATGTAGGGGATCCATTCCTTTTCGGCGTCTCTAACCCGTTTCTGAAGTGTAGATGCGCGGTCATCAATATCTACGCGTATACAGTGTGCCTCCAATTTAATAGCGAGTTCTTCCACCGTCTCTATGTACTTGCTAGAGATCGGAATTAGGCGTACTTGAGTAGGTGAGAGCCATAAGGGGAGCATAGGTAATTTGCCAAGTAGGTGTTCTTTGTATGCCTTTTCTAACAGCGCATAAATACATCTTTCAATTGCTCCGCTTGGAGAACAATGTAAGATTAGGGGGTGTTTTTTCTCGTTTTTTTCGTTAACGTAGGTTATGTCGTATCTCTGTGCGTTTTCAACATCTATTTGATCTGTTGAAAGTGCTGCAGCTTTTTCCTGATTATCAACGAAGTTGAAATCCCATTTTAGTATGAAATAGAAAAAGCGTTCTGTCCACATTTCTGTTAAGAGAGGTTTGCCAAGCAAATGGGCTAGGCTTTCAACGAAAGCCTTGTTTGAATCATAAAAGTCTTTAGTGAAACGCAAAGCTACCTCATAATCCTCCTTTGATAAACCGATTTCATTTAGGACTTCCATAGATAGTTTGAAACGGGTGATAAATTCACTTTTGGCTTGGTCTAAATCGGCACAGAAAGCATGGCAATCAGGCATTGTGAAGGCTCTTAGACGTCGTAGACCGACAACTTCCCCGCTTTTTTCACGTCTAAAACTGTAGCGGGTAAGTTCGTAGAGTTTAGCTGGTAAGTGTTTGTAAGAGAATTGGGTGTCGTGGGCCATTAAGAATTGCCCAAAGCAGGCTGAGAAACGGAGAAAGAGTTCTTTGTCTTCTGTTTTCAACAGGTACTGTCTGGCTGGAAAACGGTTTAGATAATCTGCCAGGCTTGGATGATTGAAATCGTACATTACGGGGGTTTCAACTTCCATTGCTCCGTACTTTATCATTTTTAACGTAACTAGGTGTTCGAGCAAGGACTTGATAAGACGACCTTTTGGATACCACCGAAGGTTTCCGGGGTCACTTCCAAATTCATAATCAGCTATTTCTAGCCTTTTCATCAGAAGTACGTGAGGAGGCATTTGTTGACTAGCTCTAACTTTTTTTATCTCGTAATTTGTGAATTTCAATAGGTTTTTATGAGCTCCAAAATCAAAATCTTTAACTGAAACCAGTTTTCCATCTGCCTCGAGAATTCCCCAAAAAGACTCCAGTTTATCCTCAGCTTTCAATGCTTTGGATAACTTTTCCTCTTTTTCAGTTATTCCCTCTAAAGCGAGGGGAGTATATGATCGAGCTTGCTCGGCCAAAGGATGGCCCTTTATTGATATTGTGAACTGTTTGGTCCAGCCAAAAGGAGCTCGATGTGACTCGATCCCTAATTGATTAGCGTAGGCTTCCATGCTTTTAGTAATCTTAAGGGCAACAGGTGGTTTTGCCAAATTACTGCTTAAGTGGGCAAAAGGGTAGATTAGAATTCTATTCACTTTCACTTTCTTGAGGAATATTCGCAAATCATCAATGGCCTGTTGGGCCACCTTCAAATTGTCGCCTTCTTCGACAGCTGTGAACAATACTACAGCTTCATCTATGCGAGTTTCTTTCTTATCAGAGTCCTCAGCAATTTTGATTTCTTTTTTAATAGGTGTGAAGATTATGTAGTTGGTGTGCAGTTGCAGTATTCGCATAAAAAGTCATCCGCCTCAAACGCCATGTCGCCATTTATCAACCTGCTTGTCTTTCTTCGTCTTCTTCTTGAACTCTTTATAGTGTTCTTTGCATAGATAAGCGCGTTTCTCTCCGGTCTTTACAGTTAACCCAGCTGATTCAGCTTTTTCAGTTGATAGAGAACGAGCTGCATCGCTATGGCACCTAGATACGCTACATTCGATTCCCTTGTCCACTCGTCCCAATAGTGTTCGCCTCTTTCGTCTTTTTCTGCAATATAATAGTTGCTATGACTTAATTTCTTTTTCATAAAGGAAGTTAGCTCTCCGATAAATCTCTTCTTTTGTGCCTAGAAACATGGGTCCTGCACTTTCAACAACCAGCGAAGCTGTTGCAGAGGCGACATACGCACACCATAATGGATCTTTCTTAAGAAGAAATTCAGTAAGGAAAGCACCAACAAAGACGTCTCCGGCCCCTGTTGGATCAACCACCTTTGCAGTGGTGAATGGAGGAATTCTATGCTGTGTGTTCTCAAAAGAGAGGAGGGCCCCTCTTGAACCCAGAGTAACGATTACCACTTCAACTCCGAAGTCGTGAATAGCAGCTATTGCTGAGTTAACGGTGGATTTGCTCGTTAAAGTTTGAATCTCGTCCAGAGAAGATTTGTAGATGTTTGCGAGGGACAACATTCGTTTATCGGTTGGAGGACAATTAATGACGCTACCGTATTTGTCAAAGCTTCTCACTAAGCCTTGAGGGTCCAAAGACAGAGTGTCAACACGACTTTTTAAGTTCTCAACAGTTTCATAAGTAATTTCGTCATCTATTGACGCTACATGAACAGCGTCAGCTTGGAGGGATTTCGCTGAATCATTTAACTCAATTTGGGATGCTCTGTTTTTGAGTTTAAGGGTTCGCCTCATCAGATCTTCGCTATATTTGAGTTCAAAACTCGTTGTAAGTTCGTGTTTAACCTTCACTATTCCTGACAAGTTGATCCCTTCATTCCGAAGCAACCAGATACAAGCCTCGGGAAAATCTCTCCCGATCTTTGAAACTATCGAAGCATAACCACCCAAACGTTTGACTGCAAGGGAAACGTAGGCCACAGACCCTCCCAAAACTACAATTGGAGAAGACTTGCCGGGCAGGAATATATTGTCTATGGATAGATGACCAACCACAATTATGTTTGGATTCCCAATCATCATTCTGTGCACTGACACCAATTCTTAAGCCACCCCATGAAGGGTAAGCTCTCATAGGAGTGAGTTATGATTGAAGCAGAAGTATAGCTTTTGCAAGATCGCCGTCGCATTCTTTCAAGGCGCTTTTGGCCTCCTCCAAACTTTTGCCTGTCTGATCAGCCACTAGTTTTATGTCCTCTTTGGGAGTAACCGAAACAGAGGACGTCTTTTCGGTTGTCTCGGTAATTTCTCCGCCTACAACTTGGAAGATTTTTTGTCCTTGCATGTCTAAAATTGAAACTTCAGGCTGTTCAATTATGATTTGTTTTTCGGCAGTTTTGATAATGACCTCTTCAACGTTTGAAAGAGCGTTCATGTTCATACCCATGCGCTGCATCATACGTTTGGCTTCACGGGGATTCACGCGTCTAGGCATAAGATTCACATCAACAGATTATTTTGCTGCAGGAGTTCATATACTTAACCTTGTTTTTTGCGACCATGCCTGACTTTGACCGCGACTCCGACTTCAAATGCCTTCATCTCTGAAGCAGAAAGAAGGGCTCGTCCAATCGCTAGAACCTGGTTAGATTCATCAACTACTATGACTTCGTCTTTCGGACGGATTCCGTCTTCAGCTGCAACTACGTGCCCTGCGAAAACATCACTTCCTTCAGCCACGAATTTTGCCACATCACTTCGAACTCTGACAATGCATTCCAAAGAAACGGATGATTCAACTATGGATTTTGCTGCTCTGATACTTAGAGACAAAAAACCATCCGTGGGACGAAGAGTAGCAAGCCGTTTTCCTTCATGATTCACATATCTTATTCGACCAGTTGATTTGGAACACAAAATTTCCACGTTTTCCGGAAAAAGTCTACTGCCCACACCTTTTCCGAATTGATAATCCGCGATACTTCTTACACGTCTCAGTTCGTCTCTCACCTTTTGCCACCAGGGAATAGATCTTTGATTGATTCGACAACTATAAACACAACCAAATAATAAAAAACACTCTAGGTGAAGAAGTTTTGCGATGTGAAGTTTGCGGGCGCACAATCCGCGGTAGCCCAACTAAAGTCGAGATCGAGGGAGCTAAGTTAATGGCGTGTAATGAATGTGCTAAGCTGGGAAGAATAATATGGGAAGAGGAGACTAAACACGGACAGGATAATAGAAAAGCGACTGTGGGTTTTGTTCCAAGAAGAACCCAGAAGAAACCTTCAGAAGCTCAATTGGATCCCAACCAAGAATTGGTAGAAGATTATGGCTCAAAGATAAGAAAAGTAAGAGAGAACCAGGGATTATCCCAGAAAGAACTCGGAAAGAAAATAAAAGAAAAAGCGTCAGTAGTTAGGAAGATTGAAGCTG
>DAOVIH010000065.1 GCA_030673805.1 Candidatus Bathyarchaeota archaeon | reverse complement strand
GTTAATGGATAAGATTACTGAAGGCTTCGTGGCTAGATAAGACAACTCTCTGAGAAACTAATCCTGAACCATTTTTCAATTAGCTCTGGAGGCCAGCCTATTTGTAAAAGTTCTCCGTAAGCTTGTTGAGTCACAAATACACTCAAATCGCTCTGTTGTCTTTCTTGCACAAGATTTTTTGGAACAAAAAAGGGCCTTTTCTTTCGAGTATCCCATCCGAAGAACTCTATTTTTTCTTCATCTATGTAAAGGAACCCGTGCCGGAAAACATTCTCTAGTGAAACTCCAGCCTTCTTGTTTTGATCAGTTATCCACGAGGGAAGATTGAATAAAGTTAAATTGTTTTTTCCTACATTCATGCTCCGAAAGCCCATTGAATGGGTGTGTCCATATATAACATTCACTTCTTCTTCATCCTCTGGTTTTGAGATGTTATTCCACCATTTTTCCACCCTATCTTCAGCCTCTTCAGGCTTGTATTTTGTTGTTTTTAAACGGTTCCAAATATCCCTCCCAAATTTTACCACCAAGAAAGGAATCGATATTGCCCCCAGTGAAATCAGAGTAATCCAATCTGCTAATCCACCAAATCCGAGTGAGATCAGCATTGCAATATTAATTGCAAACAGAACAACAAAAAGCCATGTGTAATTACCGAACACCGTTGCTACCTTATTGAAAATAGGCATAATCCGCCATGAGGGCAGCGCAAAAAGCTTGTCAAATTGATGACCATGCAAGAACATTAATTTCTTGTCTCCTTTACAAGTGGCATATTCACCTTCCACAATATTGATACTAGATCGACCGAGCGGATATTTACCCGAGATTTCGACTAGCTCATGGTCATGGTTCCCCAGCACATAGATTTTTTCGCAAGTCAACTTTGAAAGAGTCTGAACAATGGACCTGCTGCACACATCAACTGACTCTTTGGTTGTATCCCATAATTCAAGTATGTCGCCAAGAAAAACCATTTTCTCAGGGGGTTTAACGATCATTTTTTCGTCTTCAAGGCTCCAATGTCCCAAATTCAATTCATCCTTTCCTTTTTGTTCTAACGATACAACCCAATCAAGAAAATCCGAAAAGGCGTTGGGATCGCAATTCTGTTTTTTCTTTTTCAGCCCAAAATGCGTATCTGCAACTACTATTATGCTTTTTTTCGCATCCAATTCTTCTGCTGGAATTATTTTATTCTTCTCCTAATTCTTGCTGAAATCAACGTCAAAAGCGAAGCAGAGAGCGTTGACTGCCCATATTCTGAGGGGCCAACTGAATAATATTAGAAGTGAGATTGGATCGTTGAAACGAAAAGTCCAAAGCCCTTCCAAACCACCGACATATTCCATGCAGAGACCCAAAATCAAGCTAGTTATCATCAAGAAAAGGTTCCATTTCAGTGGATGAACATAAGTGTAGTAGAAGCTTGCTACGAACAAAAACAAATAAACCAAAACTAAGACCCAGTTAAAGACGCTTAGATAATCTTGCAGCACCGTGACTACCAATATTAATATCAGCGATACTATCACAGGCAATGTTCTCAATATCTTATTGTTCACTGTCTGCAATGACTGAGTTTTCACAATAAGCCTAGTTATACCTACTAGGAAAATCATGAATACACTCCAGCCGAAAACGGTGAGCGGCGAAGGAACGGCTTGATCAAAATAAGCTAAGTTGCCGACTGAGGTGTGGGCATATTCATCTACAAATGATAATAAAGTGGCTGATACTGCCAAGACAAATAGATCCTTGGTCTCTAGTTTGTTACCCAGCCAAAAACTGATTATCGAAATGCCAATGAACCCGGCTATGTAGAATATTGGCATTAAAGTATGGTATTCTCCCCAAAGGAAAGCCACAAGATTAAACAAGACTAAAATAGCGATTATTAAAAAATTTTTCTTGTTAATCATTGCTTTCTAATCTCTCCATCAAGAGATAGATGATGGCTCCCAATGAACAGACTAGTCCTGCATACTGAAACATGTTGGCATAGGGAAGTTCGGACCATGTTGCCAACGGTTCGAAGGGGATTTGGATGTTAATGAAGATGAAGAAAAGGCAACTCAAAAGAAATCCAAAAACTGCAAAGATCGTGGCTAGAAAAAGATTGGCCCGCATATCCTATGGTCCTCCTGCACTATTGATGAAGTCTTGCATTTTCTTGGCGTTTTCTTCTGTCCATTTGCTAATGTTTACTCCGCTCTCTGAGATTGATCTGAGGATATCTGATAGAACTTTGTTTAGTGCCCTCTCGACTTCGGGAGTAACATCACGGAAGACTGGTAGAGTGGCAAGGCCAAAAAGCACGAAATCTGCAGCTATATCAAAGAATCCCTGCATTCCGGGAACGTGAAGAAAGGCTTCAACGATGGCTTCATAGAATTCTGTGACAACAGGATCGGGTTTCTCCCAGTTTTTGTCTTTTTCATGCGAGTATGGAAGGGTAGAGATGTCAAAAGTCACCTTGGCATCACCTAAACTTGCATCGTGAGCCAATTTCACATGTTTGACTTCAAGGGGATCATACCCCATGAGTTGGCAAGCCACGGAGTCGGCTGCGACAACATCATTTGAGGCTATTATGGTTTCAAAGTCCACTGGTTTGGATGATAGAGGTCCGAAGGCTTCACCTCCGATTGACCCATCAATTATGCTTAGATTAGGGGTGAAAGCTTTGTTGACTTCGAAAACCACGTTTTCTATCCCAAACCTGTGGTATTTTGCTTTGTTCTCTTCGGGAAAACACCCGTACATGTTTTTCATCGCGAGTGTCACGTTTGTGAGAAGATGCGTTTTCATTGTCGCAACCGAAATTATGACGTCTGCTTCAATCATTTCTTTGGATACTGGGACAATACCGATAGCACTTTCTTCGCCGAAATTGAATCGAATCATGTCTGTTTTCGCGAGGTTTATGAGCGGAATGTTTGTTTTTTGGGCATATTCCGTATATCCTTCTGCTTTGGATATTGGATCAAATTTGGTCCAGATCATGTCAGAGTCGATCAGGGAAGGTCTGGCGCCTATCTCTTGAATCATTTTGATGAGTTCGTCTACCACTTCAAGGCTGGTAAATGAACCACGAATGTGGTGGTTTCCACCGCATATGTTCGCCTTTAGCAGGACTTTGTCGCCTCTCTTAACATATTTGTCCATGCCTCCTATACTCTCGATGGCCTTTCTTGTGTTTTCACGTGGTGAAGAACCCCTTTGCACTGAGATTTTCGTTAATGGTCTACCCCTTCGACTCTTTACATCTTTGAAAGAAACCATACGCCAAAGAAAAGACCCTTGGTCTAAGCGGAGAGCCAACATGTATCCTCCTAGATGCCATAGGGGGTAGAGGAGAAGCATTAAAACGGAAATCGCAACGTTGACATCAGTCTTCGCGATTCCTGTGAAGTCCGTGTGAAACATCCAAATTGAGCCTGATGTTGGAGGCAAGGGCCAACCTAGCACATCCAAATAGAGAAGGGCGCTTCCACCCATAAAAAAACCAAAAGAAACAAGCCCCATCAAGATTGCTGTCGTGCGAAGGCTCCACTTCAACCTCTTTGAAAAATAGTATATGATTACACCCAAGAATAGAAGCACAGGCGGATCTAAAAAGAAACTCGCTTTTATTACCCCCCAAATGAACCGTCTTAAAATGTTTTGAACATATGTTTTATTTTAATTTTACCCCAAAATTACCTAGGTAAAATCAGTGTCAACAAAAAAATTACCTACGTAAAGTTCCAAACACGCAGGGAATACTATAAAAAGTTAAAATTTAACCCCAAAAAAGGGGAGTTTTGCAAAAACACAGTGGTGATATCACCATCGATGACTTGATCCAGACTAGATCAGGGACCTAACAATAATTCTTAATACGATTAATCAAAATTAAACAGAATTTAATAATATTAGATTTATCCTAGGATTAGTCTCCTAATATGTAGTCGCGTCTTTTGTGTCTGGGTTGATCTGGAGGTCGATTCCTTTTGTCAAGTAACTTCTCCAAAAAAGGAGGAAAAAAATAATGAATAAAGCATTTCTGGAACCATTTATATGCGTGTCCAATCCAGTAGAAAAAGAATGGGGATTACAAGTTGGCTGAGACGCAAACAGATCTTTGTGGTTGTGTTTTTGAGATTCAGCAGGGCATAATGGTCTGCGTTAAGCGCTGTCACAAACATAGCCGACCCAAGCGGAAGCGTCCCTTCAGAGCCAAAGCTGAATGCGTAAGACCCTAAAAAGTTGAATCAGAGATTTTTTTAGTGGGCACAGAAATATACTCTTAACAGGCACAAACAAAATGACTGCACAGAGCCAACTTGACTTATTTGGTATTCCGGAAAGACAAAAAAAGAAGCCGACTCCATCGCCCACGCCCGAACCATTGCCTGAAAAGAAGCCGACAGAATATCCTTCGCCTAAAAAGAAAGTAGCATCAGAAACGAAAACAGTTGATTATCATGATTTTCCAGAAGACCTGCCCCCCTCATATCTTGTATCCGTCATGTACAACGGCAAAAAACAGCTCGCAAGCCTCAAACTGTATGAACCTGTGTCCCAAAAAATCTACTTCTGGGATGATAATACCGGTCACAAGCCCTACTGTCTTACAAGTCTTCCTATTGAGGAGCTTGAGAAACTCAGACGCGTAACAGGCCATTCTGGCTTTGACCACTTCGAAACCGTTGAAAAGTTTGATCCTCTTCTTGACAAGCAGGTAACCGTAACAAAGGTTGTGACTAAAGACCCGCTGGCTATAGGCGGTCGCCAAAGCGGCTGCATGCGAGACATAATCCCAGAAGATTACCAAAAATTAACTGGATTTGAGGAACCTCCCAAAGTCTGGGAATCCTACATCCGCTATTACCAATCCTACATCTACGATAACAACCTAGCTCCAGGCATGCTGTACAAAATTCAGAAAGGCAACCTAGTCCCCGTACAGCAGACGGCATCAAAAGACACTGTAGAAAAAATCTTGAGCCTATTCCCTGACGTGGAAAAAGAGTTTCTGGAAAGCGTAGAAACGTGGGCGCGTCTGCTAGAATCTCCGGTTCCCGATTTTCGTAGAGTCGGCCTTGACATTGAGGTGAGTTCGCCAATTGCAACGCGTGTTCCTGATCCTCAAGTGGCTGCTCACCCTGTTGTTTGTGTGGCATTGTTTGGGTCAGACAGAAAAAAACAGCTCTTCATTCTAAATCGGAAGGGTATAGAGGAAGGCGACAAAAAACTGCCTTCGGATGCGATTGTCACATATTTTGATGATGAAAAAGAGTTGCTTCAGAAACTCTTTGATGCTCTTCGGGAGTATCCTTTTGTTTTAACCTTTAATGGCGACGATTTCGACCTGCCTTACCTGTATAATCGTGCTAGGAACCACTTCAATTTTGAACGAAGCCAGATTCCCATACAAGTTGGACGAAGAGTATCTCGTTTCAGTCACGGCGTTCACATAGACCTCTACAAGTTCTTCTTTAACAGGTCAATCCAAATCTACGCCTTCGGTAACAAATACCGAGATATAACTCTCAACTCAGTCGGCACTGCACTGCTAGATCTCCCAAAAATAGAGCACGAAAAATCAATTTCACAACTAAGCTACACTGAACTTGCGGAATACAACCTGCGCGACTCCGAAATCACCTTGGACCTAACAGCATTCAACGACAACTTGGTCATGAAACTAATCCTAGCCATGTCCAGAATATCACACATGCCCATGGAGGACG
>DAOVIH010000022.1 GCA_030673805.1 Candidatus Bathyarchaeota archaeon | reverse complement strand
CCTCAGTGATTAAATATATAAGTTCAATCGAACCATTTCCAATGACTATGTTTTCAGGCTCCACCCCCCCAATGTAATCCGCAATTTGTTGCTTCAATTCCTTAGGATTAGGATCAGGATAAAATCTGATCAGTTCAGCGTTCGTTCTAATAGTTTCAACGATCTTTGGGGCACCGCCCAGAAAATTAATGGGTGCGCTATAATCGAGTACCTTTTCTACCGGGACGTTGTACCTTCTTGAAAAACCCCACACATCTCCTCCGTGACTTCGAAATCGTCTCTTATTGATGGAATTAATCAAGGCCTCTTTTCTCCATTAACCTCTTTATCTCCTCTTCGATCATCATGTGTTCTTTGAAATGGCTATTGTAAAAATTGAAAACTTTGTAAAGCCAGTAAACTAACCCAAACCCCAGTGTTAACAAAGTGATTAGCAAGTATTTTTCAACGGCTATATTTTGAGGAGCATATCTTATTTCTGGAAAGAACTTGCTTAGGAAAAGCTCTTGGTGTTTTTCGTGAAGTCGCAGATCTCTTGAAAGATGGTAAGCTATTAAGAACGCTGGAACAATCAAAACAATAGACCCTGCCCATGCTCTTGCATTTCTCCTTGGAAGACTTTTCAGGGATAATCCTACTTCAGATTTTCGAATATTGCGATTCTTAATGAGTTGGCTCTCCAGTTTTTCCTGCCGCAAGAAATGTTGATTTCTTCTTTCAATCGAACTGTGGAACAAAGGAAAGAAACCTAACCCAAAAGTAACTATTGAACCTAAGAACCACATTGAAAACCACATTTTTCTATCTGGTTGGGCTGTTAACATTGCGTTTTCCATTTATTACATCAACCGAAGCTCTAATAAATGTCTGATGGAACCAACAACCAAAGTTTATAAATTCTTCAGTTCAGCATCCTTATGAAAGGAAAAGATGACATGCTGCTTTCTGCCGTAATCCCCGTCTTCAATGAAGCTCCAACAGTAGCCCAAGTTGTTGAACGCCTGATAAATACTTTGAACCGGCTAGGTTTTGAATATGAAATCATAATTGTTGATGATTGCTCAGAGGATGAATCTCTGGAAGTTTTAAAAAACCACCCGATCAAGCTTTACTCTTTGAGAAAACACATGGGCAAAGGCTATGCTCTAAGGGCTGGTCTGGGAAAAGCTATGGGGGAGATAGTAGCTACGATAGATTCGGATGGATCTCATCGCCCTGAGGAGCTTCCTCGTCTACTGAGTCCTTTGCTGAAAAACCAAGCTGATCTAGTGATTGGCTCTAGATACTTGATGAATAAACCGAATTCGACTAGGGCTATGAACCAAGCTGGTCTTCAAATATTCAATATGCTAATCAAAGTTCTAACCCGCAAGGTGATTTCTGACTCTCAGTCAGGCTACCGGGCGATGAAATCAAAAGTTCTTGAAGGTATGACCCTAAGATCCAGCGGGTATGAGATAGAGTCAGAAATGCTCGTTAAAACATTGGCAAGGGGTTTTAGAGTTGAAGAAGTCCCTGTGAGCTTTGAACAAAGAACTTATGGAAAAAGCCAGTTGGATCCCTTTGTGGACGGCTTGAAAATATTGCTATCAATAGTAACAGCGCGTATTAGGAGTTGCAACTTCTAATGAAGAGTGCACCCCATCCTAAGATTACTATAATCGTTGCAACACTCAATAACCAATTAACCATCGCTGCTTGCCTGGAAGCCATCCAGGAACTAGAATACTCAAAGGAATCTATTGAGGTTATCTTGGCTGATGGAGGCTCCATGGATAAAACCCTAGAAATAGCGAAAAAATATAATGTCAAGATCTTACCGACCGACCTTAATGCCCCCGCTGCATACAATTACGCGATGAAAAATACAAGTTCTGCAGTGATCGGTTTCGTTGATGCCGATGCTAAGGTTGAAAAAGAATGGTTGAAAAAGCTTCTGCCCCATCTAACCAATCCCAAGGTTGCCGGAGTCTCAGGGGGAATTGAGACATGGAACACTGAAAATATATGGTCACGAAGCATAGGGTACGACATCAAATATCGATACAGTCGAATGAACAAGTACGCCTCTCGAATCGCCACTATGAACCTTTTGATGAAAAAGAAGGTCATCGAAGAAGTCGGCGGTTTCGACGAGAACTTGCCCTCTCAATATGATACTGATTTAGGATTTAGAATCACAAGCAGAGGCTACAAGATAGTTTTCGATCCAAGTACTAAATGTTTCCATTTCAACAGACAAAACCCAACCGAATACTTTAGACAGCAAATGCAATATGGAAAAAACACTCTCAAACTCTATTTCAAACACTCAAAGTTGATCAAAGGCGACAAAATAACTGATTTCACCCTTAACATTCAACCCGCGCTGTTACTATCTTCTATTCTCCTTTTTGTTTTCGGACTTTCGAGGACTTTAAGGGCTCTATGGTACGTTTCAGCCGGGATTCTAATGCTCCTGTTCTGCTACTACCTATTCTCTGCTATTAAAATATCAAAAGAATATAATGATAAAACAGCAGTTTTGTTAACTGCAATCTATTTCATCAGAGTCACTGCGTGGTTGACAGGAGCCACAATCACTAGCCTCAATTTTGTTACCGGAAAGAGCCAGGTGAAAGAGACTGACTAAAGTTTGCTTTATATCTCCAGAGTATCTTCCGCTATCAGGGGGAACAGGATCCTATGTCTACTACTTAGCCAACGAATTAATGAGAAAAGGCTACGCAGTCTACATCGTAACAGGGTATCGCCAAAGCAAGGATGTAAGAGTCAATAATCAACTGTCTGTTTCATTTCTAAGAAGCTTCAATGTGCCGATTATCAAATCCTTTCTTTTTGCCGGATACACCTTTAGAAAGCTAGGCAAATCCAGGGAAAGCTCGGATGTAGACATAACTCATGTGAATCTTCCGCTCGTTCAGGATTTTGCTGTTCCTTCTGAATTCGGAAAAACGCTTGTGTCTACTGTCCATTCCACTTGGAAAGGAGAAGCTGAAGCCATTAAGAGAGAACCGTACATGAGACTCAACTCAAATGAGAAGTTCATGGTTAGTTTCAACTGGTTCCTGCGTATTTTCGAAAACAGAATGCTTGAACGCTCAAATAAAATAATCGCTGTTAGCGAATACACCAAAAGAGAGTTGCTAAAGTATTACCGAGTTAAACAAGATAAGATTCGAGTGATCCATAACGGTGTTGACATTGAAAAATTCAAGCCAACAATAAACAAGCTAAAAGCCAAAGAAGTGCTAGGTTTGGATCCTGAAGACAAAACCATTTTGTACGTTGGCCGATTGTACAGCAGGAAAGGCTTGTTCACTCTAATAGAGAGTATGCCTGCAGTGGTTAAGAAGTTCAAGAAAGCAAAACTTATGATATCTGGAAAAGGGCTCAGCAATGAATTGAAGAAACTTATTTCTCACGCTGAAAAACTTGGGGTGGAAAAGAACATAGTTTTCACAGGTTATTTCCCTGATGAAAAACTACCCCAACTCTACCAAGCGGCAGACATCTTTGCATTTTCAACTTTTTATGAAAACCTTCCCTTTGCAATATTGGAAGCCATGTCAACTGGCTTACCCGTCGTAACAACAAACGTTGGAGGAATACCTGAAATCATTGAAGATGGTGTTAATGGCTTCCTAGTTGAACCGTTCAATTCAAATCAATTGGCAAATAGGATTCTACGTTTTCTGGATAATCCCAAAGAAGCAGCAGTAATGGGGTTAGCTGGGAGAAAAACCATCGAAGAAAGATTTGATTGGCGCCTTATTGTCAAGAAGGTTCTCCGAGTTTACAGAGAAGCTCTGAACTAGCTTTGTTCTCTCCTTAGCTTTCTGTAGGCTATGGTTGCTCCTTTCAGGAGTTTGACTACGTCTTTTGAGCCGAAGAAAACTTTCGTTAGTAGCGGACGCTGAAAGACTTGTTTTTGAGCCGCCACCGCTAGATCTACTCTTGGAAGCTCAAACTCACGTTTGAAATCAGAAACTTTGCAGCCAGTTACTTCGATCTGTTCATTTCCAATTTCTGCTTTCTGAGCAATGTAATTGAGGTAGTCAATCGTTTTCCAGTTTATACCCATTAGCTCAGTTGCAGTAAGATCAAGAGCTAAAGCATCATTGCTTGTAAGCACTAATCCCATTTCAACTGGTTTACCTTTGGTCGGGCCAGTCCCCTCCATAGCTACGATAGCATCCATTATTGTCAATTCGGGCTTGAGAATTTTATAAAGCTGAAACAAAACCTCGTCCAGGTGAGGATGTAGGAAAATGCGCCGAGAATCGGGAATGCACCCAAACATGTTCTTTAGGGCCCCACTGTAGATTTTGTATTCATGAGTCTTCATCACTGGCACATCAATCACACAATCCGCATCCAGCAATGTTTTTGGCAAAAATAGCTCTTTTAGTTTAGAGTTTCTAATTTTTACTCTAACAACACTGTCCTCGGATAAATTAACTATTTTTCCACCCGCTTTTTTAACAGCAGTTTCTATTCCAGTTTCTTTGAATGCACGTTTACATGGGCAGTTATAAATGTCAGATTCTCCAACCATCACTTCTTCAGCCTGGTCACGGAGAAGGCAAACCAACTCGGCTAACAAAGCAGGAGTAGTGACGGCCCCTGGTGAATACTCAGGAGTACATATATTTGGCTTCAAGAAGATTCTTCTTTTTTTTCGGAGAGGAAAATCTTCCAGAGATTGTTTTAGCGCTCTGGGGATGTTTCCTTGGATTTCTGTAATCTTAACCTTAATCTGTCTCATTCCGGTGAACGACTCATTTTTTTTGCATGAAGACAACCTACGTCTGAGGCTAGGTAGTCACCATGATACGCAAAAGCTCTTGCGCGACATCCGCCGCAAACAAGTCTAAAATCACATTCTCCGCAAGCACCTTTTAGGTTTGCCCTAACCCTCAAAATTTTGAAATCTTCTGAATTTTGCCATATGTCTTTGAATTGTTTTTTTCGCAAGTTTCCAACTTTAATCGGGAGAAAGACGCATGGATGAACATCCCCCCCAGGAGAAATTGAACAGTAAAGTCTTCCAGCGCCACAGCCACCGACGAAGTCAGCTAGGGCAACTGCGCCTTTTCCAATTTTTGCCGTTTGCATATGTGCAAGTGACATGGCAATTTCTCCTTTCGTTCCTTGCTGCTGCAAAGCAACTCTTGCTAGTTGAGGCGCGGTTGTCAAGATTGTAACTCCAAACCCATTTAGGATTTTATTGAGCAAAAAGATCAACAATTTTTCTCTTTCCTCAGGGGGAAGATCCAATGAGTGGAATTGTTTTCCGCGGCCGGTAGGAATAAAATTGAAATATGTGAATCGTTCCACTCCGATTTCTTTGGCCATGTTCAAAACTTCAGGGATTTCTTTAAGGTTACTCTTGGTAGCAGTAGTTGCAACACAAGCACACAAGTTTTCTTCAATACAGTTTTTCAATCCCTCAACAGCCCCCTGAAACGCCCCTGAGACTCCCCTGAACTCATCATGTGTTTCAGCTTTGGCCCCATCTATGCTTACTTCGACATAGTTTATACGGGCCTTCTTCAATCTTCTAACCATCTCTTTGTTTAGCAATGTTCCATTTGTCGCTACTGAAACATACAAACCTCGTTTAGTGGCTTGTTTTGCGACTTCAAAAAAGTCTGTTCTGGCCAAGGGTTCCCCACCAGAAAAAGCAAGAGCAGTTACTCCAAAATCTGCTAGTTGGTTTACCACGTCCAAAGCTTCATCTGTGGTCAACTCTTCTTCTGAAGTCTTGCCTGAACCTGCATTAGAGTAGCAATGCCTGCAAAGCAAATTGCATTTATGGGTAAAATCCCAAACAACAAGAAACGGAGCATAGATCGACAAAGGCTTCCTTATCCCGATGTGACGAAAGGTCCGGGTAATAGTTAAAATGGCTCTTCGGGCATAAGGATCACTTAGCAGTTTTTGTATCTTCTCCTTTCTAATGGACATGCTTCGCCCCAGAAAATCTATCCAGAAACTTATAATCGTGGAATAGAAACCACATTTACCGCATTTTCTGCCGTTTTTCCCAGTGTAGTTATCCAAGGCCGTCTCAATAACCGTTAGATTGCAACTTGAACAAGTTTCTAGGGATAGAGCTAACATCTTCTTGGTCGATGGTAAACTCAGCACCGCGTTCCAAAAGGTGTCGTATCTTATCGGATTCATTATCTTTTCCAAAGACTGGCTTTGTGATATAGAAGTGAATGGCTGATGATGTTAAAGATTTCTCAAAATCGGCCAAGGGGCTTTAAAGAAAAAAGACAAAACAAGCTTCTGCTTTCAAAATACGGAGAAGATCGTTGACCCCCTATTCCTTTCTGAGCGTTCAGAAGATCTATTCCCTATTTTGTTCCTTTCAACAGTTTCTCAGCAATCTCCAAATCTTTGGGTGTGTTCACGTTTAAAGAAGCTTCAAGACTTTCCGTAACCATCGTATGTTCGTCCAGTTTTTTTTCTAGAATTTTAGCTCCATTTAATATGTTGATTCCAGAGACGACATACATTTTGCCTTGATGTTCAGATTTGGACGAAGAAGACAGTCCAAGTTCAACTCGGCTTCTTAGAGGAACCAATACACGTAAGGCATCTTTATTCGCACTTTCATAAGTTGAAACTACAGTGTCTAGATAACTCCCGGTTAAAGCTGGCAGGTCGGAGGAAACAACCAATACTGGACCGTCCAATCGTGTCTCAAGTATCGCTTGTTTCAAGTCAGAATGATACCCTTTCCCGTCAGTCCGTATTACGTTGAAGCCACCCATCAAACACCACTCTTCTGTATTGTGAGTGTTCTTGCTTGTTACTATGTAGAAACTTGAAATCCGGCCTGAATCTTTGACGGCTTTAATAGTTCGTTCTATGAGGCTCTTATCTAAGACCGGTAATAGGGGCTTTTCAACTGTCCCCCTTATCCGTTTGCCTTTGCCCCCGGCCATTATCAAAGTAGGTATTCTCATAATATCAAGCCACTAGCCATCAAAACCAAGGTTACAGCCCTAGCGGTTTCGTTAGTCGCACCGATCATGTCTCCGGAAACTCCTCCAAAAACGCTTCTAGAAACCCTTTCCATGAAAACTCCCCAGAGAAAACTTAATAGAACAATCCAAATACTTGCCAAACCCAAAAGCGGAAAAAGAATTAGAAAAGAGATTAAGTAGGCTATTATGTTGCGTCTTCTGTTTTCAACATTCCCGATGAAAAGAGAGCCCAATCCTTTATGTGCAGGTTTCCCAATCCAAGCAATCGTGACCATAGCTAACTTCGCCGCTACCTCGGAGGCAATTAGGGCTTTGAAAACAAAATCTAAATTGATGAAAAATAATCCGAGAAAAGCCAAGAATTCAACAAAAATAGCCAAAAAAGCTCCCTTATAGGTTACAATCCAGTCGTGGGCCACAGTCCGTCTTTCTTCTAACCCGCGAAGACCGATGGCGTTTCCCAGGTCAACTAGTCCATCAAAATGTTGGAAACCAGTCAATACCAATATGAAAGCAAGAGTCATCGCGGAAACAGCAACTTTCAAAATTAGATCTCCTTGGATTATGAAGAGGGAACTGAAAAAAGAAAGGACCCAGGAAACCAAAAAAACACTGATCTCATGATATGTCGCTGCAAAAAACCCTATTAACGCCCCTACAGCCGGAAATAGAAACATGTATTTGGCTGAAGTTACCACAAACTCTTCAGTTTTGGCCAAGGGTATTATTGTCAGGAAAGAAATTAAATCCCTAAAGGTTTTAATAGCGTTCATATTTGAGATATACCCTATTCGTTGGTAAATAAGGGTATAGGCTTTGCAGTGAGGTTCATGGAACAACTACAAAACAAAAGAATCTTGGTGACTGGTGGGGCGGGATTTGTGGGCTACCACCTGTGTAAGAAACTACTGGATTTTACTCCTAACCTAACAATTTATGACGATCTTTCCGGTGGAAAACCAGAAAACATTAAAGACCTACCTAGAAACGTGAATTTCGTCAAGGGCGACATCAGAGACAGCAAAAGGCTTGATGGATTAGAAAAACAAGATTTTATCTTTCATTTAGCAGCCCAAGTCATCGTGCCATATTCAATGGAGCATCCCAAAGAAGACTTTGAAATAAACGCTCTAGGAACCCTAAACGCTCTAGAAAAAGCACGCAAAGATAAAGCAAAATTGGTTTACACCTCAAGCGCAGCGGTCTATGGAAATACCGAAAAGGTCCCTACCCCTGAAAACCAGGAGCTTGCTCCAGCTTCTTTTTACGGTCTATCCAAATTAGTTGGCGAACAATACTGCAACAAGTACCACGCAGAGTATGGTCAGGACCTGACAATTGTGCGATTCGCCAATGTTTATGGAGCAAGATGCCATGGAGTCATAGATGATTTTCTAGATAAACTTTCCAAAAAATCAAAAGAACTGGAAATAATTGGAACAGGGCAGCAAGCAAGAGATTTTGTACACATCTCAGACATCGTAGATGCCCTGTTATTATCTGCTACCAAAAGCAATGCCGTAGGAAAAACCTACAATTTGAGTTATGGCAAAGCAATGAAAATAATTGACTTGGCAAAAACAATTCTTAGAATCCTAGAATTAAATAATACAAAAATTGTTACTACCAATGTTCCCTGGAAGGGTGACATTAGAACCATCTTGTTGGACAGCAACAAAGCTAAAAGGGAACTGCACTGGAATCCGAAAATAAGAATAGAAGATCACCTGCGCAAGTTGATCATAGAAAGGCGAATTAGGATTGGACAAACTTCAAATTAAGGGCCTAATTCAGCTGCTAAGAGTCCCATATTGGCTGATGACAGGTGGGCTGTCATTACTAACTGGTTTTGCTATAGCCCCTGGATTACTCGACTTTAGAACGGCTTTGCTAATCTTTTTTTCAATGGCCTTTATAACTTCAGCGGGGTTCGCCATAAACGATTACTATGACAAAGAAAGCGACGCCGTGATCAAACCAAAACGTCCGATACCTTCAGGCGCCCTATCGCTTAAACAAGTTTTGGCAATTGTTGCCGTTCTTTTTGCATTAGGCTTAAGCCTAGCCTTGCTACTAAACTGGCTCTGTTTCGCAATTTTGTTGATTGACTCAATATTATTGTTGTTTTATTCCTCTGTCCTAAAACGGAAATCTGGAGTGGCCTCCAACATTTTAGTTGGGTTGTTGGTAGGCACAGGGTTCATATACGGGGAGGCAGGTGTTTTGCAGACGATAAGTCTGATTTCTTTAAGCCTCTATCCAATCTGTTTTGGAACAATTGGAGGAAACATCTTGCGGGACATTCTCAGCCTTGAAGGAGACTCAAGAATTGGATATCCGACTCTTCCTAAAGAACTCGGAAAATCGAATGCAGCTAAAATAGCTGCCTTCTCCTTCATAATAACCGCCACGTTCTCTCCTCTCCCATACGTTATCGGCGGGTTTAGCATATACTATTTAGCCCCCATGCTACTTTGGAGCCTTATCCTCTACTATTGTTCTATCCGTCTAGTGACCTTGGCTCCAACCATTGAGAACATAAGAAAATACGAACGTATAGTCACAATGTCCATGATTCTACTACCTTTGTCGCTGATACTTGAGGGGTTAGCCATGATTCCCCTTCCTTTGGCCCTGACGTGGTGGCTAGCATGAAAAAAACGCAAAGCATCTGTCCTGTATGCCTTAAAAAAATCAGCGCTGAATTGACAGAGACAGATGGCAAAATTCTAATCCGCAAAGAATGCGAAGAACATGGAACCTTTTCGATATCACATTGGCAGAGTCAAAGAATCTTTGATTTAGCTGAAAAAAACGACTTTTTCAAGTATTTTGAAGATTCATCTAGAAACAGCGATCAATGTCCTTATAGCTGCGGAACCTGTGAAAAACACGTTTCAAGCACGGTAATAGGAGTCATCGATGTTACGAAACGATGCGACTTGAAATGTGCTGTTTGTTTTTCAGTTTTCAGTGAGAATGAAGTCGATTACGAGCCCAGCAAAGAAGAAATCATCAAAATTCTGGAATTCTTAAGTCATCGCAACCCAAAACCTCCAGCAATTTTGTTTTCTGGAGGTGAACCTTTACTGCGGGCGGATATTCACGAGATCATTGGCGTTGCACATAAACTAAGATTCATGACAGTCTTAGCAACTAATGGTCTCCGCATTGCAAAATCCCCAGACATCGCAGCCAGACTAAAGAAAAACGGGTTAAACATAGTCTACCTGCAATTTGACGGATTCCAAGACGAATTCTACCAAAAGATACGAGGAAAAAAACTATTAGCTGACAAGCTAAAAACCATCAAGATCTGCCGCAAGAATGACTTGGAGATCATCCTTGTAACTACGCTGATACGCGGTTTAAATGACAAAGAAATTGGTCAACTCATTCGATTCGCCGCACAAAACTCAGATGTCATACGCGGCCTGATCTTTCAACCAATTGCCTTTACAGGAAGAGCAAGTGGCAATCCCATGAACGGGGAATGGGTAGATGGACGTTTTGCAGAAGAAGTTGAAACTCAAACTCAAGGCGAAATAAGTGCTACAGACCTTTTTCCTCTACCGGTTATGATTCCACCAATAAAGATAATGAGTCAATTCATGAATAAACCATGGCCAATTTTTTCATGTAGCCCTCAATGTGGGATAGTAAACTGGGTCTTCGTATCAAAAAACTCTCAGATTATTCCAATCAATCATTTCATTAACTTCGACAAGTTCTTCAAAAATCTTTTAAGAACAGCAAAAAACGTTGAAAAGAAAGGTAGACTCACCATACTTCTATCACTCTTCTTGGCCTCCATATTAGCTCTCAATTGGCCCAAAGTTGGTAAGGAAATTGGCATCTTAACTCTGATGAAGACAATTCTAAGAATGCACATCTCCCCATCGTACAAATCAATAGGCAATCTGAGAAGGAGAATCTTTCTTCTGGGCTGCATGGCTTTTATGGACCAATACAATTTTGACTTGGATAGAGTAAAACGCTGCGTAATACACTACGCTACTCCCGACCTGAAAATTATTCCATTCTGCGCCTACAACAACGTCCACAGAATACAAACTGAAAAAGAATACGCTCTAAAACACATTGCCAAATAACCCTATGCTTTCTCCAAAACTTCTAGACTCAAGGCGCATATCTTTTCAGAAAACTCGTAATCAGATACTGTCAAATCTTCGGACCACCAAAGCTCGAATAGGACCAAATAGTCTCCGGGCTCACTTATTGTAAGGTTTGCAGAAATCTCCCATCTCTCTCCGTTTTCTAGCCGTTTGTCCGAGCGGTCCAGACTTGAAGAAACGCTGGGAGAGGTATCTCCGGCTTTGACTGGGACTTCTGCATATTTGTTAGTACCTTCCACACGGACTTGGCACCAACTCTGATTTCCCATATGGTTTTCAATCCCAATCCACAGACTAAACGTGTTATTCTTATCAATTACAAGTACCTCAGGGTAGTTCAGGGTGCCTTTTTCGGAGTCGAGCATGCTTATTGACAGATACTCGCTGGAAGGGGGCCACATGACCACCAAGTAGAAAACCAACAATACACTCGCAAAGACCAGTGCAAGCGCTACGGAGACTACGTAGCCTTCATCTGTTTTTGACAAAGCCAAAAATCTTTTAGGTTTTTTCTCTAAGTCCGTTTTCACTCTCTCAGTCCCTTAAAAATAGTATTAAAAATCTGCAGTCCTGAGTTTAGCTTCTTAAGCTTGGGCTTACCATACTTCCTAGGTTTGTAAACAGAAGGTACTTCAACCATTTTGAAGCCTTTCTGGGCGAATTTTATGAGCATTTCAGTTGCGAAAGCCATGTCTTCCTCTTCGAAATCAACCTTTTCGATTGCCGCTAATGATATCGCCCTGAACCCAGATTGCGTATCGGTTAGGTTCTGTCTGTAGAGAAGATTGAAACAAAGGGTTATCAATTTGTTTCCCAAATAATTCGCGAAGCCCATTGATTTTGGGTGTAGTCCCTTCATTCGCGTCGCTAAACACATTTCCGAGTTGGTTTTGGTCAAAGTCTCAAGCATCAGGTTGATGTGCCTAATCTCATAGGTTCCATCGCCGTCAACCATTACTATGACGTCGCCCTTGGCATGTTTCATTCCTGTTATGAGCGCAGTGCCATAGCCACGTTTAGGTTCAACAATTAGCCTGCAGTTTGCGTCTTTTACGATCTCTTTTGTTCCGTCAGTCGAGTCTCCATCCACAACTATTATTTCTTTGGGATAGATAACCTCTTCTTCAATGGTGTTCAATGCCTCAAGTATGTTTCCAGCCTCATTTAGCGTGGGAATTACCACCGAAACCATTTCTACCTTGGATGTCATCGCTCGAAGCTTCCTTACTTCAGAAGTCTATATAGTTTTTGTTACAGCTTAAATAAGTTCTTCGTATATTTCTACGAGTTTTGCCACGTTTTTGTCCCAACTATGTTTCTCTGTAACTCTTCCTCTTAGTTCCTCTTTGAGGGGGGCCAATTTCTTGAGCGACAGGTCTACTATCGCATCTGCTAGAGCTTTGGGATTGTCTGGGGGAACAATACTGCCTAATCCTTCTATCATGACTTCGGGTATTCCTCCAACTTTTGTTGCAATAACCGGTAATCCACTTGCCATAGCTTCAAGTATGACTAATGGCAACCCCTCCCCAGACTTGGAAGGCAGAACGAAAAAGTCCGCGGCATTATAATGAAACGGTAAATCTTGATCTGAAACAAAACCAGTAAGCCTAAATTCATCAGCGATTTTCAGTTGTTCCATTCTGCTTTTTACTTCTTTAAAATCTGGTCCGTTGCCAATCACCAAGAAAACCAATTTCTTGTTTTTTCCAATTGCAGTTTTCGCGCTTTCTATCAGAGTGTCAATTCCATTTTTAAAAACAAGTCTCCTTACTGTCAGAACCACTATCGATTCCTTAGAAATCTTGAGTTTTCGCCTTATTTTTTCCCGTGCACCAACGATGTTTTTAAATCGACTCAAATCGACGCCATTATGGATTACCTCAATCTTCTTTGGTGAGATACCTAAACTAAGGACATACTTTTGTGTGGCGTTGCTTACAACTAGTATTTTGTCCGCTCTTCTCAAAACTCCCTTTCCCACGGTCAAGTCGTTTAGTCTTTCTACTGTGTCCAAAAATCCGTTGTATTTAATGAAAGTGTTGTGTTGAGTGACCACCAAAGGTTTAGCTTGTTTCTTCGCAATTCCAGAAGCAAGCAAAGACGACAGGTATGGATGCCCGTGGGCATGTACAATATCGCTAAGGTTGATACAGTGCAAAAAGGTCTTGTAACTCAGGAAGTGAGGAATCGTATAGGGAATTCCAAACCTGAATCCAATATTCAAAGAATCATAACACTGAACTTTTATTCCATTAAGAACGTAGTCTCTGTTTCTGCCCATCCTACTGGTTAGAACCTTTGGTTCAAAGTCATATTTGGGAAGCCTTGAGCTCTGCTCATAAACGACTCTTTCTATCCCACCAACGTGTGGCAAGAAGGTATGAGTTGCGATGCACACTTTCCTTGGAGCCATGTCCCCCAACTGCTTAATTCCCTCAATTCAGTTGACTATTATAATCTTATGGTGGATTTGCCAAATGGAAGGTGCTGCAGAGAGTATTTTGAGGGAAATGAGAAAATGCCTGTAGACCATAAAAACAAAGTATTCCAAGGGTCCATTTTTCCGAAGCGAACCCCGAAAGTCTATCACTGTTTTTTGTTTTTGTTTGTCCAAGATAACTTATTTATAATGCGCAATTGGATGAGCTATCTTGTTCGGATAGAGCCTGTTCGGAGAAGGAAAATTACTTATGAACATAATTATTGGTGGGGGAAAGTATGGTTGCGAAGCAATTGAACATCTTAGAAAAGGAAGAAAAAGCTTTATTGTAGTGGATAATAATCCTCGATGCCTCGCCACCCAAAAATACAAGCTAAGACCTTATGTTGAAGAGGGAAAAGAAGAAGGAGAATATTTTCTCCAAGGTGATCTAGGTAAAATCCTGGAGTTAATCGATAGTTTTGAGCCCGAATATGTTTTCCCAACAGCTCCAGTTCATATTGCCGCTGAACTGGTTAGGCTCAAATTCGAGTTATGTCCATGGATTGAAGAGATAGACAAGATATTGTCCAAGCTTCCTCCAACGGTTGTTCTTCGAGCTGGAAGAGGCAATCTAGTCTTAAGCTACAATAGAGATGAGGATTGTGTGGACAAATGTGGGGTTCCGGAAGTATGTCCTTCCACGTTGAAGAGAAAACCTTGTTCCATGGAGAAACTGATGAGGTTTGCATACCCCAAAGGCTTCTTTCTGATCAGTCATCTGATGGCCCCGGGAATGGGGGCTTTCAAAGGTAGTGAGCTTGTGGATTTTTTTAGCTGGGCTGAAGACAAAAACAAGTTTGTTATTGCCACTGCTTGTGATTGCCACGGATGCTTCAGTTGTTTCAAGAAAAAATGAGGTTTCAGATTAACTCGTAATAATCAAGAATCCAAATCATGACTATTGTTCAGATAGTATTCTAGCTTTTGTCAATTCATTTTTCTTCTCTGTATGCTCGGCTGTACATATTGGATGATGCACCAGCCACTAGTCCCCCAATTGCGTCATTTGTTATGGCGCCAAGTTCTTTCAGAATTCCAGGTTTGATCTGGTCAAATCTTGTGAATTCAAAGACCCCTTTTGCACCGGCGATGTAGCTGGCTACTGTCATTCCCAATTGTTCATCGGCTATCAGTCCTGGGCGTCCCATGAACCTCTCCTTTGTTAAACCCGGAATTAGGCCTGCCTCTGCGTCCTCTTGCGCTCGAAAACAGGCAAAGATGAGGACTGATACGTTTACGTCTGATAGGGCTTCGAGGAATTCTTCGCGAAGGATCTCGGTAGCTTTCTCTTTTGTCTCTACTCCTGGGTGTGGGACGAACAATTCAAGTGTCGTATCTACTAGGTCTTGTAAGCCTATGTTGTTCTCTTCCAGAAACTTCAATAATGCCGGGTTTTCTGAACTCATACTTTTCAACCTACCGTTCTACGAATCGCTTCGTTTTAAGCGTTGTGTGTACGGATATACTTATATCATAGGATGGATAAACCATCCACCTAATACGTGGTGAAGAAATGAACAGCAAACACATAACTTACATAGCGATTATAATCGCAATCGTTTCCATAATTTCAGTAACATACATCTACCTATACTATGAAGAACCAACTCCGACTCCGACTCCGACCCCAACACCGGAGCCTGAATTTGGGAACATAACTTTGACTGACGATCGCGGGAACGTCATCACATTGACGTCTTACCCAGAGCGAATTATTTCTATTGCCCCAAGTAACACTGAACTCTTGTTTGCATTAGGACTAGATGACAAAGTCGTCGG
>DAOVIH010000066.1 GCA_030673805.1 Candidatus Bathyarchaeota archaeon | reverse complement strand
GATGAGTTTTTGCTAAAAATCTGTGGATACAATTTTTTAACAATTGTTAGGTGATACAGAAGCATCGACAAAACACACTTTCTGATAGCCAAAGCTCTTCAAATTGACAAAAAAGAATTGATGAAAGCAGTTTAGCAATTTTGAAGAATAAATACTGTAGAAAGAATCTCCGTAACTCCAAAAAAGGGGTTGATTATAGACAAGAATACAAAAGAATTGATCGGTGGAATATTTGACAGCACGATTGACAGCTTGAACACTAAACCCATAGCTGATTGGTTTTTGTAAGACAGTTCTTACTGGGGTCTATTTGAAAGGGAAATTCCGTTAACTCCGACTAACGATTTAGCAGAAGGCTATGTAGTCGGTTATTTGACAAGCATTGCTCACTCAACCTTGACACAACGAAAGAGCTAGAAGACTTCTGAACAAGAGAACGAAAATATGGGGGGGAAACAAGCGTTCAGAATGCAAGAAGGACAAAAAAACAGCAAGCACAAAGATTAACCAAGAGCGAAGTTGAAGAAGACTGAAAAATGCTGAAGTTGAGGGTCGCGAATAAGGGAATAAGTCAACAATGGACTAAATAAGTGATTCTAGAGGCTTCAAGATAGTTCTGTTCGTCGTGACAAGAGTTCTCAGACTGACAGCTTTATTTACGATCTTTCCTTTAGAATCTGACAATTTATGTGTATTCTCTGACTGTGTGACTACATTTAGTACAGCGCAGGAACTGGGTTGAAGATTCGTCAGCGCTTCTAGTTTGAACCTGCCAGACGTAAGCTACATTATTCCCACATTTGGGGCATTCAATTCTGACTGTAGGGAGCGTCCGTAATTTTTGTTCCTCTTTTCCTATTACTGTGACAAACTGCTGAGGATCATGCTGTATTACCTTGCCAACCGTGGGTTCAATTTTCTTGTTTGCCCCATGTTTTTGGTAGCTACACTTGAGGCAAGCAAGGACTATAGAGGTCTCTTCACCTTTTGTAGTTTTTCTAGGTTCGAGGCGTGAACCACATTTTGGACAGAATTCCATGTCACTCTACCACGCTATTTGTTTGTTTTTCCTTTACATGGCCCCTTTTAAACTTTTCTTGATTTGATAATAATGACATATACTAATTGCCTATTCCTTTTTCATTGTCGAATCATTGTTTTTCAGAAATGTCTTCGCATCTCGTTGCTTTTCAATTAACCTCGTAATAAAATGCAGGAAGGTTTGGCCAACGTTAGATGAAACTTGTTCGTTGGGGAAACTGGCAATGATGTGGGAAAACAATTGGAATTGGGTTTTTGGAGGCGGTGTAGGCCTTGAGAAAAGAACAACGAAGATTGGCCACAAATTAGTCGAAAAATTGAGAAAGGTCTTTCTGAGAAGACTGAAGTGAAAGAACACTTCGACGGGAGACAGCATAACTTTCTTTTCAACAAGAAGAAATTGTTAACTTTTTAGAGCTTTATCAAGTTCTTTTTTGAAATCGTTGCTCGTCTTGCGAGCTCTCCTAGCAGCTTTCATCAAGACAATTTCAGGTTTGGAGCCTTTCTCAGTCCGAACGTAAACCACCGGGGTGGGTACCAAGGGATGGACTATGTCATAGCCAGCCCGTTCCACTTCTTCACCTTCCAAGAGGGTCTTCTGCAAAAGGCCGCATAGACCATGTCCTGCACCTTCAATTTCTATTTTGAGCTCATTCGCAGTTTTCTTAATCACTTTAACCTTCATTCAACTCAGTCTCCTTTCTTCCTAATGCTTCTTTTCCGTAATCTGATGCTGCTTTGCGACGTTCTATTCTGCCACATCCAGAACACCGCATTTGGCGATCTTTCTGCTCAAGAAAGCCTCCGCACTTTGAACAGAAGGCATAGACTACACCTAGATCTTTTTCGGTAGTTGACAAATGGTATCTTTGGTTCCGGTAGCTTTTTACTTTGGATCGAATCGTGTCACCCGGCTTAGCCACATCGTCCATAGAACTAACATATCGATCTTGTACGTCGGATATGTGTAGAATACCTGTGAAAACTCCAGAAAGTTTCTTCTCCCCTATCTTCCTAATTTTTACTAGAACATTATCAGATTGAGCGTGGCCAACTTCGCCTATTACGGTTGACGAACTTTTTGGTGCTATTGCTTCTTTCTTCACGGGATAAACAGAAACTCGTCGGTTAGAATAGTCTATCAACGCCTGACCTATGATCTTGGAGTATATGATTCCGTCTTGTTCATAAGTTCCTAAATCGGGAATGAACTCCTCAATCACAGCTAAACGTTCACCAGGTGTGACCAAATTACCACTTTTTTGTCGGTCTTTCTTTGAATTCATTTAATCGCTCCACTTAGTGAAATCTTGACGATAATTAAGCATTGAATGTAGATACCTGTAAGCTTCTATGCTTCTCAATAAACCTTTTGATTGTTCTGTCAAACTCGGGTGTTTGTTTTATCCATCAGATTTTTTAATCAGGTATAAGTCGGCCACGAATTCAAGCTTTCTTTTTCTATGAAAATCGAACATATGGGGTATGCTCATTAGAATCGCATAAACTGCTTTGATAACTCCATTATTAGCTTCAACTAATTTTTGGATAAATGGAGTGGGAGAAACCTGTATGAAACGTCCCTTCACAGATTTGAGTCGATTAGCTAAGTCGGGGTCATTGTAAGGGTGGTTGTGAAGCGAATATGTTGTATGCGCGACTTCCAAGGCTTTCTCCAAAAACTTTCTATCTGCAGCACGCTTTTGAACCCCAAAAGGGGGATTTTGCAGAATGGTGTCGAAACTGCCTTTAATCGCGTTTATGTCACCTAAGACCCAATCGACTGGATTCTTCAACCCGGTTTCCGCAAAGTTTTCAGATGCAATCCTTATTGCGATTTTGTCGATGTCTATCCCAACAGTTTGTCTTGCCCCCAAGAAGGAGGCAGCTAAAGCGAGTCTACCGGTACCACAACCCAGATCTAAAACTGTTTTACCGATAATGTCGCCAAAAGTGTAAGCTGCAACGTATCCAATTGTTGCTGCAATATCCGGTGGTAATGTGTATTGTTCCAAGCTTGCCTTGGGAGAAGGATGTGGCTTTGTTAAAGAGAGAGTTCGGATTAAGTCTATTTTTCGAGCAAGCCTCTGTTGAGTAAGGTCTTCCATGAGATTTCACCAGAAACCACCATAAATTCTCTTTTGGTTAAAACGGGTTTTTTAAATTTTGAGAAGGCATCTATAGATATCCTTGGACAAGTAGTGTTAACATATGCATCGACTGAGGGAAACTCAATGAGTGCTTCAGGAAGAACTTCTCTTAAGGCAAACAGGCAAGCTATTTTCCCGCTTTTCCGAAGCATTTCCTTGATTTTTAGGGCTTCGTCAATATCTTTTTGTCCAGATTTTAAACCGATTAAAACTCCAAAGGTTTCGGCGTTTTTTGCCTCCTCGATGCAGGCCCACCTCTGTTTGAGGATCTTATTCGCATCTTCCTCTAAGGAAAAAACTCTCCTGTCGTAAGGATCCACAACAATCGTAGGTTTTGATGTTGCAAGCGCGACTCCCAGAGCATGGAATCGTCCACCCCCAATGAAAAGGAATGCCTCAACAGCGCTTTCTATTGACCTAACGTTGCTGAAGTCACAACCACTAACTTGCCCTGGGTAAACCATTTGTCCAGCGTCCCCAACCACCACTGTTTTCCCAGAGCGAACAAGGGTTTCACTTACATGGCCGAGTGTCTGCACATGTTGGACTGTGGTGGCTAAGCCAATCTTGTTCCATTTTTCCATTAAGTGAAACGCCTTTTCAAGGGTCTCATCGATTACTACAGTAGCCCTAGCTTCCACGTAAACAGTTGGAATTCGTTCATGTTTCAACAACTTTGCGTGACCGAAATGGATTATGAGGTCTATCCCCAAAAGTTCAGCTTCAGATGTTGCTAAGTCACAGGCTCCATAACACGGGTCAGCAGAAATGATAGGTAGGGCACCCTCTTTCTCAATCATCTTTGCCAAACGTGGGCCTTCCCGTTTCAATCCTTCTGGAAACTGCAAAAGAACACGTTTTGAATCAAGCCTGCTTATTTCCTGCTTTATTCGTTCCTCTTCAAAATCGAAGTCTTCCATAGTTACATGACCACATCTTTACGTATTTTGAAAACTAAAGGGGAAGAAGTGAAGCCCAAGCTAATCTTTTTCTACTTCCACTGGGGTTCCCATTCCCAATCTTGTTTTGTTTTTGGTATGGGACGCCCACAAGCTATTGCAGACTGCTCAGCGAGACGTTCAAGGATTATTTTCTGCTCTATGCTAGCTACGAGATGCGCTGTAGAAACTACTGCGTCATTATTCACCGAAATGCTGTCGATGCCAGTGCGCACAAGGAATTCAGCAAAGTCTGGCAGATTTGAAGGGCCTTCTCCACAAATAGAAACTGTACATCCATTTTCATGCGCTACTTTTATCAGATGAGCAATTATTCTTTTCACGGCTGGATCTCTTTCGTCGAAGTACCCCATGGCACCTAAGCGTTCTGAATCTCTATCGATCATCAGAATTCCTTGGGTCATGTCGTTTGAGCCTATGGAGAACCCGTCAACCAGTTTGGAGAAAGCATCTGCGAGTATTGCGATTGAGGGAGTCTCAGCCATAAACCATATTTTGAAATCTTTTGATCGCTCCAAGTCTTCCTCTTTCATTATTGCCAAGACTTTCTTTGCTTCCCACAAAGTTCGTACAACTGGCAACATAACCCACACATTCTTAAGACCCCACTCCGTCCTGCATTTCTTAATCGCTCTGCATTCAAGTCTAAAGGCTTCTTCGTACCACGGACTAATATAACGGCTGCACCCTCTCCAACCAAGCATAGGGTTTTCTTCAACTATCTCGTATTTCTCTCCACCCTTTAGCTCCCTATATTCGTTGGTTTTAAAATCGCTAAATCTCACCACGACCGGACGCGGTTGGACGGCTCTAGCAACAATGGCGATTCCCTCAGAAAGTTTTTCCACGAATTTCTGGTTCTGACCGGTTTCAACCATGTAAAGGGGGTGTTCACCTATGTAACTAGCAAAGATGAATTCGGTACGCATCAGACCAATCCCTCGGAAAGGCAGATTCTTATAATCCCCAATTTTCTCCGGGATAGCCAAGTTCATCAATATCTTAGTCGCAGTTACAGGAACTGACTCAACCAGGTTTACGGCGTTATAGCCTTGGCCTAAAGCCCCAGCCGTTGACTCTTGGATTGCTTCAGGAAGCACCCCTTCATATACTATGCCGTTTCGTGAATCAACAGTATACTCTTTGCCGTTAGTCATCACTTCTGTTGCGTTTTCGGTTCCCACAACGCATGGAATGCTGAGTTCACGGCTAACAATTGCCGCATGCGAAGTGACTCCGCCCTTATTAGTGACTATCGCACTTGCGATTTTCATAAATGGAACAAAATCCGGATTTGTCATATCTGTTACAAGGATGTCGCCTTTCTGCATCTTGGCTGTGGCATCTTCGGGAGTACAAACAATTTTTGCCGCACCAACGCCGTAACCTCT
>DAOVIH010000046.1 GCA_030673805.1 Candidatus Bathyarchaeota archaeon | reverse complement strand
TTCTTGTTCTCGTCAGATGCAATAGCACTAGCAGTTTTTCCGGCAATTTCAACTGGTTCACTTGAGGGGGTTGAAGATTTGACCGCGGGTTCCACTTTCAAGACAAAGGTGTTTTTTAAATTTGGGCTTTTAGCCGTTGCGATAATGCCTTTTCTTGATACGCTCTCCCTGAAAACCACCCTAGGTGGTGACGTAAATATTTCTGAGTCGCTAGACGATTCTCTTAGAGTGTTTAACGACGTTTCAAGGTGTAATTCGCCCATTCCGCTCAAGAGATATTCTCCAGTTTCTCTGTTTATTGTGACTCTCAAGTTGGGATCCTCAAGTTCCAGCTGTTTCATAACCTTAAGCAAGAAGGGTATTTTTCTAGGATCACTGGGCTCGATAGCGACTGTTATAACTGGTTCTGAAAAATATTTTATTGGTTCAAAAGGCAACATTCCCTCTTTTTGGTCAGCGGTTACAAGGGTTTCTCCTGGCTTCGCCAGTTCCAAGCCCATTATAGCGGCTATGTTGCCAGCAGGAACTTGAATTACGGGTTCTCTGAAAGCACCCATGTAAACAAATACTCCCTCGCTGACAAAATCCTTGCCGGCGTTTAGAAGGTGGACCTTGGCACCTTCATTAATGGTACCCGAAAACAATCGTCCGGTTGAGATTGTTCCTGTTTTAGGGTCTTTTTTGACGTTTGTGATACACATAACTGCAGGTCCTTTGTCATCACAGTTGACCATTGCTTGTCCAATTTCAGAGTTCAGATCTCCTTTCCAGATTCTGGGCACTCGGTATTTCTGTGCAACAAGGGGGCTCGGAGTGGTTTTGACCACCATTTCAAGTATTGCATTATGAAGCGGAAGGACTTTGTGGAGGTTTTTGTACTCAGAGTTTTTGTATGCTCCCATAACTTCTCGGAATTTCATCCCTTTTTGTTGCATTATGCTAAGGGTGAAACCCCACCTGTGCAACGCCGATCCCAGCACCACACTACCGCTAGTTGCGTCCGCCTTCCACGAGTGTTTGAAAGGGAATTCACCGTGGATTTCAAGAATTTTATTGAAGTCGTTGATTATATGTTTGAACCTTTTTTCGATTTGCTTTGAGTCAAGCTTGAGTTCGGTGATTAGCCGGTCGACCTTGTTTATAAAAAGCACTGGGCAAACTCTTTCCGCTAGGGCTTGCCTTAGCAGTATTTCAGTTTGGATCATTATTCCCTCTACAGCGTCAACAACCACCACTGCGCCATCTATAGCTCGGAAGGCTCTAGTTACCTTGCCCATGAAATCTATGTGTCCAGGCGTATCAACAAGATTCAGCAAAACAGGGTGACCCATAGTCTTGTGAAGCATTGATATATTTGCACTCTTCATCGTGATACCACGCTTCTGCTCTTCTCTAAGATAATCAAGGACCCTAACAGAACCAGCAACCGTGGGCGAAAGCAAACCCGCCCCAGCTAGTAATGAGTCGGCCAAAGTTGTTTTTCCATGGTCTACGTGGGCAACTATTCCCAAGTTTCTGATTTGTTCTTTGTTACTCATTAATCTAAGAATATCTGACATCTGCCTGAATCTTGTCATCCTCTAAACCCGTGGCTTTCAAAACAGAAGTTTAGTGATCAAAGAGTTCCTATTAAATTTATGATCTGTCTAAATTACATTAATATGTTAATTGTGGAATGAAAAAGCTTGAGAAACGAGACTGTAGTTCCTATTGAGAGGTTGAAGGAAGAGCCTTTTGCTTCAGTATTATGTTATCCAAAATGCGGCAGTGCCGAGTTGGAGGAGCGCCTTGAAGAAATGCAAAACCTCAATGTTGAGGCTATTGAGTTTGCTGGGAAAACCAGCGTCTTTAATGTACCGGTTTTGGGCAAAGGCCATGTAGGCATAGTTGTAATAGGACACACGAAAGGGAAGAGGATCGCTCTGAAAATCAGAAGGGTAGATGCTGACCGGAATGGGTTGCAGCATGAAGCGAGAATGCTCACCATAGCAAACTCGGTTCTCGTCGGGCCTCAGCTTGGAGATGTGAGCCAGAACTTCCTTTTAACACAGTTTATTAAAGGTGAAGTGATTACTGAGTGGCTTGGCGGAAACATAGAGGAAGCTTGTTTGAGAAGAGTTTTGGAGGAGGTTTTGGAGCAATGTTGGCGGTTGGATTCGGTCGCTTTGGATCATGGGGAACTCAGTCATGCACCGAAACACTTGATTATTGACAAAGAAGAAAAGCCTTTCATAGTGGATTTCGAAACCGCTAGCACCAAAAGAAGACCAGCGAATGTTACCTCTATTTGCCAGTTTCTTTTCGTAGGTGGTTTTCCCTCCTTAAAAGTGGAGGAAGTACTGGGCAAAAGAGTTACTTCTGAAATAGTTGAAGCCGCCCGGCTCTACAAGAAACTCCGGTCAAGGAGCAACTTTGAGAGTCTACTACAGACGTGCCTTGTGTAGATCTCTAGTGTCGAGGTTTTGGTATATACTCAAATCACGAAAACCGGTTTTATGCTAAGATTTTACCAAGTTGTTCTGTTTCAAGAGCTTCTCTTATTTCTTTGGCGATTCTTCTTCCCATGTACATGTTTTCGCCGTATTTCAGATATGCATAAGGTGAAGTGCCTATTCCTACATTGGTGCCGGCTACTATTCGGGCTGAGATCTCAAATGTGTAGATTTCTAGGTCATCGGTTATCACGGTTTCCAAACAAAAAGGGCCGATTATCCCTGGTGGAGCCAGTTCCCTTGCTTTTTTGTTGACGGCCTCGCCCATTCTGATTAGTTTAGGGAGAAGAGATTCTCTTAACGTAAGCGGAATGTTACCCACAACAGTGTAGGTTGGATTGACTTGTATCTCGAGTTGTTCGTTTGCGGGAATCCTCCCTATTGCGTCCACAGCGGATTCGTAACGTCTGTCCACTCCTAGTAGTTCCACGTCGTTGTATACCAAGGATGAGAAATAGTGGGGATACACCGTGACACCTAGGGCATATTCTTGCAGGTGAATCCTGCTCCTATCTTCCTTTGTGAGCAAACCACGGTTGTGCATCTCCTTGAATTTCTTGTCGAATGCTTCAGGAGAACTAGCCAGAAAATATCCTCGGCCACCCTTGGCGCCAGGCAGCTTTGCAATGGTAAGGCCGTTGATTTCTTCGGGGTTTTTAAATGTCTTAGGCAATCTAAGTCCTGCTTTACGTAGCCATTCTGCCTGCGAGTCTCTGTTTGCTTCCCATTTGAGGAGTTCTCGGTTTCCAAACATTGGAACGTAGAGGCTTTCAGTGAGTTGCTCAGTGCTTAAGTAAGCGGTAAAAGATCCATGAGGGATAAGAACAACGTTTAGTTGTCGCAGTTTCTCCTGAAGGGAATTATTTAGCAGTTCGGAGAAGTCTTCAACGATTAAGAGTTTGTCCACCAAAGGAAACTTTTCATACACAATTCGATCTTTTTCCTTACAGATGCATACGGTCCTGAAACCTTCTTCTCTTGCACCTTTGAAGATATTCAGCGCAGAATGAGAGCCCAATGTCCCTATAGCAAGCTCTTTTGGATCGTAATTGTCAACGATTGACCCTATGTCAGTTCTTGTTATCATGTTACCACTTCCAAAAGGCGATTCTCCTTCACTGCGCGTTTTATCTCCATTGCAACCCGTCTCCCCGGACCCACCTCCTTTCCATACTTGTACTTCATGTATGGCGAGGTAGGTTCCACGCAGGGACACCCCGGAACTCTGGGGCTAACATCAAAAACGTAGAATTGTAATTCTTTAGTAATTGCACCTTGAAGAGCAAACAGTCCGATCATACCTGGTGGAAACTCTTTTTTGCATACTTTTACAAAACGTTCCCCTGCAGCAAAGATTTTTTCCAGTTGACTTTCTCTCATGGTAGCCCCTGTATGGCCGATTTCTATGTTTTGAGTTGGTACACCTAGTTCCAACTGCTCAGTCGCAGGCAAGTCTAATACTCCGTCCAAGTCTGTTTGCACTCTTTTGTCAAAACCTAAAAGGTCTATTTCGTCCGTTAATGGGGACCAAAAAAAGTTTGCGTTAAACTTTGCTCCGATAACGTATTCTTCTATAACCGCTTCGTCTAATGCTTCAGAAGAAATTATTCCTTTTCGTATTCGCTCTTCAGTTTTCCTTTCGAATTCTTCTGGAGAAGAGGCATAAAAGAAAGCCCTCTCTATTTTCCGCTCTCTTTCTGGAACCTTTACAATTGAAAGACGGTTAATTTCTTGGGGGGAATCGAAAGTTTTGGGAGTAGAGATCCCGGCTTCTTGAAGGAGGTAATACTGGTTTCTAGGAGTGTTACGTTCTTCTGTCTTCAGAATATACCTGTTTCCGATCATAGGCACAAGAAATCTTTCTTCGATGTTTTCATATCCAACGTAAACTGAAAAGGAACGATTCGGCACAAAAACCGTGTTCAGGTCAGCCAGTTCTTGCAGATTTTTTGTCTTCATTATGTCTACAAATCTGTCCAAAAGTATGATATGGTCAAAAATGCCCTTGTAGTATTTGGCATAAGTTTTTTCGCGACCTTTTTGGCAGATTACAACGGTCTCAAAGCCTTCCTGCTTGGCTCCTGAAGCAATTTCAAGGGCTGAATGAGATCCCAAGACACCAATTCTGATTTTTTCAAGGTCGTATTCTCTTGTGACTTCGTGAATTTTGTCAACTAACATCTTTTCCACTCGCGTATTTTTCATATTTGGATATTACTTCTGCAAGCGGGGGTGAATCGAACATCGCGTTGGTTGTTAGGCCGTTAGCTGCAGCCATGTAAACCTCACTGATAATAGTTCTCAATTGTTTATCAAGTTTCGGAGGTTGGGACTTGCAGATTTTTCTCCAATCTTTAACACCCCTCAATTCAGCTGTTTTCTTTGCAGTCTCCACATCTTTGTACCACTGAGTTTTCCTGTAGAACCGTCTGCCAATCTCTTTACTCACTGGCAATCCACTATATGTGAACCTGCACTCATCTAAGGTTCCTAAAACGTCTACAACCATGAGCCTTCTTTCTTGATCAAAAGCCAATTCAATTTTTCCATCTTCATTCTCCAACCCGAGGCTCGAAGCAATTTCGCTAATGACGTGGTTAGCTTCTGAAAGAACGATTTTAATCTCAGTCAACTCGTTGTTTTCTAGACCAGCAATTCTCTTTGCTTCGTCCCAATTAACGTAGCGATCAGTTTCTTCAAGTTTGGTGCTGACATCAAATATTGGCTGTGACAATCGTTCGCCAGGCTTAGGATAATGGTCTAAACCTAATTCTTTAGGAGTTGTAACGCCTCGTGAAAGCCTTCTGAAAACTGAAGATCCCTCAGGAAGCCCATTCCGATATATAATCTCTAGCGGAATCAAATAGTTCCTCAAACTAGAGGTGAAATATCCATAGTCATAAGCGAGTATGCCTTGGTTTTTGTGTGTTTCTGGTCGGTAAACATTAACCAAGTCCACTTCCATCACGTTTGTGGGGGTTTCCACCTCTTTGAAATTTACAACTTTCTTGGTTTCGTCTACTAACCCCCTATAATGGGTTCTAACACCATTTTCTTTTAGTTTTTCAAAACAGTAGGCACCCATCAAACACAGCGCTTCGCCTTTTCCGTCTATGTGATCAGGCATTTCTCCCCAATCAAAAACAGAATAACGATCTGAAAAATGAAATCTACCAATACCCATAGCGTTTCGAGTGGGTTTCCTAATTATTTCTAGGTCTTTAACGCTTCCCATGATCTAAACTCTCCTTTTCAACCTCTTTAACTTTATCGAAAATGTTCTTGAAAATGATCTGACTTGGTTTAGTTCATCCAAACTCAATGCAACTCTTGAATCACGCAGTTTTTTGGAGTAGAGCATAGCCACCCACAACTAAAAAGCTTCAGTTGAGAACAGCTACCAACTTTTTGGCATTGCTAAAGAAGGTTTCCGCTATCGTGGTGATCAGCGGTTGTGTTATACCATTTGTTCGCAATTAAATGGATACACGCCCCATATTGTATTGGTTCTGAAAGTCCAATAGATTGCGATAATACTGGAAATTGCTCGCAGATTGCACCAGCATCCTTTTTGTGATCTGAGTGGTTTCGTTACTTTAGGTGTTCAAGTAGTTCATCGGCTTTTTCGATTTCTTGTTTCTTCCTAAGCTGGTATTCTTGTATAGTTCTCTGAAGTTTTTTGTTGTCAATTGCAAAGATCTTTGCCACTGCAATTGCAGCGCCTTCTGGTTCAATCGTTGTGAGGGAGCCGATGCCGCTGGGGAGTCTTAGCGAAGAGTATATGTCTGCGCCGCCATATTTTTCTGAGTAGGGTGGACAAGCGATCACAGGTTTTGTGGTTTGTCCATCAACAAAGGCGCTTAAGGCGTTGGAACGCCCAGCAACTGTTACAAAGACCACTTTTTGAGCCTCATACTCCTTAATTATCGCCAGTGCTTTGTGAGGAGTCTTGTGGGCTGAGGCAACTCGAAATTCATAATCTATCCCTAGAATCGTTAAGTACTTGGTTATTTTGCGGCAGAACTCCAGATCCTTTTTTGAACCCATAAGTATTATCGCTTTTCCATCCATCTTTTTCACCGTGCTACACTTAGATTTCTAACTATCATCTTACTAATTAGTTTTAAGAAACACAATCGCTGGGAAACTTGTTAGAATCTTGAACCGAAGATAATGAAAGACTGAAAAAATGGGAGTGTGCCGTTCTGTTCACGGTACGAAAGATTGCACAAGAAATAGTGCAAGTTCTCAGGTTTCTTTTGGTTTAGAACCTATTTCCACACACAAAATGTTGATTTGGTATCTCTTTTCTCCAATATGCATTTTTCCTTGTGCATGATAACCTCTGCTTCCAGTTTTGAAGTTTTTTTTGTTCAGAATGAAGTCCTGCTTCTCTCCGTTCAACTTTACCGTTGCTAGATTCACTTCGCTCAATTCAGATCCCACTTTGCTGTCACTAAAAGGGTATTATCCCTTTTCACTTTTTCCTTTTTTTATCTGCTTTGTGTTAACCAAGCTGTTTTTTGGTCATCCGGTGAAGCTACAGATGCGCCCAAATGAGACTTTAAAAGAAGATAGGCAACTTAGGCTAGATCTGAAATTGCCCTTCGTTTAGAACCCTGAATACACTTCCATCTTCTTTGGTCACCGTTACAGTGGGACTTGAAAGAAGCAGGTCTATGTGATTCCGTGATCTGTTTTTGCCTTTGGGCATATCTGTGTTTGAACCAAAAGCCACATGAACTGTTCCTAAGGTTTTTTCTGATTCAAGAAACTCGTCTACAAATCTAGCCTTACTGTTGATTCCAAAAGCGAACTCGCCAACAACATTGGACCATTCATCATTACCAAAGGTCTCCTCAACTCTTCGGAGGGTCTCTTTGTCTTTAGAAAAAACGCTCATCGCTCTCCCATCTTTAACAAAAACCTCTAAGGGTTTTCTTAGTTTGCCAATTCCTCCTATAGCCATATCAACCACTATCTTTCCATTCAAAGAATTCTCAACAGGGGCCACTAGCACTTCCCCAGTGGGTAGATTCATCCATTTCAAGGATTTCCAGTCTATCTTTGTATCTGTAAAGAATGGCCGGTTTTTGGTGCTTAAAGCCAAATTGGTTCCTGCGGAGTTTCTAATCTCCACTTTCAGCGTTCCTTGTAAAGTGGCAATAAGTTTCTCTGCTTTTTCCTGCAGGTTCTTATGTTCTTCAGGTGTTAGAGCTAAGGCCCCGTCTGAGAGCATTTCTAAAGTTACTCCAGGACAGTGCCCCAAACGTGCCCGGCCACGGGTCTCCATTTTTATTACTCTGATTCGAAAAGGGGTTTCTTCTAGACTCTCCCTAAAAAGGTTAAGATACAGATCAGGTTTACAGGAGAAAACTTCCAAAAGCCTTTCTGGGATCTCAGTCCTAGGTGTTCTATCCGTCTTGAGGACTATCATTCTTGCCCACAACCCAAGGGCGATAGCTCCAGCTGCAAAAGCCCGCCCAACCTCAATTTTCTCTTCGTCACAGAGTATGACAATTTTTTCCCCAGCAACTGCTTCAAGGACATTTTCCAAAGCGTTCTTCGAGGATTCCCAAGGAGCCATTCCTTCCATTTTTGTCAGCTCACACAAACAAGAACACCTCTATAGTACTCAATAAAAGAATTTTTGGTTGTTAGGTTTACACCAAAATAGTTGCTGGGTTTAGTTGGCACATGAGTCGGTAAGGGACCACAAAGAAATGGAAAGGTTGGGGGTTCGGCTTTGGAGCCGGGGGGAGTTGAACCAGCGACAAGTGGAGATATCACCCGTAAACCCAATATTTCTTTGGCTTTATACTAAATCTGATATACCGAATAAGCAATAGAGAATCTGATATTTAAACATAGTAGACGACAACACAAACTTGAGAGCCTTGTTCTATCGTTCTTGTTTTGCTAGTAGTTCTTGTCGTCATCCCAATTCTTGTCAATATTGAAGGTTACGGTTATCTTTTGTCAATGGTAGCAACCTATGTTGGGCTTGGATTCATCATCTTGTTGATTTATG
>DAOVIH010000047.1 GCA_030673805.1 Candidatus Bathyarchaeota archaeon | reverse complement strand
GATGCTGTTTCTTGTGGAGTCTCAACTATGGCTTTGATCACTGGCCGCAAGTTTAGGCTTCTGCTCACATGCACACTTTTAGGATTTTCGGGTTGAAGGTCGATGACTACGGTTGCGGACTCCCCCTCTACCAAGGATAAGTGTGGTTTCAACTGAACTTTTAGTACTCCACTTGGAACTCTAAGCGGAATTTCAGTGTCCTCTGAGTCTTCCTCACCAACTACTATGGCAGTAGCTTCGGCGATATGCAAGTTGATCTTGGTATAGCTTCCCGGATCTAATTCGGTTGAAGTGAGGGTTTCAGACAAACCGTCTTGGAGTTCGAGCAGATCAAAACGTTCTGAGAGTTCTAATGGTAAGTCAACCAAGTTTCCGTCTTGATCTTGTATTTGCGCCAAATCAATTGTTATCCAGAGTTCTTTTAGTTCCACGGGTTTATCCGTCACCAAAACTGTTAGCATTGGCTTGCCAAGCTCAGGACGATCTGCAGAAGGGTCCAAAACTGGAAAAATGGTTCCTGCTGAGACAAAAGCCGCGATTATTGCGATGGCTACAACGACGCCGGATAGGGCAAACAACCTTGAGCGTTTGTTACTGATAGCCATTTCTTTTTCACCGAACAAAAACAAACGATAAAGTGCTTATTAATTCAATGCTTTTGAACAGTGTGTTCAAAAACTTGAACAGGCCAAAGTCAAGGGAAGTATTCTTAGAGCAGTTCAAAGCTGGCTCTAACTTCTTTGGTCTCGCAGTTTTTTGGACGCAAAGACTTTTGATTAAGTTATCTTTTCTGGGTGGACCAAAACTTTGGTGACTGGCTTTATTGGGGAGGATAGTAAGTTTTGAAGGGGCTAGTCGCCTTGCCCTTTTTTGTTCCGTTAGAGTCGTCTTCGCTTAATGTCCATGCACTATTAAAAGTTGAGACTGGCGCTTTTTTTGGCGGGGCTAGCCGCTAGGTTCTGTGTTTTGAGTTGCATGCTTTGCAGTGTAATGTCTACTTGTTTAGGAAAACCTAGGGTTCTGTTGAGTCTTTGGGGCGAATTAAGTGGCTGCCTAACCTTTGTATTGGCGAATCTTCTGCGAGGTTTGAAAGCTTTTGGGCTTTTTCTTTGTATTTTTTTTCTAGCTCTTTTGCCAAACTTTCTTTGGAGCTTAGTTCTACACTTCTTTGAAGGTTTCTTATTGTTCTGCCCAATCTGCGTTGGCCTTTAGTGACCATATTTTCGTTCCAACTCCAATTAATTGCCTATCTTAAAATGCTAAAGCGTCGATGTATGTTAAGGTTTGGAAGGATGGTTAGGAGGAAACAGTTGAAGTGGGTTAACTCGAAAATCGTTTCTTTTCTGAATTCAGTATTAGCAAACTTTGGGGAAGGTCTCTATTGGCACTTCAAAAGATATGGGGTTAGATTTGTCTTTGGTGATGTTTATTGACCCTCCTCTGGAGAGGCTTAGTTGTGTCTTGCCTCTAAACCTAGATACTCTTCCATTCTCAATTTGAATCGTGTCCCCAAGCGAAAGCAGTTTTGAATCCTGATTCCAAAGACAAAGCTCTATTTGTCCAGTCTCATCAGCCAACACTACCTTGGCAAAGCAGCATTGAGTGCCAAACTTTGAAGTCACATATCTTGGCTCGGATACACTGATAACTTTAGCCTCCAATTCCACTCCCTTCATTCCGCTTCGTAGCTCTTGAATCGATTTGGTGCCTCCAGTTTTATCGTTTTTAGCCCTGATTTTTAGAATTTTTCTGCAGTTCATGAACTGACGTATTGGATTTTCTTGTCTGTAAAGAAAGTTTGGTGATACCCTGATTTGGGCGACCACCTTCAAATTCTTTGTAATCAGAAAAATCAGTGTGTTATCTGCTTTGCCGCGGAACCTAACCAAAAGATCGCCACATTCAGCTTGCTCGTTTTTGGTTGCATTTAACATGGCTTCAAAAAGGAGGTCTTCGCCAACCCCATGTTTCTCGGCTATGACAGCTAGGTCTTCACCTATGGATTTTCCAACTCTCAATTTATCTTCATCCGTTTAAATGCGAAGGTATCCTTTGGCTCTGAGCCATTCGGTCTGGTTTCTTCGGTACCGCCAAAAGATATCTCCACGTGTGTCTTTTTGAAAGTCCCATGGAGACACCAGAACAACATCGCCTTCTCTAACCCAGGCACGCTTTTTCATTTTGCCGCGGATTCGACATAATCGTTCTTTACCATCTTGGCATTTCACCATGAACCTCTCGGCCCCCAAAACCTTAGTAGTTATTCCCAATACGTCGTATTCACTAGGAAGCACCATCTTCTTGAGGTATTCCTCGCTCCTAACTTGGCGTTTTCCCAACTTAATCACACGATGAGGTCGATTTTAGTTGTCTAAAAATAGAACAACCCATAAGAGAAAAGAGTGGCCCAATAATTGCCTACCTATCTCTTCCCAAAAGAGACCTTTAACGTTTGTGTTCTCTGCAGACTATTTAAACGTAACCTGCAAAAGAGTGGTTTTTAACGTTGGAATCATCGTTTTGGTCTTGCGACTGCAAGGGCAACCACAATTCTAAAGTTTCTTGTGTATTGACCAATCCATCTCTGTAAACGGTTGCCTCAGACGTCTCAACTTGAAAGCTAAAAATGAGGGCTTTGTGTGTTTTCCTTTTAAAGTTCGGGTAGTATAGATGTTATTTTTTTCATTTCTCTCTTTGTCTTTTCCTTTCTTCTGGTGCGGAGATCAAGGATTAACATTAGAATGTAGGGTATCAACAAGAATACTGTTGCAACTAGTGGATTGTTTAGGAAAAAAGCGAAACCTAACAGCTCTTCAGGTAGTTCCCCTGTAGGTAGCAATATGCCTTGGAGTATGAATGCTAGAAGAGTTAGCACTAATACAACTAGAAACTGAACAAGCACACTTCTTTGTTTGCCTAGAATCACCGCTGGAATAACCGATGATAACACAAAGATCCATGAGAAAGAATAGACGAAGATAATTACTTCGACGTTTGAGAATATCCAAGCCCCAACTGAGGGCAAATACTGATTGATCTGGGTTGCAACGGCGCTAACAGCTGTTTGGGTGAATAGCTGATAAGTCACTATCAAAACCCAAGAGACAGAAAGATAAAGTGGGGCTAGGACCGCGGCTTTCATTAATGATTCCTTCCGTTTGATATTAATGAATAAAGTCTTAAGCTTTTTCAAATTGTTTGTTTAGGTGGAAGATTCTTAAGCTGGGTTTTGTTGACTAGTTTTGACTAGTTTGGTGCGTCAATTTGGGAGCTGAACAAACTTGGGTCTTTGAGGCTGTTCTTGGGGCATTGTTGGTTGTGGTTGGTTTCGTCTTATGGTGGTGGTCTAGGCAACTGGTGTGGATACTGATCTATCCTCCGCCTCTATCCCAGATTGTGATTGAAGCTTTGCCTTTTGTGTTTTGGGGACTAGGGGTATTACTTATTATTGACAGTGTTAGGCGAAAACTCAAAAGGTAATTTCATGAGGCGTCTTCCATTTAGTTAAGATTATGAAGAATCAGGTTAGATGAAAAACTCCTGGGTGACTTCAGGGTGTTTTCCTGCTATTTTGACGAAGTTGTTGTTTTCTTTCCTCGGCGGCCCAATTCGCCTGCGACTGGGAACAAAATCGCCAGGGTTACTATGGCGCCTACCAATATCATAATCATCACGTTTGGTTGATCCGCAAAGTTTTGGCCTGCAACTAGTAGTGCTGCTGCGATGTTTCTTTGAGCAGTTCCCAGCCCTAGGACGCTTCTTCGTTTTTTGTCCTTGCCTGCAGCCAGAAGGCCCATCCCCAAACTGGCGACGACGAAGATTATCAGCGCTAGGATTGCTCCGGTGCCTATTACGCTGACAATGTATTCCCAGTTAAGTATCAACATTAGAACTGTTACCAGTATTAGTGCTAGTGAAGAAGCGTGAGCCATATGAGGGCGAAGTGCGTCTGCAATGCTCTTGTAACGTGCTCTAGTGAACAAAGCCAACACAAGAGGTATGATCATTAAGATGATAAGTGAGCTTGCGATACTCAAAGGATTGATGCTTACACCAGGACCCAATATCAGTGGTAGGACGATTGGCACGTAAATTACGGTAACCCCCATCAGCAGCACCATCAACCCCACCGAAAACGCTTGGTCACCTTTGGACACTGCCGCCAGTTTAGGCAGAAAAGGTGCTCCCGCAGCCGTTGCCAGCAGTGCAAGGCCGATTGCCAGTCCTTGTTCCAAGGGAATAACTAAAAGGACGAGGTAGGCTACAAATGGAACTAGGGCGAAGTTGACAAGGAGCGCTCCGATTACTAGGCGATAGTTCTTTAGTGGTTCAATTATCTGCTTTGTAGTAAGGCTAAATCCCATCTGCAGCATGCTGGTTACCACGAAAACCAGGACGGAAAGGTTGGCAATCGCCGTTACAAAAACTTATAGTTCAGCCAAAACGTTAAACCGCCAGATTCAAAAATAAACTTGGTTAGTATCTTCTATTTAACAGTTAGGAATGCCTCCACAAAAAAGTTTGAAATTGTTGAATGTTGTTTGCTATTCCTTTGTTACTCCTTGAACGGCGCCGCATTTCTCACAGTACATAACCAGTAGTGTTCCCCATTCGGTTGGGCACTCAAAAACTTTCAAACAAGAGACTTTAGCAGTACACTTAAAACATTTTGGTTCACCCATGTGTTCACCTCATCAATCTACTATGGTTTCATCTAACTTTTAACGGTTGCACAACCTATGTTTTGGGTGTATCTTGTTTTGGTGCTCGATGACCTCTTTAGCTTTCTACCTTTTGAAGCCTAAAAGAAATGAAGAATCCAAGGCTTTTCGGAAATGCCTATTTCTTTTTGTAGAATAGCAACGGAACTCCAACTAGGGGAAGAGACATAAGCCATATGTGCATGTTGTGGCCTAGGAACCATTGATACCATGCTCCCCATCCTCCGACACTTCCAAAGAAGATCCACATCATATAGATTACAAGGAAATACAAGCCCAAAGCAGTAACAATGACGCCTAGTCGCTTAAGGTTAAGTTCTGCAATGCGGCTTTTTCCAAAAGACTTCTTTGAAAAGTACGCCGCGTACATTGTGAGTGCTAGCAAACCCACAGTAGTTAAAACAAAGCTTAGCAGGTTTAACGGATAGTTTGTTAGGTATTCTATGCCTTTGATGTTAACTGCGTAGAGCCAATTGACGGTGTTGTCTAGCCAGAAAACAAAGATGTATGCTGTTAAAGAGATAAGCGCCCATTTTATTGCCCCTTTGCCAGACTTGTTTGAACCCAATTCAAAGAACAGTTTGATTAGTACAACTGGGATTACGATTGAGGCTACAAGACAAGGTATCCCCGTCTCTATTAGGAACCATATGTAATCAAGGTTCTGGCCACGAACAAAACCCCACGCTCCAGATGGAAGAAGGGAAAAGAAAAAGACTGCCTCACCAAGAATAATCCATCTAACAGACATGATTGTCTCTGTTTTTGAGAGACCCTTGCCAAGAAGGAAGAACAGTGCTGTTATCACCGCGAAGAAGCTAGCTACTGTTCTAAAGCTAAGGCCAATGACTCCCACGGTGTCAGTTAGAAACATCCAATCGCTTAGCTGACCTATGTTGATTGCGGCCTTTGGAAATTGATAAAGTGTAAACAAAAACCAAGTTAAAGCAACTAAGAATATGCCAATCTTCAGAGGTCCCTTATTCGAATTGACGTTCATTTTTCTCTTCACCATGTAAGTAAGGTAAACTAATTTCGAATAATAGACTATTTTATTCTTGTGGTTAGGGCTGACTCATTAGTGTATTTTAGCCAGCCTATCTACAGCAAAAGATATAGATAATTGTCCACTTTTGGAGTGAAGATTTTGAGCTGTCCAAACTTAGCACTTTCAGATTTATCTAATAGCTAGTTTTTTAAGTTCAAACCTATACTTCAGTGTCATTAAGAAACCATGGCTGAGTGGAGGCTCGAAAAGACTTGAATAATAAACAATTAACTTCTTTCCAGTTCTTAGTTGAAGGGGTGGGAGCAGTTTTTGTCGTTGTTTTCGTATCTGCCTATCTTTTCTCCTTGCCCGGAAACGATGTTCTTCATGCAACCCCCATCTTCCATGCACTGCTTGCCATATTCGGAGGAGCACTCCTAGTTTTAGTAATAGCCGCTTTGTTACTATCAGCAATCAATAAAACAGAAGACTAGCAAAACCAGCAGTAGTTGTCCTGATTTTTCGGGCACAAAATGTGTTTTTGTCATCTTTGGCTTGTGTACACATTCAGCCTTTAGCTTTCCAAACAGATTCGGCTGTTTGGTGTAGTACAGACGTTGACTTTTCTGGAGATACCACCCGCAACTTTTTCTCTTTTTTTAGAAAAATTTTTTTGAATAAAGTTAAATGTTTGTACCTTTCTATATCCCCGTTGAGAGTTATAGATGAAGAATAAGTTATCTATGTTCGAGGTGAAAGTCAGTAAGATCATGACTAAAGACTTGATTACAGCAACCCTGAACGATCCATTGGAAATTGCTGTAAAAAAAATGGTTGATAATGACGTTGAATGTCTTCTAGTGATTGATTTGGAAGGAATCTTGCAAGGTTTAATTACTTTCAGAGACATCGTAACTAAAGTTGTTTATCCGTCTGCGTTCGGATGGGAGCTGACGGTCAAAGAGATTATGGCTAGAAATGTAATAACCTGCAATCCTGACTCAACTGTGCTTGACGTAGTTAAAGCCATGAAGAATAGGCATCTGAGAAGGATTCCGATAGTTGACGATAAAAACGTGCTTGTTGGAATAGTCACAAACTCCGATTTAGCGTTGTTCGGATGGAACCTCGAGTAAACTTGGATTGATGAGGGAATATCGGAGAAAGAAGCGAAATACGAGAAGTTAACTAGAGAGAAAAAGGTTAATTATTAATCAAAAAAACGCCTCATAAATTCTGTGATAACTCAAGTAAAAGCTTGAGATAACACCCGCAAACTCCCCTTTTTTGAAATACAAGAGCTAAGTTTTAACCCCAAAAACCCAAATACATTTTCACGCTTGGGTGTTCCGAAAGTTTTATTTTAATTAAAATATGAGATCTGACAAGGGGCTTTAGATGGTTAAATACACAGACATATTCGTGAGGGGTCTGATAGAAAATGTGAAGGAAACGGTTCAACAAGTTTTTCATCAAAACGGATTTGAAGTTCAGTGGTCGGGTGAATACGACGGAAAGGCAACTCGAGGAAGTAAGGGAATGCACATTGCGTTCGGTGGACTCGCGCAATCGCATGAGATTGATTTCAAGATATCAACTGCACCCGACAAAACAGTGACAGTTAGATTGATCAAATCAAAAAGTGGTTGGACGGGAGGACTCCTCGGAAAACGCAAAGTGGAGAAGCAATACGAAAAGATCGTTAAGATGCTATCGGACCACTTCTCTTCAAAGGGGATATACAAAGGAATAGATCCAAAGTAAAAAGTTGGAAATACAAATTGGATAAATGGGGCAACCGAGGCTGTTTCAATCTCCTATGTTTACTAATTATGCCCCTTTTTTGTTCACTAATCCCCAGCATTAACCTTAAGAGTTTACAGCAACGTAAGGTATTTAGGGATTTGTTTGGGTGTTACAGATGCGCAACGGGTAAGAAAACCTAAACTGCCTAAGAAGCGGCTTTTGAAGAAGCAAATAAAAGGTAAAGGTCGGCGTTGATGTATGCCAAATGACGAAACGTCAAACAAAGTTGAGGCGAAAAAGAAGCGAGCATTTAAGTTTTGTCCGAAGTGTGGGTCAACAGATGTTTTTTGGGCGCAGGGTATGCCGCAGTTCTGGTCG
>DAOVIH010000021.1 GCA_030673805.1 Candidatus Bathyarchaeota archaeon | reverse complement strand
TGTAGCTGCAATACGAGCGCTGAATGACCATAGCACACCTAGACGAATCGTTATCAGAAGAGACCAGACTATTTCTTCCACCGGATTTAACCTTGGTAGCAGTTACAACGCCTTCGCCGACGATATCTATTGTTAAGTACTTACCTATTCCAACGGGATCAGCTTGTACCAAAAGCGTGGTTGTGCCAATTAGACTAAATGCTAGAATTAATAGTAATGCCGCAGATATTGGTTTGTTCAATTGTGTTTTCTTCATTTTGGTTCTCCTCAATTTTTTTTAAAATGTATAACAGTGTAATTGGCAGGTGAACTATATAACTGTTTGTAGAAGATTCTTCCACTTCCGAGGTGCTCATAGCGCCCTAAAAGCAGACGCGTAGTCTGTTAATAGGTCACATTTGATCCGCAATCCTCGGAAGTAAACAAATGCTTCCTAAATTGGTATTCGCCAGACTGTAAATGTTTATATCTATTTTTCACCCTTTAAACTTTCAATAGTGAATTGACATGTCAGAGGACACTATTCATACCGGCATATTTGGTTTAGATGAAATGATGGGCGGAGGTTTTCCTAAAGAAAGAATAATCTTAATCTTGGGAGGCCCCGGAGCTGGGAAAACCATTTTTGCATCTCAATTCTTGTACAAAGGCATCTCCAAGTTTAACGAAAACGGAGTCATAGTTAGTCTGGACGAAGCCAAGAAACATTACTACCATGAAATGTCAAAATTTGGATGGGATTTCCAAAAAGCAGAGGATGAAGGCAAATTCGCATTCTTAGATGCCACTAGATTATCTCGGGTTGCTATGCTTAAGGAGAAGATGTTGAGCCAAGGGGCAAGTAGTTTAAGGGGCAAACAACTCTCAATAGACAAGTTGGTTGAAGAATTAGAGGACAAGATTGACCAAGTAAACGCCAAGAGGGTGGTATTGGATACTCTTGCCAGCCTGTTTTATCGGTTCATTGATCCTATCGAACGAAGAACTGCGGGTATAGACCTAATTGAAGCCCTCTCAGATTTGGGAACAACTACGCTGGTAACCACCGAATTGAGTCAACTTGGGCTTCAAAGAAAATTGACAGATGAAGAGTTTCTGGTTCATGGGGTCATAATTATGCAGCCCATGTTTTCAGGAGGACGCTCAGTTAGAGCCCTACAAGTTGAAAAAATGAGAGGAGTAAACGTGAACTCCAACATAGTTCCCTACACCATAGATAGGAATGGCATAGAAGTCTTTCCAAAACTATCCTTATTCAGAGACAGATAAACAAACAACACCCAAAGACCAGCTCTTCATTGATGATATAGAAAAACTAAATATCCAAACCGTTTTTCTGGAAAACTATGATTCTAAGCTTTCTCTAGTAACGGTTAGGCTGCGGTTAATGTATCGTTGGTTATACAGTTTTCGGATCCTCAGAGTTGTTTCCAACCCTTTTTGGGTTTCTGTTTCAGAAATCCTAATCTCTCCGTCAAAAAGACCCAAAATCGCGTGTACTTCTTCCGGAGGATGCATATGGGGATTAACAACCGCTAAGGTGGTGAAACCTTTTGACCTTAAATCTGGAAGGAGGCCACTTAGCCATTTTCTGGTAACCACTGCATGATGTTGCAATAAAACGTCAGATATAACTTCGATACAGGCCCTTCTGGGGCCTTCAAGTGAAGGATCGATATTCCGAAAAGCTTTGGTTAAGGAGATATCGACGTCTGTGGGGTTTTCTACGCCCCCCATTTTGTAGACGTTGGGCAAGTCTTTGATCATCACGTCTGCTCGGGGATTGCAGATGAAGAGGTAAAAGTTAGACTGGAACTCTTCGGCCAGAGCTTTTACACTCCCCACTTCTGTTGTAACATAAAATGTTAATTCGCCGTTTTTTACGCCGGTTTCAAGAAATCTTTTGATTAAAAGTTCTCTTTCATCGTTAGAGGGGGACGTAAGAATAACCCCATATTTCTTCGGTAATCCACCCAACAGAAGATTGTCAAGGTCTTTGTAGCCTGTGCGGATCCGATCTGGGAGAATTGCATCTGAGACTTTGCAGGTCGCTGGTTCGGTTGTGAAAGTCAGTTGTTGTCCTGTCTCGTCTACACATATGATTTTTGGTCGGACTTCAAACATTCCGCTTTTCAAAGACCTCAAAGTGAAGGTGATTTCCTCGGTCTTGAGAGGCTCGAGCTGCTTACCCATAGTAGTTAATTGCAGGTTTTCGAAGGAAAAGCCATCTGGCGATTTAATCAGCTGGAAACCTGCTGGAAGGATGTTTTCAATTCTTGCCAGCAAAACTGCTTCTTTTCCCACGTTGACAATCTGGATTTTTAGGATTACCGCCTCTCCAACGCTGATTTCAGTACTTGGCAGAACTACTTTTGATTGGATATCCACATGTTCAAATCTTTCCAATCCCACAGCCATTTCGTAGGTTGGACTAATTGTTGTAAAACTTCCAGTTGATGAAGTGACAGTTGGCGCGTGAAAAACTTCACTTAAAGACACCGCAAGCTCTCGTTCTTCCTTGACTTTCTCGAGAAGACGTTGAACCTGATTTGTCTTTTCTTCGTGATTAGCCTTGGCGTATGAATCAGCCGAGATTTGCAGTACTTTCTCGGCCATTAAGAAGAACTTTGCTTCTCGTGCGAGATCTGTTTCCTTCTTGGCATTATCCATGTAGACGTAAGCATCGAAGAGGTGTTGTGTCGCTTTTGTATATTCAGAAAAATTTTCAAACCCTGCTTTAAGATAATAGTTCGCTGCTGCATCCATGTGTTTCTTCGTTTCTTTGTATATAGCCCTGTTTCGCGTAATTTCGAATTCTGTACCAGCTTCAAGAGCCTTGCAAAAGCTACTGTGCGCCAACGCTAGTAGGCTCGCTGACTCATTTGTCGCGTATTCGTTTGCCCTCTTAAAGAGTTCCGCAGCTTCCTCATACATTATCGGTGAATTCCTTGCCTCCGCCATTGTCATTTTTTCCCAAGCTTGACATAGAAAAACAAGTGGTTTAGCCTCTTTCCCGATTTGTTCTGAATGTTGGCTAGTTATCTTCTGGAAAAGATTCGCTGCCTCCCCATATTTTTCTGAGCTACCTATGTGTTTGCCTTGTTTATCCAGCATTTTTGCTTCTTCTATAGCAATTCTGCCAAAACTGTAGGTTTCTCTAGCATCTGAAGCCTCGATAAGGCTATTAACCAAGTTTTCCTCATCTTTTCTATTGATTTTTTCCATTTCTGATTCGAGAGCTTTCTTAGATTCTCTTAGGAATTTTGTTGCAGTCTCAAAAGATCTAATCGACTTCTTGCTTTTCTCGTTTCTACTCAAATCTTCTGCTTGTTCCAGAAGTGACCATGCGTAGAAGTTTAGGGACAAGTAATTCCAAAGTTTGGATCGTCCCAGCAAACTGGAGGCTCTTTGATAATGGCCCATCGCGCCCTTATAGTCACTCTTGTTATGGGCAAGTTTAGCGTTCGCGATTTCACTCCATGCCTTCATGTAATTGGAATAGTCGATGTAGAAATCGCCAAATTGCTCAATCTTCACAGCGGCAACCTTGTAGCCAGCAAATGCTTTTCCAAAATTGTCTGCTGCTTTGTCATAGTTGCCAAGAAAATCTAAGGTGCTCGCGATTTTCCAGTAGGACTCGGCAACCCGACTGGGCAGATCAACTATCTTAAAATTCTCGGCTGCCGTATCGTAGATTTCAATTGCTTCTGTTAGATTGTTCTCATCTTCAGTTAAAGAGTAGTTTACTTTCAGAATTGTTCCAAAGGTATCTTCAAATCCGGCTACAGTTGCTACCAACGAAGGCACAATGCGTGATCCAATAGATTTAATCCATTTTTCACAAAATGGAATTCCCTTTTTCATATTCGAGATTGCATCTTGAAGAAAAACACCTTTTTGTTCCTCAACATTCTCTAACAAAGCCAACGCGGTTTCTGTTTGTGCAGCATAGACCAAACCCACCCCAAGTATCCAAAAATTGGAGGTGAATGCTTCTTGAACAAGCCTGATGTATTCTTTTCTGTAACCCAAAGAGGTTTTGAGCAAGTCTGGTTTTTCGTGTTTTCTTGGTTCTAGGTTTGAATAATGGTGGTATGCCTTGCTTAGAGCATGCAGATTTGAAGCCATGGCATCTGTAGAGCCTGAACGGAGTGCATGCTCTAATCCTTTTTCACCAATTCGCACTGCAATTTTTGAGTACGCAAGCTTTTCTTTTGGGTTAATCGCAAATTCCCGAGCTAAGGAAGAATAACTTTGCGGGTAAACCAAATAGACTTCTGCGATGGCTGAATCCTTGCCAACAAGTTTGAGGCTTTTTATCGCGTTTTCAGAATACCTGATTATGTCCTCATATAGCTGTTTCTTTTTGGTTGGATTTGCTTCTCCAGGAACCATCAGGTCAGTTATGAACGCAAGAAGGTAGGATGCGATGCCTTTGAAGTAATTATCTTTTATGAGTGAAGATAGTTCCCACATTTCTTTGGCATAGTCTAGGGAAGAGTCAATTTTTTCTGTGAAAAAAAATGTTGTGAGCGCTATAGTCCACAAAGACGTTGCTTTAGAATATGGATTGGCAACTTCTTTCAAAAGTTTGATGGCTTTCTCCGAATAATCTAAGCATTTATTTGAGAAATCCTTTCTTAGCACCTCTCGTTCACCTATGTTTGCATAATACCAACTGTGAAAAGTGGCCAAAGATAGGGCGAGAAGAAGTTCATCTTTGTTTTCTGATTTTGTTAAGACTAAGATGGCGTCATCAGAAAGAGCGATTCCTTCTTGGACAAGTTCTCGTTTTTCAGCCTCAATCGGTGCAATATACACTCGATCAAACAAGCATTGTGATAGAAGGTTGCAGGTCTTGCTGTAACTTATCGTGTCTCCAGATTTTTTGAGCGCCTCCAGAGCTTTCCTCCCGGTTGCGTAGCACTTGCTTAGAACTTTATCTTTCTCTGAGGAGTTTGATGCTAGCCAAGAGCGTGAGTACTCGGCAAGGGCAAGGCATTGGTCTTTTTTGCCTGGACTTTCCTCGCTTTTTGAGGCTTTGTAAAGGGCAGCAGCTTTCTCGTAGGCTTCTATTGATAATTCCATTAACTTCTTGAAATCGCCAATATCTCTGGTCTGCCTAGAAGCAAGATCGTAGCAAAAGCCTATCCTTTGCCAAACTTTTGCGACGGAAATATCATCTGGTTCAGAATGTAGTTTTTGTTCATAAGATTTTGCGGCTTCAAGCCATTTGTAGTCCTTTTCCTCTTGTGCAACATCCATGAATGTAACCTAGCCACAAAGTCCATTATTCTGTAACGTTCATAATAATTAAGCTCGCAAATAAATTGTTTCTTAGCATCAACTATTCAAAGTCTGAGCAATGCAAAGGATGCTTTTCAAGACTTTAGATCTAAAGGAGTTTTTCAAAAGAACTTAGATGGGGATTGGCAGCTTTTGAAGCGAATAGTTTGCCTTTTCCATTTTCAGAACGGTCACCTAGGAAAACGTAGAAAGGTCCTGTGACCTTTTCGTTCTGGTCAATTTTCACTTTTGGCTTCATTTTGTCTATTGTGAAAGTTGGCAGAATCGACTCTAAAGAGCCTGAAACAACGATTTTTCCACCAGTCATGCAAGCCCCGGCTCTGTCTCCAACGTCCTTTTCAACATGTATTACACCGCCCCTCATTCGAAAGCCCAAAAAGTGTCCTGCTTTACCGTGGATCTTGATGACTCCTTTTTGCATAGAAGCGCCTGAGTCGGTCCCTATATTCCCGCTAACAACAATTCTTCCACCTCGCATTCCAACGCTGCTCCCGCGGTAGGGCGAGGCTAAATAGTTGCCTGCATTTCCCTGAATTTCGATCAAGCCACCCTTCATTTCTGAGCCGGCCCAACCATCAACATCACCGTGAACAGTTATTTTGCCCCCCTCCATTTTATGTCCCAAGTGCATCCCAACGTTACCGAAAACCATGATCTCTCCGCTTTTCATTCCAGAACCTATTCGGCGAACCTCGTTCACGTCGCCTTTAATAGTTATTTTGAGGTTTTCAGCGCTTTCTTTTTCGATTTTGAAGAGATTCCCAAGTTTCTTTCGTCTGTTTCCCTCATAGACGGTTAAAGAAGCGATCTCATCACGAGATTTACCTTGAAATACATCTGGACTTATACATTCTGCCATAACCGGAAACTGGAACTTTCTAAGAGGAGTCAACACTATCATCTTAAATGCTCGCCTTCACTGTTATTGGGCTCTGAGATCTAAGGTAATGATCGCTAACTGGATAATTGTCAAATTCAACGGTCCAGTAATCTCTAAACTTGGTTTTCATTTCTTCTGGTATTCTGCAAGGCTCATCGGTTTCTACGTTGAGCCACATCGTTTTTCCGTACATCTCCTGCAATACTTCCCCATCCTTAACTAATACCTGCCCACCTTTGATGGTGTATTTGGCTCTGGAAAAGGCTTTTCGAACAACCTTGTAATCGGTGGGCAAATCTATGCTCTCTGGATTCAAATCGTAAATGGCAACATCACCGTCGGCTCCCACGCCCAAGTGGCCCTTGTGTTTAAGACCTAAAGCTTTGGAGGTTCCACCCCTGGTGACAACTGCAATTTCATAAAGGCTCATTTCACGATCTATTGAGGAAAGAATGCTTCGTTTTATCGCCTTTGGGTGTGTTCTCTTCAAAGTTGCCATTCTAGCTTTTTTGCTGATCAGCCACGCGATTATTTTCGGGTAAGCCGTAAATGGCCCGCCGTTGGGGTGATCGGTGGTTAGGAATATCTTCCAAGGATCTTTTATTAAAAGGGCAAGTTCAAGGCCTATCGACCATTGAGTGGCGTTTACAACGTTTTTTCGGCGGTAACGGAAGGGAACTATTCCACCACTGGTCTCGGTCTCCACGTCATGATTTACCCATTTGTGGCCGGTAAGGTTATAGAGGTTGAATTGGAATGGCCCATCAGCCGTCATAGTTGTTGTGTCAGTGAAAATAACTTGACCCATGTCCATTGTTAGATGGCTGTGATTGTTTACGTAGTTGGCAATCTCTTCTGCCCCAGACTTCATAGTTCGCCAATCTCGTCCTTTGTAACTGCTAAATTGAAGGTGGGTTATGTGGGCTACAGGCTTATCGTCCCCAGCCAAATCTTCTAGACATTTCATAGTTTCCAAGGTCGTAGCGTAGTTCCCTGGAACCCCTAGATTATTCGTGTGAAGATGGATTGTGTGGGGCAGATTTAGCATTTTGTTTACTTTGCATAGACCACAGATTATCTCCCTAGGAGTCACATCAAACCCTGGAACCCGATCGTCTATACTGTGGACGTTTCTACCAAAACCCCACGATTCTAGACCACCTGGGTTAACAATCTTGATGGCGTATCCTTTCACAGTCTCCATCATCCAAGCAATGTGTCTGGCACACTCTTCTAGATCTCCTTTTTGAAGATACTCAAGTACAAACCACCAGTCACCTAGTAGAGGATAACTAGCCTTGTCAACCATTGGGATATCGCTTAATTCCTCGTGGGTGTGTTTGGCTTCTAAGGGAGACATAGACGGATTCATTATTGTCGTGTATCCCATCCGTGAATATCGGTAGCCAGTGGTGAACGTGGATGGAATTGAATATCCTACTCCAGAACGGGTTATTGCGGTCTTGCGCTCAACATCTTTAACGTGATCTTCTGGTCTCAAGAGTCTTCCAGCATTCACTTCTCCTCCAGCTATGTGGGAGTGAATATCCACACCTCCGGGCATTACTGTCAATCCAGAAGCATCTATTACTTTAGCATTTTTTTCTTGGATGCTATCTACGATTTTCCCGTTTTTGATGGCGATGTCCATCTTTTCTGAGTTTATGCCATTTATGGGATCGAAAACAAAACCGTTCTTTATCAAAAGTTCCATTTTAGGCTGCCTCAACCTGTTTCAATTTGATTTTTCGGGTCTCTTCAAGAATTCTATTCAAAATTTCTTTGTCTGAGAGGACTCCTTCGGGTGGATCAACAACTTTCTTAAGCGGCAGCGGTACGTGATCCATGCGGTAGGCTGTGCCTCCAACCTCGATACCTACGAAAGCAGAGGGGAAAACCACATCAGCCATCAACGAAGTTGCGTTCATGTGGGGGTCGATGACTATTAGTGGGTTTTTAACTAGGTGCTGAACAGCTTTTTTGGGAAAATTAGCGACTGGATCAGAAGCGATTACTAATGCTGCGTCTGATTCCCTACGAAGTAGAACATCTACAGATGTTGTCTCTCCGGGGTTGTATCGGGGGTAGCCCAGCGAGAAATCAACACCGAATGGATAACCGGTCTGCCAAGTAAAAACGGTGTTTGATCCTGTGACGTTGAAGTGCCCTCGCATGGGCATTATTGCGAACTTGGTGCGCATGTTCAAATCGCGTGTGAGTGAGATAGCAACGTCAATGTTTCTGAATTTGCCTGCACTCATCGTCAATCCGAGGCCGAAAAATATGATTCCGAAATTGCAGCCAATCATGATATCGACCAGTTCTTCCAAACACTCCACTGAGATCCCAGCGACACTGTTGACGTCAAGTTCTTGGTCGCGAACAAGCGCTCTTAAGGCTTCCATAAGCTCGTAATCCTTATTTGGTTCTACCTGAATGAAGTAGTCAGCAACCTCTGCGGTCATGGTTCTTCTAACATCAACCACAATCAATTTCCGACCGTCTTTTTTCATTTTTTGAGGAGGCTCAGACGGGGTCACTGGTTCAATCGAGGGAGGATTCTTAACCGGTGCCTGTTTCATAACACGCTTAATTTTTTTCCTTCCGGCTGCAGCCTTGAATTTCTGCAGATACCCCTTCCATTCACTACCTTCAAACCTTCCCTCTGCAAAGGTAGTGTACCTTTCAACGTGTCGCGGATGGGCACTCCACGGGTCGCATCCCCAATAAATTACGAGATCTGCGCGATGTCTTACCTGGCCTAAAGTGCAAGATGGAATGCCCACCTCTTGAATACCTAAAATCGAGGGGCCATGACAAACAACGGCGGTATTATCCAAGACTCCACCAACCTCCTCCGCTAACTCCACGCCCACACGTTGAGCTTCACAGCTAGTTGAACTCCAGCCATAAAGTATTGGGTAGTTGGCATTAGCAAGGATTTCGGCAGATTTTTTGACGGCCTCTTGAAGCGTGGTGTCTACCAGTTTGCCATTTTGTCGTATCTTGGGTTTTAAAACTCTGTGCTCGCCTCGATAACCGATAAACTTGGACTCGCAAATAGCACAGCCGTTTTTCACTTCTTCAACTTTTCCATCTTCAACTACTAATTCAATATCGTCACAAAGACAGCCACAAACAGGACAGGTAACAGACTTTACAATAGTCACACAATTACTTCCCAAATTCGATTTTTAGAAGTTCTTCCATGTTCAACACAGGTTTGTTTTGGGCGGGTGCCACCTGAGCTGGAATTCCTTTGAAGGTAGGCATTCCGATACTATCAGTTTCGTGGCTACAGATTGCATTTGCCCAAGGACCATAAGGGATGTAAATCATTCCTGTGTGTGGAGCCCGCCGGTATTTCACCGCTTTGACCACAACTGAACCATATTTTGTGGTAACTAGGATGTTGGTGTTATTTCTAACTCCAAGTTTTTTCATGTCTTCGGGGTCCATATAACACATTGAAACGCTTTCAAAATACTCTTGAGAAGCTTTTCCCCTTTCTTTGCCTACTCCCTGCTCTATCGTCCGACCTGTAAGCAAAATCACCCGCAACTTTTGCTGAACCATGGCCTTGAACCTTATCCATTAGAAATGCTCCGGCTCATATTTAAGATTAGTTTTGATGGTATTGGTTAACTTAAGATCAAGGTCTGTACCCGCTTAGGGTAGCTAAAGCCAGAGAAGCCCCGACGATGTCAGCGGTAGTTCCTGGATTTAGAAGATTGTTCCTTTTTCTCAGGTCTCGGTCAAAATCTTGAAAATGTGTTCTTCCCAATTTGGTCGAAAGACCGCCAAGCTGCAGGATTTTCTGGGCTTTTAGAGAGATTTTCTTCGACTTTTCCAAGCCGACTTTTCTAGATACCAAAGAGTCTGGATGTTGGGACAAGACTTTCAGAAAAGTCTGAGTTATGGCAGTGTTCAAGTCTATATTGAGTCTAATCTGTTCCATAAAGTATGGATAAGCAACTGTAAAGGTTATTGGGTAGTTGTTAACCCATTCGGAGCAGATGTTATCGTAGTTTGACGCGATTTTGAAAATCTGATAGAGGGTTACTTTTTTCGATAATATCTGCTCTTTAGACTGAGGATCTCTAACATCAAAAGATGGAACCTTATTGAGCCCCCCTGGATCGGCAACTTCTATTGCGTCGTAAAGTCTAAGACCATCTTCAGTCGTTGTTCTCTCAACTACTAATTTTATGTTCCTTCTGAGTTCCAAAACGTCAAAAACCAAATCTTCTTTCGTTAAACTCATGCCTGCAGCTACTGCGATTGGAACGAACAAGATTATTGTACCGAGTAGAGTGTTACCGCCGTTTTGCCAACTGACGATGTCTTTCATACAATCATATATTATTCTCCCCAGCTCGAATTGGCTTTCCCCAATTTCTCTCATTGAAAAAGAGAGACCTTTTTCCGCGCCCCTTTCAAAGTGGTGAAAAGATGCAACGGCAGAGGCCAGAAAATGTTCATATCTTGTGCTTTCAAAACCAACACCAGGATTAACATTGCCTGGTTTATCTGCACTTGTCTCAAGGAGAATGGCTAGTTGAAGACATTTTGCGATGTGTGTTGCCTTGTCTTTTCTGGGAACTATGGCTACTCGCTCCTCTTCTATCCACTCTTACGGAGAACATTATTAATATTATGTAATCACCTCAAAACTTCCAAGACAGGATGTTCAAGAGATTGACCCGGCTTCTTTTGCAGTTGAGTTGCGAGAACTCTTTTGAGGTTTTGCCTTAGTTTTCTTGCTGCACCCCTAGAAAATTGCTGGTGAGCTTTCTCATCGCAACATTCTTGTTTCCATGAGAAGTGTAGCTTTAACCGAGCTAGCCCAAACATTAACTAAGAACTCTTCTCTAACTATCATGGGGCACTATGTTGGAAGACAAAAGACTTAGTTTGGTTGAGAAAAACCGTTTTCCAAAGACAACTGTTCTGAAAATACTGGGTTGTGTTCCTTTTGAAAAAGGCTTCCATTTTTGCACGGCTATAGGTAATTACACTGGAATAACGGCGATTAGTCTAGCTGAGTTCGCCCAAAAAATCAGAACTGTGGCCGCCGAATCAGTGAGTTTTCATTTTAGGCGAAATGATTTCCAAAAGTGGATACGAGAAACCATTGGAGACCCTGAGCTAGCCATAAGATTAAGTTGGATAGAAATTGGGCTTTCCAAAGAGAGTTTGCGGCAAAAGGTCCAGCAAAAGGTAGAAAGGCGTCTAGTCGAACTTGAAAAGTCTCTTAGACAAGTAGTTAAGAAACAGACTCAAAACCAGACGAAAACAATAGTATTGACGAAAACCAAATCAACAAAGCCTTCCTAAAGTGCGTCCCACTTCCATCATCCGTTCTTGTTTTTGGAGCCTTTCAGTTCAATCAACTGTCAGGCACCTGAGGGATTCAGTTATTTCCACATCGTTCAACCCATCATAGAAAAATGAGCTATCCATAACCTGCTGCTAATGTACGCCTAGACTGAAGCTGACCACTGATAAAGGTGCCCAGTTGAAATAAGACTTGCCGTTATCTACGACAACAAAGCAAAAAAAAGTAACTGCCTATATCTTTCACATTTCGATCTTTCCTTTTTTCCAGATAGGGACAAAAATTATCACTTCTATAGGATTACTGTTTTCAATGAATTAAAGAACTTGGTTCTTTCGGGTACTCCAAGCTTACAAATTTCATAGGCCAACTCCAACTTTGGATGGGTGAAAACAAGGCTTCAAGCATCAATAATCAGAAAAGATCTTTTAAAACTTCATTAACATCGGGAAGTTCGTCTAAAGGGTAAACTTTGTAGAAGATTATTGTTTGTTTTTCATCTATTACTATGTTTGCACGTTCCGAAAAACCATCTTTAAATCTGAAAACATCGTAAAGCTGAGCCACTTCTCCATGAGGCCAAAAATCTGAAAGCAATCGAGTTTCTTTAATATTGAGGCTTTTAGCCCATGCCTTCTTTGTAGGAACAGCATCCACACTAATACCAACAGCTATCATATTTGAAGACTCAAACTTGGTCTTGTTTTTTTCCAGAGATTTCATCTGCTCAGCACAAATTGAAGTCCAAGCTAGGGGATGAAAAGAAAGCAATATATGATGGTCCTTGAAGTCTTCAAGATTAAACTTATTTCTATTCTGATCTTTTAGAACAAAAGGTTTTGAGGAGTCTCCTTCCCTCATTCTTCCTCCCTCATCTAAACTGTTTGTCTGAATTACTGTAATAAGTGATCAAATTACTAAACCTTTCAGTTTTTTGGCGTAAGCTGAAGCATTGTCCTTTAGATGGGAGAAGGAAAGGCGAAATGAAATTTAACTGAGCAACTATCTTACCAGAACTTAGCTTTTTATCCGACTAGGATTTCCTGTTCTCTGATTCCGTCCACATTCTTAATCTCAATTAGTGCTTCAGCTAAGCTGTCAGAGACAACGTAAACAACTACGTTATATCTCCCGGATACTGCTCTTGCGATTTCAACACTTTCAATCTTTTTTAGCTCTTTAATGACTTCCCACACTGATTCGGGCCGTATTTATCAGGACGAATGCATCCATTTCTTTTTCACTTTGTCTGGATTCTATTGGACAAAACCATCTATGATCTGCTTCATTTTAGCCATCGAGTACTTCTGTTTAATAAGGGGGGCAGTTTTTAGCGCAGAGATTTGTTTTTCATATGAACTTTTTTCAGATGTGTAAATAATCCCTATAGGTATCTTTTCTCCCCATTCTTGAGCTTTTGAAAAAGCGACAGTTTTGTCGCTAGTGTCGTATTCTTTGTCTTCGTTTAGGTCATAAACTCTCTTATTATACCATTTATAGGTTTTCAACCGATTAAAGGAGACACAAGGTTGTAGAACATCTATTAGCGCAAATCCTTCATGTTTAATACCTTCTTCAATTAGTTTTGTCAGATGGGAAATCCGGGCTGAATATCCTCTGGCAACAAAGGTTGCTCCCAATGATATTGCCAACGCTATCGGATTTAGCGGTTGGAGAAAGTTACCTTCAGGCGTTGTTTTCGTTATAAAGCCTTTTTCGCTGGTGGGTGAGGTTTGTCCTTTGGTTAGGCCGTACACTTGATTATTATGGACCAAGTAGGTTAAGTTAATGTTTCGTCTTATTGCATGGATTAGATGGTTGCATCCTTCTCCATATCCACCTCCATCCCCGTCAATGGCTATCACAGTTAATTCGTGATTAGCGATCTTCGCGCCTGTTGCCACTGGAAGTGATCTGCCATGTAGACCATTGAACAAGTTGCTTTTTAGGTAATGGGGCAGTTTTCCTGCCTGTCCGATTCCAGAAACAAATAGTACTTGATGAGGCTCCAATTTGAGGTTCACCAATCCTCGCTTTAAAGCTTCAAGTATTTGGAAATTTCCGCATCCAGGACACCAAGCAGTTTCTCCGCCTTCATAGTCATTTATGGTTACCATCAGTTCTCAGCCTCCTCCAAAAAGTTTCTAGTTATGTACGTGGAAGTAATTGGCCGACCATCAAACTTTAAGATGCTTTTTGTTGCACTTATGCCAGTTTCAGCTTTTATTAGGTGAGCCATTTGCCCAGTAGCATTGCTTTCTATTACCACGATCTCCTTTGTTTCTTTGAGTTGTTGAGCCAAGCTCTCTCTCGGAAAAGGCCATATCTCACTTAAGTGTATCATTCTAACTTTTTCTTTGGGTGTATTGAGAGCATCAACTGCTTCCCTCATAGCTCCATAGGTAGAACCCCAAGAAATCAGAACTGTACTAGCTTCTTTGGGTCCATAACCTCGGGGAACTTCAATTTCTTTTCGAAGACCCTTAAGCTTTTTTAGGCGTTTCTGCACCATTTTCGTCCTGGTTTCGGCAGATTCAGTTATGTGACCTGCTTGTGTGTGTTCGTCGCTATCTGTCACAACCAGTGCATAAGGATTTCCCGGAATGGCTCTGGGAGAGACCCCGGATGATGTGTACTGGTGCCTTTGATAGGTGTATTTTCCAATTGCTCCAAGATCCGATTTTGATAGAAACTCACCCCTGTCTATTTCAATCTTTGCAGGATCAAAAGCTGAAGAAGTGGAATAGGAATCTGCCAGCAACTGATCAGTTAAAACTATGACTGGGATTTGATATTTGTCGGCGATATTGAAGGCCTTGACAGTTAAGTAAAAGCATTCTTCAGGAGTTGAGGGTGCAAAGACGGCTCTAGGAAAGAATCCGTGACCAGCGTAAATCGCAAAGTCTAGTTCGCTTTGTTCTGTTCTTGTAGGAAGTCCGGTTGCAGGTCCAGGTCTTTGGCCTAAAACAATAACAACAGGTGTTTCGGTCATCCCGGCTAGGCTTAGAGCCTCCACCATTAGAGAAAAACCTCCCCCGGAAGTAGCGGTCATAGCTCTTGCTCCAGCATATGATGCTCCAATAGCCATATTCAAAGCCGCAATTTCATCTTCAGCATGTTCAAATACAACATTCATATCCACAGATTTCCCTGCGAAGTAATGGAGGATTCCTGATGAAGGGGTCATGGGGTATCCACTCATGAACTTGCAATCTGAAGCTAATGCACCTAGGGCCACAGATTCAGCCCCGTTTGCCAACATTAGTTGCGATTCTTTTTTTGCTGGAAAGTAAGGATTTAGGGTTCCTGAGAAATGCTCCTTGACATAATTGAAGCCTGCTAAAGCAGCTTGAATATTTTTGCTAACAACTTCAATTCCCTTATCAGCGAAGACTCTTCTTAAGACGTTCGTTAATATCTCCAAATCTAGTTTTATGAGACAAAGAGTTGCCCCTAAAGCTACTGTGTTTCTCATTATTTTGTTGCCAGCTTTCTTTATGGCTAACTCTTCGAAGGGAATCCAAAAAGAGGGTGAGGGGTGAAGGATTCGGGGGCTTTCCCCACTGTCATGGATTATTAAACCATTTTTCTTTAGTTCTGATTTGTGACGTGTTATTGTTTCCTCATTCAATGCTATTATCAGGTTTATCTCTTCAGAAATAGCATGGATTGGCTTATTTGATGCCCTGATTCTGAAGAAGTTGTGTCCACCACGAATTCTGGATTCGAAATCTTGGCTTGCGAAGACATTGAATCCGCCCTTAGCTAAGGTTTTGGCTAGAATTTGGCCAGTGGACTGGATTCCCTGGCCTGCTTCTCCACCAATTAAGAAACTAAAATCCATAAAAGTTTAATCTCCCTGTTATTCTAGAAAAACATCTGATACTTTTTTGTTTCTGTACGTTTGTTCTTCTGAAAACTTCTTCTTTTCCCCTTTTTTGAAATACAAGAGTTAAATTTTATTACCAAACCCCCAAACCCAAAGCAAAAAGATGCGCGCACGAAGTCAACAATCTTAAATGTTAAAAAAAAGAAAGAAGGAGAGGTGATGTTTTATGTCATTGGAAGAGAATAAGGCGATTGTTCGCAAATTTGTTGAAATCGCTTTTAGCAAGCAAAACTGGGGTCGGTTAGACGATTTAGTGGCACCAGATTATGTTGATCCAGACTTCCCGCAACTAGGAGGTCGGGAAGGTCTCAAACAAATGATGAACATGGCTTTCAAAGCCCTCCCCGATTGGTATGAAACTATTGAAGATATCAGT
>DAOVIH010000088.1 GCA_030673805.1 Candidatus Bathyarchaeota archaeon | reverse complement strand
TTAACAAAGTCTCTGTGGCCAGGGGCATCTATGACTGTGAACATGTATTTTTTAGTTTCAAATTTAAGAAAACGAAGGTCTATTGTTACGCCTCTTTCTCTTTCTTCTTTGAGGTTGTCAAGAACCCAGGCGTACTTGAAGGTTCCCTTACCCATCTTCTCAGATTCAGCTTCAAAAGCTCTTATGGTTCGTTCATCAATGGCTCCAGCTTTTATGAGAAGATGCCCGGTGGTAGTGGACTTGCCATGGTCCACGTGGCCCATGATTACCAAGTTTAGGTGGGGTTTATCCATTATCTTATCCATCCTTTATGATTCAAGTTCAATTTTATTGTTAACTTTGATGATTGCGTTAACACAACTGTTCTTTCAATTATTTTAAGTTTATCATTTGAGGTTGGCGTTTATCATTGTACTGTTTGGAACCGTTTTGGACGTCCAAATAACATTATTCCGTTCTTTTCTGCAATGTAGTTGAAACCTACGCTGAGAGCGTTTTTTGCCTCTTCCACTGAAGATGTAGCTGTTTTTAGGGAAGAACAGTCATTTAGCCGAAGATGCTGGATTTTTTAGAGCATGATTTAAATTCACGAAGAAAGAAAGAACAGATTAACTACTAAAAGCTTGGAGACGCGTAAGTTGGCTGCTGAAGACCCCGCGGTATCTGTAGTAATACCCACCTACTGCGAAGAGGCGACCATCAAGGATTGCCTTATGAGCGTTAAGAAACAAAGGTTTGAGATGGGAGGAATCGAGATTATTGTTGTTGATAGCAATAGTCCAGACCAAACCAGAGTCATCTCAAAAGAATATGCAGATAAAGTAGTTAACACAAAAGAGCGGGGTGTAAGCAAAGCAAGAAACCTTGGAGCAGACAAAGCGAAGGGAGAACTTCTGATCTTCCTAGATGGCGACACCATTTTGGATCCGAAATGCATTATGGAAATCTACAAAAGCTTCTACGATCCAAAAGTTGTCTATGTTTCCGGTGCAATCTTGGGTCTAGAACGGCCAGGATTGAAGGAGACCCTCTCTGAACGTTTACACTACAACTTGATGAACAACATATCTTTGGTAACAGCCCAAATTGGCTTCCCCTTTTTTCCCACCGTATGTTGTGCTTGCAGAAAAACTGTTTTCCAAGCAACTGGAGGCTTTGATGAAGGGCTAGCGATTGCCGAGGACATCACATTTTCCTTGAAAATGGGAAAAACAGGCAAATGCAGATTGAACAAGAAAGCTAAAGCCTACACATCCATAAGACGGATCGAAAAGAACGGGATGTTAAAGAATTACTTCAGCTACTTCAAGAACTACTTCAAAGTGTTCATACTAAAAAAGAAACCTTGGATTAACGAATTTCCACACACCGTTGAAATCTGACAAAAACACTCCTCTTTTTGCTTATTACTAATCTTGTTAGCTTGACAGATCCAGGGTTTGCACCCGAAAAGAAAGGATTGCTATGGTCTTAGGACTTCGTTGAAGGTCCTCCATGAAGGTTCTCTGTTTGATTTGATGGGTTTTAACATCAATGTTGTACAGTTCGTAGGTCGAAGAGTCATGATGTTTTTCTCTTTTTTATTACGGTTCTTGATATATTTGAGGACTCGAAATTTGCTTTATATCCGTTAGATGCGGGTTTCGTAATAGATGAGATATAAAATGCAGGCATTAGAAACCTACGATGACAAAAACTGGAGCATCTTCACGGCTCTGCACGACTCCATGATGGAAAAGGCCAGTGGAAAACTTGGTTGTTCCAAATGTCCTGAATGTGGAAAAGTCACGTTTTACACACTCAAATCCCTTGGAGACTCACTGCTGCAATGCAAGAACTGCAAAATAGACCTTAACGTTGAGAGTCCCTTAACAGAAAGATCAGGAGACAACCCAACATGACGAGACCCTCAAGCCAAAATTTCCTTGAAGGTTTCAACCAAATCTGGCAGCCAGGGCCACCAGTGTATTTCCGCAACCCAGACAACTGGCGAGTTTACTAAAACAGATCGAATCTTGAACTAATTTTTCTAAGGTTCCCATGAACCATGTTTTCATGCTGTATAACCTCTTCTGCCCTGTTTCTTCTCTAGTAGTAGTGAAGAGCTGTAAGCAACTTTATGGCAAAAGTAAAGGATTTACTCGAAAAGCTGGCTGGTTACTAGTGCTGCAGGCAAAGTTAATAAAGTTCTTAAGGGCTGGAAATGCGATAGTTGTAAGATACATATGTCAGTAAAATACGAGAAGATCACCTGCAAGAGCGTTTTGGGCAAGTTCGGAGTTTTGCGTACCAGATTTTGGACTAGCTACAGCTTTGATCCCTACGAAAAATGTGAGCTCAACTGTGTATACTGCAACATGTGCGCAAAAGGGTATGGTGAGTCCCAGAATCATTCCGTTCCAGTTAACGTTAAACTTGATGCGCCACAGGCATTGGCGGGAGAATTGGCTTGGCTTAAGAGGAAGGGGGTTTTAAGAATGGGGGTGTGGTCAGATCCGTACCAGCCTGCAGAGAAAAAATTCCGAATAACAAAACAGATTTTGGAAATATTAGAAGAACATGAATTTCCCTTCGCAATCGGCACCAAATCTGATCTTATTTTACGGGATTTAGATTTGTTATCAGAGGCTTCCAGAAAGTTTCATTGTGTTGTTGCTTTAAGTTTTTCAACCCTAGACGAAAAATTGGGCAAACTTTTGGAGCCAAATGCTCCTTCTCCAAAGAGACGCTTGGAGGTTGTAAGGCGACTTTCAGAGGCCGGAATAACTACTGGGATATGGTTGGCTCCTATCTTCCCGTACTGGACAGATAGTGAAGAAGAAATCGGGAGAACAGTTGAAGCAGCCATTGAAAATGGAGCAAACTTTGTCTTAGGCGCGGTCTACGACAATAGGAATCCAATTCTGTTCAAAAAATTCTTGGAAGAGCATTTTACACAGTTCGCCCAAGAATACGAAAGAATGTACGCCAAAGATAGACCTTGTCACTATCCAGACGATGAGTTCTACTTGCATGGTTTGGCTAAGAAGTTCATCTCCCAATGCCAAAAGAAGGGAGTCGAGAGATTTCTCCCACATTTTAGCACACGAAAACAAGCGTGGCTCTTTTATGTTCGTAACTTCTCAAAATTCGAAGGATCACCTTTTGTTGGGTTAACCCAACTTCTCAATTATCTTTCGCCATCCCAAGAAATACTTCAAACCGTTAGAATTAGGTTGGGAAATCATGGCACAAGCAAAGCGTTTCTCAAAGCATTTGGTTACTTTCCACATTAGTTGTTCAAGACTAAAATTAGCGCCAAGTCCATAGCTACCGAAAGCAACTTCAGCAAAAAAGAGGAAACACAACATAGAAGATGAGAAGCAAACATGCGAATTTGTTTGATTAATCCCCCTCGCATCCATCCCAAATCATGGGGAAAACCAGGTGCGTTTCAACCTTTGGATATTGCCTATGTAGCGGCACTGCTGGAAAAAAGCCACAAGGTACAGATTATAGATTCTCCAACAGAGGGACTGGGAAGTTTTGAACAGTTGGACGCAACGAGATATCGGGTGGGGCTTAAGGACACCGAGTTGGCGTACAGAATCAAGCAATGGTTGCCTGATTTAGTGGGAATTACAGTTCCTTTTTCTGGTTGG
>DAOVIH010000034.1 GCA_030673805.1 Candidatus Bathyarchaeota archaeon | reverse complement strand
AATGCACCCGAAGCTAGAACTATTTTTTTCTTTTCATGTTTTTTGGCCACTCGAAACTCACTGCTCCAATCAGTCTTAACGCGTCCAACAACCCTTCGCAATAGGCGATTGAAGTCAGACTCACCTCAAACCTCTTTTTAACCTTATAATACTTTGCGTCCTCCAGATAGGCAATAACGTAATCCAAGACTTTGGTTGTTTGAGCATCACTAACTGTTACCGGGCTCTCTTCTCTTTGCATTTCCCCCAAAACTTCTTCCGTAACTCCGATATACTTTGTCACTAGGCTCTCTAAGTTCATTTAATCATTCCCCTCAATTCCTCTGGTGCTCCTCCGAATACTATCAGAGCTTCAGCTTCCATAAAATGAAGTGTTCCAGGAAAAAGCAAACTGTGAGGTGGCATACCAAAATCATAGTTCAGAAGTTGTTTTACCGAGCCAGCCTTCAAAACTGGGTTTTGACTTCCAACCCGGGAAGCACCCACTGCAATAGTGTTTGGAGTTACTATCGATCCTTTTCTTTTTTTCTCAATCTCCAAGAGCAGTTCCAAGCTTTTCCTAATTGTGAGGTAGTGTCCTTCTTCAGTTCTTATGTCAAGCAGACACAGAGTGTGGAGACCTAAGTTTTTGTTTTGGGTAATCACTTCGTAGGGGGTCTCGGATCTGTTATCAGGAAAGGGTATTGTAACGGTTTTTCCAAATTTGTAGTTGTGGAGGCCTGACAAGCTAATTATTGCGGAGATTATCGAAGGTCCGTGAATTACGCGTGTCGAGATGCCTCTTTTTTCAGCTTCCACCCGCAGAGCTATATGGGTTGTTGCCACGAAGGGGTCTCCAGGAACAAGAAATGCCACCTTTCCGATTTCAGCGGCTTCCAAAATTTTTTCTCCATCGGATTCTTCAAGATCGTTTCTCGAAACAACATAAACTCTTTTCTCCACCATCTTTTCGAACTCTTCCAACGAAAAATTAGGTAAAACGTTGGTGTAAAATTCGACGAAGAGCTGATCGCTTGTTTTAGCCTGCTCAAGACCACGCAGGCTTAATCCTTTTTCATCATGCAACCCTAGGCCTATGAAGACTAGTTCTCCCAATCCTCTCACCTTTGAGGTAACATTCTAAGAATGAAGACTTTAACTGTTCTGTTCTTGAAGGAGGGCCTTGTTCGGAGCACAGTCTTTTAAATGAATAGTCTTGGAATTCTCTGATTGATTGGCTACCATAATAAAATCAGCAATTTCGTTCTGTGAAATGATTCTTGGATACTAAGGAGTGCGGGCTCTGACTTCATAACCTGCAAGACTCTATTTTAGTAATGGCTAAACCAAGAATACTAGAATTAGGACCCAAGCAGAATACCCAAGAATGGCTATTGTTTGCAATAGAGCCATGTGGGTTCCAAGAGGATCTATCAAAACAAACAGAGCGACTCCAAAGACAGTTACTATGCACGCTAGTCAGTTGATACCTGTAGTTATCATGTTTTCTTCTCTTCTATGTTTTCAACTTTATATTTCATCCCGAGACTTATTTACCCAAGAGGTGAAATCAGGAAATGACAGTTCCATTGAAAAAGGAGCTTTACAAGGAATTTTCTGATGCTGTTCAGCACACTGAGAAAATGGTCGCTGAAGAGGGTTTTAGCATTCTAATGACTAAATCAATTGATGAAATATTGAAAAAGAAACTCGGTCTTCATGCTTATCCTCGCTACTCGATAATTCTAGCGTGCATTCCAACGGTAGCTAGGATGGCCCTTGACATCTCTAAGGATATTGGCACTTTGTTTCCCTGCAGTTTTGCTGTTTATGAAGACCAAAACAGAGTTTTTGTCTCTCATCTATCAATAATGAAAACATCTGTGGATATAGGCCTTGCATCCCAAGATCAAATGGCTCAAGTTATTCAGATTACATCAGAAAGAATCCAGAGCGTTTGGAAACGTCTATAGAGCCCTTTTCAGTCTTTGTATTGTCCATACTTTAGACAAAAACAACCGAAAGCTCTAAATTTCCTAGTAGATCTTCTTTTTAAACCGAGATTCGTTGGGCCCGTAGCTCAGCAAGGCAGAGCACCGGACTCTTAATCCGTAGGTCGCGGGTTCAATTCCCGTCGGGCCCGCTAACAACAAGGCGGACTAGTACAGCTTTTGTTGTTTCTTTTGTTCCGAGATTTCTAAAAGTATTGCCTATACTTTTCAGCTCTTCATTTTGTTTTGTATGGATCTGCCTTTCATTTGTCTGTTTTTCTCACTTGGAGTTGGAATTTGTGGAAGATTAACCTGTTTTTACTTTGTTTTCATGGAATACTATATATTTTTCTTTTTTTCCATTTTGGAGCTATGAAGACCTGTGTATTGTATTTCTCAAGAACTGGAAAAACTAGGTGCGTGGCAGAAGCAATCTCTGGATCAACAAAAGCGCCAGCCTTAGACATAACCTCCTGTGAGCCATTAGTCGTCGAAGACTATGACGTACTGATCATTGGTACGCCCGTTGAGGGTTTTAGACCCACAAAAGAAATTTTATCCTTCATAGAACAGATGCCCCAGACCAAAGGCAAAAAGGCTATCGTGTTCTGCACCTACGCCCTATGGAAAGTCGGCACTCTCAAAACACTAGCGCGTGAACTATCCAAGAAAGGTTACAGCACAATCCTAAGTGTCTCAAAGAGGGGAGTTAAACCAGACAAGACCGACTTTTCAAGTATTTTGGACCAAGTAAGAAGAGCGACAGAAGAATAGCGGATTTCTCAACAAACCTACAACATAGCAGTGTCTGTTTCTTCACAATCATTCTATGAATCCTGTGAAACGAAAAACTTGGAGACGAACCTTCTATCCAAGAGAGTTAAGTGTTGTGAGGAGCAAAAAAATTCTACCAAACTTTAGAAGTTTCATTCTTCTCTCCTCAAGTCTGCCGTCCCAGAGCCTTGGCAAACCCTTCTTTTGAATTTGGTGAATTGTTTAGTCTTAACGATTAGGTTTGCATTAGGCCCGTTAATTCGTTTCTAAACTTTTATTCTTAATGGCCCTAACCGTTCTTTTCAGAAGAAGCTGAGCAGCCTCTTGGGATGGCCAACTCCCCAAACCGCAGTCAGGCCCAGAAAAGCGCATTCTATCTCCGAATTTTTCTATAGCAGAAAGATACCTCTTCTTAATTTCTTCTTCTTTGTCAACTATTTGTTCTGCAACTGGTTTGGTAATGCCTCTGTCATACAGTTCGGCCAAGATTGAGTCTATATCCGTCCTACTCACTCCAACACGTACCTCTTTGTCTGCTTCTTCCAACATCTTCCTTGAGACGCTTTCAATGTTTTTGGGGGATGCCGCATATTCAAAGGACAACACATCGATGTTTCCCACAGCTAGAAGCTCTGGTAGTCTTGAGGTTGAGTGAAGATGGATCTGTCTTGTTGCTCCTTGAAAGTCAAATGCTTTGTCCAGAACTTTGCGGATGGTTTCTCTGTCAGCGGTAACATTCAGTATGCCAAAGCTTGGTTCGTCTAAAGATATGACTTCAGTTTTAACATATTTTTGGTTCACGATTGAGTTTTTAGCGAAACGCTTCACCGTCTCAGCAAAACTCTGTAGTACTTCATAATAGGGGGTAGTTCCAACTTCTTTCAGGTATAGCTCCATTGGTCCGAAAATTGAAACTCGCAATGCAATTTTTTTTCCAGTTTCTTGGTAAAGTCTTTTTCCCTCTTCTTTGATTAAATGCACTTCTGGAAAAAATGCCCGATCCTGCTCTACCAGAAAGGTGCCTTTTTTCATGGCTATCTGGATTGGGCCCCTAATTTGTTCAATCCCATCGTAATGCTGAGGGTAGTTAACCACATCCAGTCCTGCCAACATTTTTTGTCTAAAGGAATCAATTACCACTTTACAGAAATTGTTCAGCAAGAAATCGTTCTTTTTAATGTCTTTTCCCTTAATGATCGATTCTCTGGCAAGTGTGTAAGCTTTTCTAAAGGTTTTCCGAGAAACATGAATTGGTAAAGGGTAACTTCCAACATCATCTACAATGATTTCCATGTGGTGCACCACTGAACTAAGTGAATATATAATAACTGTTATACACAAAACCGGAGATGCGACTGAAAATCGTAATTCATGCTTCCTGCCGCCCTCAATTTGGCAAGATGCCCTTTATTGATTTTGTGAGACTAAGAGGCATCCTCAATGATTATTAGTGTTAACGTTGATCGGACTTTGTCAAGTGTTCTGATTTGGCTCGTAACGGTTCTTTTCAGGTTCTCCATTATGTCCGCTTTGATTTTGCATATCACATCGTAGACTCCATAGGAAAAGTAAGCTTCTTCGACATTTTTTATTGCTTTCAACTCTTCTAAGACTTCATCTTCTGAGCCTGACTCTACATTTATTAATATAAACGCTCTTGGCATTTCTAATCGCCAATATCTAATGCTTAATCTATGAATTAAAACATTTTCCCCAAAAAATAGACGAATAGCTATATTAAACCTGAAATTTGACCATGAACTTGTTTTGAGTTCCAACCGACCAACTACCACACCAAAAAATTGGAAGGTACTTTGAATTTGGCTGCGATAGTGGTGGCCCCTCCATAACAAATCAACGTAACACTCGTTTTGTCTTCTTATCTAAATGCAAGAATTTGAGGATTAATAAGGTCAGATTATGACGCAAAAGAGTTATATTCGCTTTCTGGAAAGGTTTAGTCTATTGTGGGGAAATGGCATGGTCCATTATGTTTTTGTTACAGGTGGTGTTTTAAGCTCAGTCGGCAAGGGAATACTTACTTCTTCTATCGGGAAAATGCTTCAAACAAGAGGCTTGAAGGTTAACGTGATTAAGATTGACCCTTACGTCAACGTTGACGCTGGAACTATGAATCCGTATATGCACGGCGAAGTTTTTGTGACCGATGACGGTGGAGAAACTGATCTGGATTTGGGATGGTACGAACGCTTCTTGGACCTAAGCCTTAAACAGGAAAACAACATCACCACCGGCATTGTATACAAATCCACGATTGAAAAGGAACGACGCGGCGACTTTCTGGGTAGGTGTGTTCAAATTGTTCCACATGTTACCAACGAAATCAAACATCGTATAAAGCGAGTCACAAAACGTTCTGAGGTAGACATAATCTTAACTGAGGTTGGAGGTACAGTTGGTGACATAGAAGGGCTTCCCTTCCTAGAAGCAATTCGCCAAATGCGTCTAGAAGAAGGGTTCAACAACACCCTTTACGTACACGTTGCCTTGGTTCCAGTTTTGGATGTTACAAATGAACTGAAAACCAAACCTTTGCAGCACAGTGTCAACGAACTCCGCCGAATAGGTATACAACCCGACATCATAGTTGCGAGAAGTCCCAAGATGATTGATGCAGAGGCTCGACGAAAAATCGCTCTTTTTGGCACAATTCCTGAAACTGCGGTTTTCTGCTCTTTCAATGCTGAATCAGTCTATCAAGTTCCCCTAATGCTTGATGGACAAGGAATGGGTGATTTCATCTGCAAACGCTTTGGATTTGACTGCCTTTCCCAGAATTTCGATGAATGGAAACAATTTGTAGAAGCAGTTCTAAATCCAGAAAATGAAGTTAAAATAGCTCTTATAGGAAAATATGCTGGGTTAAAAGACAGCTACGTAAGCATGAGCGAGGCATTACTACATGGCGGTGCCGCGTGTAACACAAAGGTCCGCCTCAAGTATATTAGCGCTGAGGATTTGGAAAAAAATCCGGTATCCATCCGAGAGTTGAAAAGTTTTGATGGAATATTTATCCCCTACGGTTTTGGTCCAAGGGGTACAGAAGGAAAAATTGCCGCAATAAGGTTTGCACGAGAACGTGACATTCCGTTCCTCGGAATATGTTATGGCTTTCAACTCGCAGTTGTGGAATTTGCCAGAAACGTATGCGGTCTAAGGGATGCAAACAGCACTGAAATAGACCAGAATACGGCTTATCCTCTAATCGATCTTATGCCTGAACAACGAAAAATTATGAACAAGGGGGCTACAATGCGTCTGGGCTCTCATAAAGTTATGCTAAAACCAGACACGCTAGCCCACAACTTGTACAAGCAAAGTGGAGTTTATGAGAGGCACAGACACAGATTTGAAGTCAATTTGGATTATTCTCAAAACCTGAGAAAACACGGAATGGTTTTTTCCGGAAAAAGCACTGATGGTAGAAGAATGGAGATACTAGAGCTTCCTAAAAGCTACTTCTTTTTTGCTTCTCAATTTCACGGAGAATTCAAAAGTCGCCCTGGTAAGCCATCTCCCGGATACTATGGCTTCATTCGCTCCTGCTTAGCCAAGAAAAGAGGCGAACCCAAACCGAAATTCTAAAACTGCGTATTTCTTGAGGTCCTGCTAATTGCCTACTAATCCTCCCAGGGTTGTACCTATATGTTTTATAGATTGGGTGCTCCTTTCTCGAATGAGGCGAAGTAATGAACGACGATGAATCTTCGCGTCCAAACAAGTGGCGAAATAGAATTGAGTCCGCCCAAAGCTACTCCGATGTATGGAGCATCGTTAAGAATACTGTTAATTCTTCAATAGGTAGTCAAAGAAGGCATATGATGCTCTTTCTTGACGATTTGCCAATTCAATTGGGGGCTTATCATCCAATTGGAACAAACAACATAATTTTAAATAGAACCTTAGTAGAGACAATTGAAGTTTCCGTGAGCTCCAAACACGTAGTGAATGCTTTAGTCTACAATCTGCTTCTCCATGAATACCTCCATGCCCTTGGAGAATATTCCGAAATTGAAGTTAGGAGATTGGTGATCAAAATTGCTGAGGAATCCTTTGGAAAACAACGTATTACAGCAAAAATTGCTCGCAATACTCCCTGGTCCCTGCTCAAAAATATCCCCTTAAAAACTGCAGACGGACCCAAACGTGTTGTTCAAATTGTGAAGGACTTTGAAGAAGCAGGTAACTACATAGTCTAAGTTCAGCCTTGAACATTTCTAAAGACACCAACGCCTTAACTTTGCTCTTTCTTGAAAAACTTATTTAACAGATTAAGAAAACAATGTTTTCGAAAACAGCCATCCAATATCAGAATAAAAGGTTGTTACTTAAAAGCCAGAGAAGATTGCATAGTCGGGTTGAGTCTTTACCAAAAAGTCGGATACCAAAAGTGGGTTTTTTCAAGAAGTATTGTGGCGACTTGTATGGTTTCTATACTAGAGTAACAATAAGCAAACCAACACCTATGGCTGTCATATGAATCCTTAAAAACTCTCTTTTCTAATTATGATAGAACGGAGGGGTCTGCAACTTTGCCCAAAAACAAGCACGATGAGCAAAAGTTGATTAATCCAATCGTAGTTCTAATTCGCAATACGACTTGGCGATGTGGGAAGATCGAAAAGCCCATAGTCAGCTATCTTCGCAAGAGAAAGAATATCTTTGGCAAAAGTGAAACAGCACTAAGAGACGTGATGAAAATCATGAGTTATGCAGGCTTTAAGAGGCAAGATTTTTTGGACGCGCTTAAAAGGCTAGAAAAGAGGAAAATAGTTGTGTTGCTTGCTTTGTGATTTGGCAAGCTTTCCTGATCATTTTTTTCATCTTTTATAAATTCCTAATTATTCAGCATGAAATCTTGGAACTGATTTTTGTTAATGCTCAACTTTGTCAGCTGTGCTTTGTTGGTGTCTAACTAACTACCGCGATGACCACTATTTGGTGTGTCTAAATCTTCTGTTTGCTCAATACTTCCCGAAATGCTTTGTTACAGTTTGGGCAGTCAAAGATTCCAATTTCAAGTTGAGTTCGTTTTCCTGCTTTGTCAGGTCGACCAGCCATCTTCCAAGTTTTTCTTGCTTTCAAGACTTTTGTTCCACAGTTCGGGCAGGTTTTGCTTTCAGTTACCTGAGCTTCACCAGTAGTCTCAGTCTTAGGCGGTTGTGGCGTTTCCGTCTTTACCTCTGTTTTCATTACTGTTACTTTTGGCCTGTTATAGTACCCTAAGAATGCGAACACTATTCCCAAAGCGACGGTTGAAATAACCATAAGGTTCAACGCTAATCCTTCCAGCGTAAGGTAAGAGGCTACAGCTATGATGAAGAATAGTACCGCTATAACGTACATGATATAATCTAAACGCATGTTTTCATCACTGTTTCATCTATTTTCTTCTGGAGCGCTTAAATAGCTTTGCTTCTAACTTCAGGAGATAAAAACTCAATTTAACCGACTACGATCTCCAACTATTTTAGTAGTTTATCTTTGGGCGGAGGTTTTCTTATCAAACCATGTTTCATCAAAAGTCTAGTTAATTCTCTTGTATTACAAATCATGGTAGATGCTCTTGTGTAAAGTTCTTTTCTGCTCAGTTTCACACTTGCTACTCCCTGTTCAATTGATTTGATAGCGTATGCCACTGCTTCTCTTGGAAAGACTTCCCATTCCTCCATTCGAGGCAGAATATCTCGTTCATGAATCCCCCTCTCTTCAGCGAAATTCGAAAGTTCTTGAGCAGCTGCAATACACATATCATCCGTCACAGTAGTTGCCCTAACGTCAAGTACCCCCCTGAGTATAGCTGGAAACCCTAAACTATTGTCGACTTGATTTGGAAAATCATTTCTTCCTGTCGCGACGATTCTAGCGCCTCTTTCTTCGGCTTCCCAAGGCCAAATCTCGGGTATCGGGTTAGCGCATGCAAAAAGTACCGCGTCATCAGCCATTTTTTTTACCCACTCTTTTCTTATGGCTCCCGGGGCTGGTTTTGAAGTTGCCACTACTACATCTACTCCTTCAAAGGTTTTTGAAATACCCTAAAGATTTATCCCTCCAAATGACGGTTCAGGCAATTGGCAAGTGCGAATCAATTCCTCTGGATCATCGTTTTTCAAACATAATTGAAAGGCATCTACTCTGTCTAAATACTTAAAAAGCAATCCCAAACCCAACTGTGCGGATCGAATCACGTCGGCTAGGATTAGATCTTGTCAAAATTCCAATGTGGCAATTGCTTTCTTTACTTTATAGATAGATTCCTGAAAAAGCAGTTTAGACTCGGCTGATAGCTCAAGTTCAATAATTCTTTCTACACCATTTTTTCCCAAAACAACAGGAACACCAATAGAAACATCGGGACAGCTGAATTCTCCCTGTGGACATGTGGAAACACTCATCACGCGGTTTCTTCCTTTCAGAACAGTGTCTGCCATCATAGCAATAACTGCACCTGGGGCATATGTAGTCGCGCCCTTGAGCTTTATTACGTCTGCACCAGATGTTCGGGTTTGTTTAACGATCTTCTCAATTTGTTTTTTTGAAAGCAGGGTAGTAATGGGAATTCCTGAAACACATGCATACTCCACTAGAGGAACCATGGAGTCGCCATGCTCGCCAATAACCAGGCCATGTGTATCTTCTCTTGAAACTCCAAGCTCTTGAGCTATATAAGAACGGAAGCGAATTGTGTCAAGAATGTTTCCCATACCAAAAACGCGATTCGGAGGCAAACCAGATTCTTTGCATGCAATAAACGTCATTACATCAACGGGATTAGTAACTATCATAAGTTTGCAATCTGGAGCGTAACGTACAACTTCTTTAACTATGGAACGAATGATCTTGGCGTTGATGTTCATGAGATCTATACGGGTCATACCCGGCTTTCTGCCTTGACCCGCAATAACAATAACAAGCTCAGCGCCCTCCATTTCTCTAAAGTCGCCAGTTCCCTGAATTTTTCCATCAAACTCGATAGCGGGCGCAGCCTGCATCATATCTAAAGCCTCACCTTTTGCCAATTCCGCATTAAGGTCAATAAGGACTACATCGCTTATTCGATCTTTCAATATATTAAAGGCCGCTGCACTTCCAACTTTTCCAGCACCAACTATAGCTATCATGAAAACCACAAAATATTACATGCATTTCGAGGTTAAAGTAACTTTTTCTCCATTATTCGATAGAATTAGGGATATTGAAGATTTCCGCACCTTCATTTTTTTCAAGAAAAAAATTTTGAGGTAAATTTTAACTTTTTATAGTATTCTTTGCTTGCTGGTGGTTTTACTTGGTAGTTTTTGATGGATGAGGTTAAAACTTTTTTATTTGGTTTGTTCGACAAAATCCGAGTTTAGCGACTGTCGCCAAGATTAAACATAATAGTTTAGAATGAAATAAAAAAAAGAAAAAAATTGTTGCGTTAAAAAGGACTAGTAGGCTTTAGTATCTTGGCCGATAACCGCCCGATCCTCTTCTGTCGTAGCTACTTCTGCCTCTGTATGGCCTTTGGGGTTGGTCATATGTCTTGTCTGACAAGTTGTTTTCAGTGTTTAATTCCACTTCCAACGGTTCTTTTGCAGCTTCTAGTTTGCCATACTTCCCGATGTTGAGTCTCATGTTGCCTTTAAACAAAGTTACGTAGCCGTTTTCTATGCGAAGGGTGTCCTCTTCGTTTACCTTCTCAATATTGTCATCCCAGAGAGTTAAATAAACGCAGCCTGTTTCATCTGCCACGAGTGCGTCACAGACATTGTGAGGAGAGCCATCTCGCCCCATAGGAATGTTTCTAACTTCGCTCTTTGAAACCACCTTTGCCGTGACGTTTACTGCTTTTGAAGCGGTTGTTAACTCGTTTATTTTTGCCTCAACTGGTTCTCGTTTTTTTTCACCAAATCCTTCAACAGCCAAACTAATTCAACACACAATATTTTTTTTGACAACAGAAAGGTAGGCTTTCCTTTACTCTTAAGCGTTTTGGTTTCATTTTTTCATATGTTGTTTCATTTAGTTGCTTTTCTTTTATGAAAGAGAACTTGATTTAACTGCATGTCAAGCAAAGCAAGTTTTGGTTTCCAGTTTTGAACCAATTGATCAAACAATAAGACATAAACTCCTTAAACACAGTAAGGGAAATATCTGCAGGAGGATCTGTGGGGGTAAAATGAGTAGAGAAAATTGCATTTTTTGCAGGATCGTTCGAAAGGAAATCCCAGCTAGTATCGTCTACGAAGATTCAAAAGTAATTGCTTTTATGGACATAAGACCTTTGAGTGATGGACACACTCTCGTAATTCCCAAGAAACATTATGACACCGTCTATGAAATACCTGATAATCAAAACGCAAGTATTCACAAAGCTGTCAAACGCGTGGCTATAGCCGTAAAGAAGGCAACAGCTGCCGATGGGATCAGCATAATTCAACAAAATGAAAAAGCGGCTGGCCAGGAAATTCCCCATATGCATGTCCATGTTATTCCAAGGTATGTAGGCCAAAACTTGGCTAGAAGTAGTGATATTCCCCTAGCAAGCAGAAACAAGTTAGCTCACTTCTCAATGAGGATAGCGCACTATCTTTGATTTCCTAATCTAGTATGGGGCTTCCTTGAAGTTTTCTCTGTTTTTTTGGGTGAGAGTGTAAAGTTGCATTTCAAATTGAGCGTTTGGAAGATTATAGCTGTTCTCAAAAACAAACATGGATTTGGAATTTGAAGACTGACCGGAAAACTAATTCGTTCTTAATCCCTTCTCTTCTGATGAACTTAAAACACCCAAAACATTTGTTTTTTTAGGCTAGATTGCTGAAATTAATGTTTTTTTGAAGGCTGCTCAAGTATAATTCGGGCGTCCACTATCTTTGCACCTTTTTCATAAACTATCACTGGGTTTAGATCAAGCTCTTTTATCTCAGGATAGTCCATAATTAGCTTTGAAGCCTTTAAAATAATCGCCACGATTTCCTCGGTGTCGGCTGGAGGCAAATTTCTGTAACCTTTCAACAGCGGATAAGCTCTGACTTCAGTGATCATATCTCGCGCATCTTCTTCTTCGATTGGTGCTACTCTAAAAGTAACGTCCTTCAAGAGTTCAACAAAGATTCCACCCAAGCCAAACATCAAGGTTTGGCCAAATTGAGGATCTTTAATAGCCCCCACTATCACCTCGGTTGATGGGGAGGCCATCTCCTCAACTAATACTCCAACGATCTTTGCTGCAGAATTATGCACCCTAGCGTTTTCAAGTATTCTCCAGTAGGCTTTTTGAACTTGTTTTGTTTCCTTTAGGTTTACCATGACCCCGCCTGCATCCGATTTGTGAATTATATCTGGGGATACAATTTTCAAAACTACAGGATATCCAATCTCTTCAGCAAAATCCAATGCTTCTTTTTCGTTTGTAGCTAGCCTGAATTTAGTTACTGGGATTGAATATTCCATGCACACCGTTTTCGCTTCGGTTTCTAGTAGATTCACTCTTCTTTCATTGCGAACCACGGAAATTAGGTTCGTTACTTTTTTCAAACAATTCATCTT
>DAOVIH010000078.1 GCA_030673805.1 Candidatus Bathyarchaeota archaeon | reverse complement strand
GAGGAAATAGCCCACAAAGTTTTGGCGGGGGCAAAAGAGCTTAAACTCACCTCGGGACGTGGGCCAACTGGCATCGCAGCTGCTGCAAGTTATATTGCTTCTGTTTTAACAGGGGAAAGAAAGACACAAAGGGAAATCGCAGAAATAGCACAAGTAACAGAGGTTACAATCCGAAATCGCTACAAAGAACTAGTTAGAAGATTATTATTCGAAATGACCATCTAATCCTTTACAGACCCTTTTTTTGGCTGCAAACTCTAGGAAGTTGCCCTCTCATTTGAATCAGATTTTGAAAATCGCAAACTGCAAGATCAACTTTAGTGAAAACCTTATAACAGGCAAGTTTCTACTTCACAAGCTCTCTTTTCTTCCAACGAAGGTTTTTGCTTCTACATTTTCTGCATTTTTTCGCGGCAGGGGCATTTCTGACACCGCATGCTCGACAGATTTTCATGTGAAGCCTATGTTCCTGCGCTATGGCTTTCTTGACTGGGTCTAAAATTGGCATTGAGCATCACTTCTTCTGTTTCTAAAAAACAGGTACTACCCTAACAGATATACTTTTTGTCTTAGCAATTGGGAATTGCCAGATTTTTTCTGCCTAAGTCAGAGTTACAATTCAATTCCCAAATCGGTCGATTTCTATGTATGCACTATTGTTTTTAAGTTTTTATCTTTCAATGCCTTTATTGTAGTTTTTTCTTCAGAATTTGTTCAATATTGTGACCTGTGCTAGACATATAGATGCTTCATGGATGTTTGTCTTGAGAGGATTTGCTCTCTATTTGACCGAATTTGGAATCCCAATACATTACCACAATCTTTATTTATCGAGAGAAAAAGTTATGGAGCTATACAAAAGTGGAGGCTAGGAGTGAAGCGTTCGTATGTCAGAAGCCAATTCAGTGTTGATCGGAAGAAAACCAGTTATGAACTATGTGCTCGCGTGTATAACCCTTTTTCACAGTGGTGTGGAAGAGATAAACGTTAAAGCACGGGGAAGGGCCATTAGCCATGCAGTTGATGTTGTGGAGGTCGTTAGACGCCGTTTCTTGCCAGACGTTAAAGTCAAAGCAATCGGCATAGGGACGGATAAGATTGTCTCTCGAGAAGAAGGCGGTTCATTGACAAACGTCAGTACGATTGAAATTGTACTTGGACAATAATGCCACGATTTGAGCTCTGAGTGAGAAACTTTCGCTCCTCCTTTATTTCCAGGAGGGCGCCTTTCTGGGTGAAGACGGAACTATGTAGCTTCTGTTTAAAAAGCGGCATGCTATGCCAAAAATGTTCAGCGAAAGTTAAGTCTGGCGAAATCAGTGAATTGGATTTGAAGATCGCACGTTTGTTGCTCACTCTAGAAAAAAAATATCCATCTCTCCAAAACATCTATTTCCATGGAGCTGTTGAAGCTAGCAGAACACTAGCAATCGTTGTTGGACATGGAGATGTTCCTAGACTTTTGGGATACGGTGGAAAAATAGTTAGGAGCCTAAGTGGCGAAACTGGAAAATCCATCCGTATTTTGGAGTACGGTGCTGATGACAGAAAGTTCTTGGAGGATTTATTCATGCCTCTAAGTATATTGACGATAAATACGATCTGGTTGCCCGACGGAACTACTGAAACCCGAGTAATTCTGCGAAGGAAACGGAGGGCTAAATTGCCTTTTGACATTAGCGCTCTAAAAGAGATTACCAGGAAAGTTCGCAAAATGACCTTACGCGTTGAGTTTGCAAGTTAAGGAGTTGTGGTCCATGATTCTTGACTCGATAGGCGATTGGACCCGAAAATACTACTCTGAAAACATAACGCCCGAATTAGATGGTAAAGAAGTTACACTTTTTGGTTGGGTTCAGGAGATACGTGATCTAGGTGGAATTCGTTTCATAATATTACAGGATAGAGAAGGCACGATTCAAGTTACAATTCCACGGAAGAAAGTTAGTCCCGAAGTCTTATCAAAGTCTGAAGCCTTGCAGAAGCGCTACAGTATTGGTGTCAAAGGCATTATCAAGAAGACAATAATGACGCCTAGAGGTGTCGAAGTTATACCGAACCAAATAAAGATTTTGGGCGGGGCGACAGCTCAACTACCAATTGACATTACAGGCAATACACCCGCAAATATAGATGTGCGCCTAGACTCCAGAGCCTTAGACCTTTGCATAGAGCCGAACACGACCATCTTCAAAATACAACATCACGCTTTAGAAGCGATACGCAGTTTTCTTTTCGAAAGAGGATTCTTGGAAGTTCACACCCCACGAATTATTGCTTCAGCAAGCGAAGGTGGTTCAGCCTTATTCAATGTAGATTATTTCGGAAGAAAAGCCTTCCTAGCTCAGAGTCCTCAACTGTACAAAGAACAGCTCGTAATGAGCCTGGAAAAGGTTTTTGAGGTTGGTCCTTTCTTCAGAGCCGAGGAATCCCATACAAGACGTCATTTAAGCGAGTTTGTCTCAATAGACATCGAACAAGCTTTTGCCGATGCAAAAGTAGTCATGCATTTGCTTGAGCAGCTAATGCAACACACTTGCAAGATCGTCAAAGAAACTTGCGCAAAAGAGTTGGCAACACTAAATCATGAAATTGTGGTTCCCAATCTCCCCTTCAAGCGTCTAACCTACGATGAAGTGCTCAACGACTTAAAGGAAGAAGGCATAACTCTCCCTTGGGGTGATGACATCCCAACCCAAGCCTTCAGAACCTTGGGGCGAATCCACCCATACTTCTACTATATAACTGAATGGCCTACTGAATCTAAGGTGTTTTACATAAAACCTAGAACCGATAAACCTGAAATTTGCGAAGGGTTTGATCTGATGTGGGGTTGGATGGAACTGGTTTCAGGCGGAACAAGAATAGCTAAGAAAGAACTCCTAGTGAAAAGACTTAGAGAGAATGGTTTAAACCAGGAGTCTTTTAAATACCATCTGGAGGCTTTTGATTATGGAATGCCCCCTCATGCAGGTTGGGCAATAGGATTGGAAAGGCTAACCATGATGTTGACAGGGAGAAAGAACATTCGCGAAGTAACATTGTATCCAAGAGATCGCTTCAGACTGACTCCATAGCTTTTAACTTAGTTTCACTTGGAGATTTGTTCTTTATTTTTTCTATAGAAGTATCTTACATAAGGGATTTAACCAAAACAAGGATACAAAATATTGGGAGAAATGGAAAAAGAATGTCTAGGAAATATCTATTTCTCGCTCTTTTGATTGCAATACTTGTTCTAATTATTGTTTTTTCAGAATCCAGTGTAACTGCAGCGTCTCTGACTGCTTCCCACAAAAGTGGAGTAGTTAAGAAGACCAATGGTGAATCCTTCGTTGTTGAGATAAATTTTATGAACACTGGGGAAGCAGAGGGGTCTTGGTCTGTTAATGTGGCTTTCGAGGGAGACTTCTGGATATGGGAAGGAGTTCCCAAGAATTTAGTCCTCCCATCAGGAGCTTCAGAGACTCTAACATGGCAGGGAATTGTTCCCGAAGACGCAAGGGTTGATTCAGTCGCGAGGCTCGTAGTTTACTATGATGACCATTTCAAATCTCTATCTTGGTGGCTACATGTGGTTTCTAGTGCAGAACTAGATATAACATCGAGTAGCGTGAAGTGAATTTTCATCTTGATTAATAACCGACTTCTTCTCTAGTTCCAACACTCTTGTTTTCCATCGTTTTCTTGGGATTGGCAAGGTCGGAAAATAGCTTCAATTTTTTCTCACATTTGCCATTTGACTTCTTCAATAGTCTCTTCGTAGATTTGTCCTATTACCTCATGAATTACAACAAAAACAGTGCTTTCAAACCAAAAATATGCAGTATGGCGGAAAAGGATGTTGTTTAGGTTTTAATGGTCTGCTAAGAAGTCTATTTGGAAAGGTTTTTTGGATTTTTACTAGATTTATTTGGATTAAATTCTTTTCCTTCTTTTCAGCTATATCCTTGCCTTGTTTTGCATCCGTAATAAGAAGAAAGCTGATGTGGATAAACCGTATTTCCATTAGTTTTAGCTAAAGTTGTGCTAAAAACAGATAAGTATCTTTTTTCCTCTATTTTGCTCTGTAATTGGAGGAACCTAAAGTAGGCTGCGGTGTCTTTGGTGCCATAACCTTCGTCAGTCAGTCGGTTTTTCCCTATATTTACTGGGGCCTTCGTGCCCAGAACCATAGGGGACACCAATCCCATGGTTTTCTAACGTATAACCAAGGGGGCTTTTTTTCTCACAAAAACCTTGATCTTGTACCAAAAGTTAAGTCCAGGGCTATCCAAGAATGGTTCGGTAGATTGCCAGGGCAGGTAGGTTTGGGTAATATACGATATACTACATCGGGAAGGTGCGACGAAAAATCACTGCTACAAGGGACCCAGCCCGTTACAGCTGCAAAGAACGGAATTAAACTTGCTATTTCATACAACGGCAATATTGTCAACACTGCCCAGTTGCAGAGGGACCTTTGCAAGTATTTTCCAGATTTTGTTTACGATTGCGACTCTGACGTGGTTTGCCACAAACTACTGATCGAACTGGAGAAAAACCAAGAGCTATCTGCGGCTGTCGAAGCCTGCATGCTCGGACTCGATGGGGCTTTCTCTGTAATCGGCATTACAGGCAACGGAGATTTTTTTGCCTTCAAAGACCCTCATGGAATACGACCTTTGTGCGCTGGTCACAGTCCGGACGGAAAAACTTTTGTTTTTGCCTCTGAGACCGTGAGTCTGGATATAAACGGCTTTATTAGGGATTTTGAGCTGAAACCAGGTGAACTAGTGAGAGTTAACGAAGATGGCTTTGAACGGAAACAGGTTGTTAGAGGTGATCGTGAAGCTTTTTGCGCCTTTAAGTTTGCCTATTTTTCGAGGCCAGACTCAAGGTTTAACG
>DAOVIH010000083.1 GCA_030673805.1 Candidatus Bathyarchaeota archaeon | reverse complement strand
CTCCAGCTCACACTGTGCCACAAATTATTGAAGAGTGTGGAAAGTCTGGGGTTTCAGGTGTTATCATCATCTCGGCTGGTTTCAAAGAAGTTGGTGCTGAAGGCGCTGCCCTCGAGACCAAGATACTTGAGTATAAACAAAAGTATGGAATGCGGATTATCGGACCAAGCAGTTTTGGTGTTTTAAGGCCTAAGATTAACCTCTTCGCTACTTTTGGGGACAAGCACCCTGATCAAGGAAAGATAGCTTTTATCTCGCAGAGTGCGGCTCTTTGCGCCTCGGCCATAGATTGGGCTTCAGAGTCTCAAGTTGGATTTAGCGCTGTGGTCTCTACAGGGTCCATGCTTGATGTTGACCTTGGAGACCTTATCGACTACTTTGGAATTGACGCACAAACCAGGAGTATCGTTCTCTACGTGGAATTCGTAAAAGATGCTAGAAAATTCATGAGTGCAGCTAGAGGTTTTGCTAGAACCAAGCCAATAGTGATGTTGAAGGCTGGGCGTTTTCCAGAAAGTGCTGAAGTCGCCCTTTCACATAGTGGTTCTTTGTGTGGCGAAGATTCTGTATGTGATGCCGCTTTTAGAAGGGTTGGTATGGTTCGTGTAGATGCTATAAGTGATCTTTTTAGTTGCGCAGAGGCTTTGGCGATGCAACCCAATCCAAAAGGCCCTGAATTGACAATTATAACTAATGCTGGGGGTCCTGCAATACTGGCTACCGACAACCTCATAGCTAGAGGTGGGTGTCTCTCAAAGTTGGACAAAGACACCATTCAGGCCTTAAGAGACAACTTGCCCTCTTATTGCAGTCTCAAAAACCCCATTGACGTTTTTGAGGAAGCCACACCCGACAGGTTTAAGAAGGTACTGAATATCTGCCTGAAAGATCCTAATAGTAGTGGTTTTCTCGTAATATATACGCCCCAAGGTGCAACTGACCCTTATGCACTTGCTAATGCGGTGGTTGATGCATCAAAAAATACTGATAAACCAATTCTAACCACTTTGATGGGTGAAGATGATCGCTGTCGAAATGCGCGACGAATCCTTCATAAGAACGGGGTTCCAACGTTTAGGACTCCAGAACAAGCAGTTTCAACTTTCATGTACATGTACAGCTACACTCAAAACTTGCAGCTCCTATATCAAACTCCTGAAGAGCTTTCTGTTGAACTTGAAGTTCCAACATTTCTTCGAAGTATCCTTAAGAAAGCCTTCTGTGAAGATCGCCGTTTTCTCAGTCTGCCTGAGTCTATGCAGTTCTTGGAAGCTTACAAAATTCCTTTCGTAAAGACTCTGGTTGCAAGAACACCCCAGGAAGCCTTAGCCCTAACCAAAGATTTAGAATTTCCTATAGTTATGAAAGCACTATCCCCCCAGATTACTCACAAATCTGAAGTCGGAGGCGTAATCCTTAACATTCACCACCGAAAACAAGTTAAAGCCTTTTTCGCTGAGCTTTCTGAGAGGATTCAGCGCCACAAACCAGCTGTTGAGTTTAAAGGCGTAGTACTTCAACCTATGGTTCAGAAGAAAGGGTACGAACTGTTCATTGGCTCTAAAAAGGAGCCTCCTTTTGGTGCTGTGATACTATTCGGAATGGGAGGCACTGCCACAGAGTTGCACAAGGATGTTAGCACAGGGTTCCCTCCGCTAAATCAAGTTCTTGCCAAGCGTTTAATGGAGAAAACCAAGATTTACCAATACGCAAATTCCGTCGGCCTCCCCCTCAACGATAAGTTACTTGAAAAAATACTAGTGAAGTTTTCTCAGCTAGTAGTTGATTTTCCAGAGATAAAAGAGATAGACATAAACCCCTTAATAGTCAACCAAAATAGCGCTGTTGCGGTTGACTCTCGTATAGTCATAGATCAAGACGCGATGATGAGAGCTGTTGATTCTCGAGAACACTTGGTTATTGCTCCATATCCAAAAAAATACACCTCCAAATGGAAATTGAAGAACGAGGTTGAAGTCATAATTCGTCCCATAAAACCTGAAGATGAAATCCTTTTCAACGATCTTTTTAAATCCCTATCAGCGGAGACAATGCGATTTAGGTTTTTCGAGATAATAAAATCCATGTCTCATCAACTCTTAACTAGATACTGCAACTTGGACTATGATCGAGAAATTGCCTTAGTAGCTGAGCTTAATGAAGATGAAAGGAAAATAGTGGGTGCTGCACGACTGATAATTGAACCTAGTGGAACACGGGGAGAATTTGCGGTTTTGGTCAGTGACTCATGGCAGGGACAGGGTTTAGGTTCAAAACTACTTGATTCTGTACTTATTATCGCTAAAGATATGGGAGTGAAAACAGTATATAGTGATGTGATAGCTAGCAACTACAAGATGATAAGATTGGCAGAGAAAAAAGGCTTTAGGACAGAAAGATTTGATGATACAACTAAGATACTAATTGATTTTGATTGAAGAAAAAGCTCTGATCATAGCGTCCCTCTTGTCTTAATCTCAAGTTATTTAAGGTAAACAACTTGTTAGACAACAACTTTTTTAACTTTAATCTAGTGTAGATATTGTTTCAAGAGGAGTGAAAAAAACTGGATTATCCAAAACTTGCTGATTTGATTCCTGATGAAAAAAAGGACCCTATTATGGATAAACTAACAAATTTCGTATTAAAATCGAAAAATGAGGAAAGAATGCCAAGCCAACTTGCTAATAAGATTCTGTACTTGCTACAAAATGATATTCTCAAAAGTGAGTCTGGACTGATTGCTCTGCTAGAAGCTTCGCTATTGCTTGAGCCAGAAAAAACAGCTAAAGCATTTATGGATCTTCAGATGCCAAACATAGCTGAACAAATTGGAGAAGCGTTTGCGTCGTAAGGAGGAAGAAATGGAATGCTAAAGTTTGGGATTGAGTTCGTTCCCCGAGAACCTTACTGGAAAATCGGTTATTATGCTATCCAGTCAGAAAAACTAGGATTCAACAATCTATGGATAACAGATCATTTCAACAATCGTAATGTCTATGTCACTCTTGCAGCAGTAGCTGTGTATACTGAAAGGATTACTTTAGGTACGGGAGTGACAAACCCATACATGGTTAATCCAGTTATGACTGCGCAAGCTATTGCTACCTTAAATGATCTAGCTCAAGATCGCGTTGTACTGGGAATAGGTGCTGGAGACAAAACGACGCTGGAAGCGATAGGTGTTGAAATGACAAGACCTTTGAGTGCAGTTCGGGAGACCGTCGAAATATTTAGGAAACTAACCAATGGTGAAAAAGTCGCCTTTGAGGGTAGAGTATTCAAGACTGCAGGTGCAAAATTCCTTTTCAAGCCAAAAAGCGGAATTCCCGTCTATATTGGAGCTCAGGGCCCAAAAATGTTAGCTCTTGCGGGAAAAATTGGAGACGGTGTACTAGTCAATGCTAGTCATCCAAAAGATATTGGATACGCTGTTAAACGCGTAAACGAGGGCATCAACGAAGCTGGAAAGAACCTTGAAGATGTAGACATTGCAGCCTACGCCTCATTTTCAGTAAACGCGGATCTCAAGAAGGCAACCAAAGCAGCAACTCCGGTTGTAGCCTTTATCGTAGCTGGAAGTCCTAATGCAGTTTTAGAAAGACACAAAATAGACCTGGAAAAAGCTCAAAAACTTCGTGAATCTTTGAAAGCGAATGACTTCGGAACAGCATTCGGATCTGTGACTCCCGAAATGATTAATGCTTTTTCCGTATGTGGAACACCCGACATGTGTATAGAAAGAATCGCTCAACTACAAAAAATTGGAATAACCCAATTTGTAGTCGGATCTCCCATTGGAACCAACGTTAGGAAAGCTATAGATCTAATTGGAAACAGTATACTGCCTGCCTTCACAGAATAGTGCTAATTAAATTCAGCGTTATCCTTGACTGAGCTTAGCCAACTTTACTTGAAACGAAAGAGGGTCTTTATCGCTGGCCCTCCCTTTTTTAGTTTTCAGCCTTTGCCCCTCTTTTGGGCGTGGTCAGGCACTTTCCAGCCGTGGCATTGATCAAACTTAAGTCCGCTTCTGCAGGGACAAGGGTCTTTAGGTCTTGCTCTTGGATGGATACCAGCAGCAGGGATGGCAGTTATATCAAATGAGCTTCCGGCATATTTGTCCATGGTTTTGTTGG
>DAOVIH010000013.1 GCA_030673805.1 Candidatus Bathyarchaeota archaeon | reverse complement strand
CATTCATGTAGGATGGAACATCTGAGACAGCAATGGTGCGTGTCCCCACGAATCTCTTGAGCATAAGCAGAATCAGCGACTGAGGAGAGCCATAACGGAACCACACTTGGGGAGTAAAGACGTTTCCTGCAGATTTTGATATCTTTTTGCCACTTTTGTCCAAAAACATCTCGTATTTTGCATGTGAGGGAGGTTCATAACACAATATCTCACGACAGATTCTATCGTTTATTCGCACAGAATCCGCAATGTCCTTTCCATAAGCCTCAAATCGTATGTCCAAAGCTTTCCATCGGGCTGCAAACTCGACTTTCCAGCTTAGTTTTCCTTCGCCGACGGCTATATCAGCTTCGCCTTTAGCTCCACAGCCTTCAATCCATCTGCCTTTGATTTGCATTCCTTCACAAGTGTAGAATACGGTATCTGTTTTTGGGTCAAACTTGGAGGCTTTGGTTGTGTAAATCCTGCCGCATTTTGCGCAGATAGGGAAGTACGGCAAAACTTCGGTGTAGCGCTCTTGCCCAACCTCTTCTTTGACGATTTGCCCCACTTTCTTCCCGTTTAAAAGTATCATTCTGATTTCTTCCCTCAGAAGGCCTTTATCGTAAACTTCTTTAGCCGAAAGGTATTGGTATTGGATACCGCACTTGTCTAAGGCCTCAAGCAAGAGGGAACTCATGTGTTTGCCATAGCTTTCATGGCAACCAAAAGGATCTGGAATACTGGACACTGGAAACCCTAGGTATTTCTCAAGAGATTTCGGCAATCCAGTAGGAACCTTACGCAACCCATCTTTGTCATCACAAAAGGCAACCAATTCAGAGTTTAAGCCCATTTGCCTTAAAGCTAAAGTAACCGCGTAGGAACGGGCGGCATCTCCCAAACTTCCAATATGAGGAAAACCCGAGGCGCCCAGTCCCATCTCGGTCCTTATCAAGCTCAGGCTTCTCACAAGTTTCTGTTCTCTATTTACAATGGACCAGGCCATCTTGTCGTACCATGTCCCATAGCCAATTAGTTTTGGGCCCATAACGCACCTTTCCTTTTCAAGGAGAGACTAGGCAAGGGAGTAGAAAAACTTTTAGAAACGAACCGTATTAGCACCCAAGACTTGGCGCTGGAGCTATTTACTGCGTAATTTGTTCGCCTAGATCGTCAGGTTTTCCCTTCTAATTATTTCTCTTCCAACTACTACGCCAGAAGCAGAAGCTTGAATCAGCCCCCTCGTAACACCTGCACCATCACCAATAGTGAATAAATTGTGAATTTTAGTTTCCAGTTTTTCGTTTAGTTGTAATCGTGAAGAGTAAAACTTCACTTCAACTCCATAGAGAAGTGTGTCTCGCGAGTGGATCCCAGGCGAAATTACATCTAGAGCTTGCAACATCTCGCGTATGTCAGACAGGTAACGATATGGCAAAACGAAGCTCAGATCTCCAGGTGTAGCATTCTTCAAGGTGGGTGTGACGATGCTACGTGAGATCCTTTCTGCAGTTGATCGCCTCCCAACAACCAAGTCCCCTAAGCGCTGCACCATCACTCCTCCGCTTAACAGATTAGATAATCTGGCAATGTATTTTCCATAGGCTATGGGCTCTTTGAAAGGTTCTGTAAAAGAAGTACTTACTAAAATTGCGAAGTTTGTATTGGGTGTTTTCCTTTCAGCATAGCTTTGCCCATTAACGGTTAAGATACCATCATATGATTCGGTGGTGACTTCACCGTAGGGAGAAACACAAAAGGTGCGAACTTGATCGTCGAAAAGTCTTGAATAGTGAATAAGCTTGGGTTCATAGAGAACTTTTGTTAGCTTCTCCATAACTGAAGCCAACACTTCAACCCTCACGCCTATGTCTACAGGGTTGTTTATTGTCTTTAAACCTCGGATTTGAGCCTCTGTTTGAAGCCATTCTGCGCCACTTCTGCCTGGCGCAGTAATCACGTATTTTCCAAGGAATTTCTCCCCATTTTGGGTTTCGATTCCTTTAACAGTGTTTTTATCTATAATGAGTCCTTTAACATCAGTTTCGGGTTTAAAGATTATTCTACCGTTTAGTTCTCTACGCATCCGCCTGAGAGTTTCTAAGCACTTATCAGTTCCCATATGGCGAATCCTCTGCTTGATCAGTTTCAAGCCTGCAAGAGAAGCTTGGCGCTCGATTTCGTCTACCTTTTCTACATCACTGCCGTAAATCCGCTCATCAGCCCCGTACTTCAGATAGATTTTGTCTACGTATCCTATCAGGGCTTTAAGGTCTTCAACTGAAAGGTACTGACTGAGCCAGCCGCCTACCTCCGTTGACAAAGTGAGTTTTCCATCGCTGTAAGCGCCTGCACCACCCCAACCTGACAAAACCGAGCAAGGTTCACAATGCATACATTCAAATCCACGGCTAGATGGACATTTGCGCTGATCTATGTCTAGGCCTCTATCTAAAATGATAACTTTGAGGTTGTTCTTCTCCGTTAGTTCTAGAGCAGAGAAAATTCCTGCTGGACCAGCACCAACGATTATTACATCGTACTTCAAAGGGCATTATCCCCTGGAACCCAGAGTTACATGTAACAACTTCAATATATCTCTAGCGAGTAACCAAAATAGAAGATGAAAAGGTATTTCTCTTGGGGAGAATAGTCAGCAGTTTTGTTAGGTGTTTCTTTTTTTAGCGTGGTTGATCAAATGTTTAAGGTTGTCGGTGTTGATTTCTCTGGCATCTATGATTTTGAGGCCGGTGAAATCCGCGAAGGATTGGATTTGTTTCTTATGCTTTGCTAGGTTTCCGAGTGTATCGAGGATGATGATGCCGTCAAGGTCTTTGAACATTTTCTTGAAGATTCTTTGTTCTTCTTTGGTGGCTGTTTCTTTTTTGTGGCTGAAGTATTTGATCCAGCCTGGACTTAGAAAGATTAGTTTGTTTTCCGGATCAGCAGAAAGATACTTTCCATTTCCGCCAAGTAAACAGTCTATGCAGTTAATTGCGTCAACCTTGGTGGCGCCGTACTCGTCTATGAGTTGCTTCATTTCACCGTTTAAACCTAAGCAATCGTCTCCATAGACCACAATGACTCTATTTGGAGACCGAGAAGAGCACCCCTGGATAACTTTCCTTAGATTCTCCTCTAAAAGGTCATAGTCACTGTGAAGGGTCATGCCAAGAAAAATAACCTCAAACTCTTCTTCTAAGGCAAGCTTTTCAACTTCATCCTTCAAGACACTACAACAAATAAGATAGTCCTTCATAATAATGAAACCATAGAAGAAGATTAAAATTCAGCTTAAAAGCGATTTTGTATTTTTTAAATCAAAGATTCCTTTTTCCCGTGAACACAATCACTATTTGTGCCTTTTTTGCCAATGCTTCTGTTCTTCCCCTTTCTTGTCAGATAAAAAATGTAGATAATGATTTCACTGCCAAAGTAGCTTACAACCTAAGATGCAATCAAACTGCCGAAAATGAGCTTCGAATACGAAACTAATAATGACGAGTCAAGTCTTCTCAGAAAAAGAAAATAAAAGTAGTCTTATACCGCTTCAGTTAGTCTTTTATCGCTTCTATCAGGCTCATTACGTTCCATAGTTTCACTCGGGTGTAGGGTGGCATGTTTGGGTCCTGAAGAATCTCATCCAAGATCGAGATTACGTTAGAAGTCCTCACCGCAGGGGTGTATTCTGTGACCTGAAGTGCATTAATTGATTCTTTTGCGGCCCGTCTAATGTTTCTAGGAGTAGTATGATCTTCGGATACCGCCCCTAGCACAACCAACGCCTTGTTTATTCGTTCTTCATATTCCGCAGCTTTTTTCTTTCCAACCATTTCACAGCCACCTAGGCGAAAGTTCCATTATTCAAGTTATATAAGCTTTGAGGCGTATTTACTTTGGGGTTGAAGAAGTGCAAGAGAATACCCAAGAGGATGAGATTAAACGTATGGCGAATCTGCTACGTCAGGGATCTACCTTAACCGATCTATCATGCCCATCATGTAGTTCGCCTCTCTTTAGATTGAAAAACAAAGCTTTGTGGTGTGGAAAATGCGAAAAGAGGGTCATAGTTATTAAAGAGGGGGAAGACGCCCAGAAGATTACAAGCAAAATGGCTTTGGAAAAGCTTGAGATCACCTTGCTTAAAAAAGTGCAAGAAATACAAAATAAGATGGAAGAAACGGAAAACGTTGAAGACCTACAGAAACTAAGCACTGCGCTTTCTGAACTTTTAGACAATCTTGCCAAGATAAGGGAAATGAAGGAAAATTAGAACAGGATCACGGAAGAATGCTCGGGTTTTATGAGAATTTTCCTAAAAACCCCCACTTAACCAAGGAGTTATCATCAGCTGTTCCCATTAGAAGCCTACAGCAGAAGATGGCAAAAGTTCTGGATGAAATAAATCGAAAAACCTTCAAGCTTGAGGAAGTCTCCTGCCCTTCCATTCTGGGATGTTCAATAGTTTTCGAAGTTGGAATAGCTGACTCTATGAACTTTAACTTTATTGACGAAGAAGAAACTAAGCGAATAGAGAAAACTCTTAGGAAGTATTCATTAAGGATAATGGACCTTTTTTGCGCAGTCAGGTATTACCAAAACACAGAAGAAAAGAGAACATCGCTAAGATTTGATTATTACCTGATACGTATTGTCTTTGAAAGAAGTTTGGTTAAGCTTCAGGTTTTTCACGAGCGGGGACCAAGACACGTTTCACCGAGTGATATAGTATGTTTGCTCGTTAAGAGTGTTAACAAAATATACTCCAGAAAAGTCTTGAGAATTGTCGAATCGTTCTAACATCTGTTTTTCAAGAACCGTCTTACCAGGAACAATATATCTTTACCAACTTCTTCTGGGGGCCTGTTTCCTTCAACTCTTACAAGATCGCCTTTCTGTACGAATTTCATGTAAATCTCGCGAACTTTTTTTAGGGTCGCTACGTTTTCCATTACCGATTTTTCGCGTTTTAGCCGGTTTATAGCGACTTTTGGTTCAACATCTATGAAAATCACCAAATCTGGATTGATAGCATTTTGGTTTATTTTTTGAATCCATTCCAGACTTACTCCAGCTGCACCCTGATAAGCGAGAGATGAATGCAAATATCGATCGGAAATCACCAAAGTTCCTTCAAATACAGCGGGAATAACCTCGTTTTTTACGTGTTCAAATCGATCTGCAGCGAATAACAAAGCCTCAACAATGCTTGAAAGACGGTTTTCATTCTTCAGGCAATACTCTCTTATAAAAGTTCCAATTTCACCTTGGCTAGGTTCGGCCGTGTAGACTGTCTTGTACTGATGCCCCAATCTTTCAGCGAGCACCTTTGCTTGGGTTGTTTTCCCACAACCATCCAAGCCCTCGACACATATGAAAGAGCCCTTTCCTACCACTTTTGTGACCTGCACCTAGTTGTGCTATATTTTATACAGAGACAGATAAATATAACTCAAAGCATTCGGAGAAGAGAGATGGGCAGAGACTATTGGGGCGAGATCAAAGACCCAGTACATGGGTACATCTACATAACTAAGAACGAGAAGGAGATAATTGATTCTTACCCATTTCAGCGTTTAAGAAGGTTGCGTCAACTAGCTGGATCGGAATACGTCTATCCAGGAGCGAATCACACCCGCTTCGAACATTGTCTAGGTGTGATGTATCTAGCTGGTAAGGTTGTCGAAAACCCCAACATCTCCAAAATGATTGAAGATGAAGAGGCGGAAATGACTAAAATCGCAGCTTTGCTCCATGATGTTGGACATGGTCCGTTCTCTCATATTTTCGAACAGTTATTAATAAGAGATCTAGAGAAAACCCATGAAGATATGACTTCGTGGCTAATTGAGCAAAGCGAGATAAGAAATGTACTAACGAAGATTGGTTATCAACCTGAAAGAGTCGGAAAACTTGCAGTAGGAAAACTCCACAAGCCAAAAAGGGCCTTTTTAGACCAGATAATTAGCAGCGCTGTCGATGTTGACAAACAAGATTTCGTTGTTCGTGACACCCTTCACACTGGTGCTAAATATGGTTTTATTGACGTATTCAGGTTAATTCATACTTTGGATGTCTTTGAGGGGAACTTGGCGGTGGAACTTAGTGCTTTGTCCGCACTAGAAGCGCTAATCATAGCGAGGATAGAGTCTTTTAAGAGCATATATTTCCATCGGGTTGGGAGAGCAGCCCAAATAATGCTAGGTACTGCAATGGAAAAGGCGAACGAGGAGATAGGGCTAACAGAGTTTAGAACCCCAGAAGAATACATGGCCTTAGATGACTATAGCGTTTGGACAGCGCTGAAAAACTGCAAGAGATCGAGAGAGATCATTAAAAGGCTCGAGAGACGAAAGTTGCTTAAATGTGCCTTTGAAAGAACTTTCTATGAGAAGGACCCAGTAGCATCAAAACTTTTTGTTAGTGAAACCTACCGGAGACAGATACAAGAAGAAATAGCCAGGGAGGCGAAGATTGAGGTGGGAGAGGTGATTATAGATGTACCAACGGTTTGTTCTGTGCCGTATCACAATTCTGTGTTGGCTGAATCAATGGAAATACCCGTGTTCAGCAAAACATCATCTGGAGTGCAAAAAACACCCCATCGCTTAAGTGAAATCTCTAAAATCTTTGAGGCGTTAAAAGGGTTTATCAACATACTCAGAGTTTACACAGAAGAAGCAAACAGAGAAAAAGTTGGAAAAGCAACAAGAAAAATTCTGGGTTAAACAATTAGAACAAGAAAATAGCCCTGTAGCCCGGTTAGCATCACCACTAACAGAATTCTAAAACGATAGTACGACCATAAAATAATTTCAGAAAAAGGCAAGATTTATTCGATTGAAAAGTCATTCTGCATGGTGCTTCTGAAAGAAGATGCTCCGGTAGTATAGTCCGGTCAAGTATTCCGGCCTTTCGAGCCGAAGACCCGGGTTCGAATCCCGGCCGGAGCACTATTATTCACAAACACTATTCTTCAGAAATGCCAATTTGTATCTATAGATTTGGGCGAGGTTAGGTGCAATCTCCCTTAACTTCAAAAGGAAGCAAAGCCTTCCCTCAGTTAAAGTTTTAGCACTGCCTGCAGATTAGAGTGATAATGTAAAATTTAAACATGCTTAAGATACACTAGCTTAAATTATGTTTGAGTTAATTTACACCTAAAGAGCCTGAGGATAAAACATGGTAAACAGCATCCATCCCAAATATAGGAGATTAATGGAAAAAACAAAGAGTCTCTTTATCTTGGAGTCGGTTGAGTCAATCGTTTCATGGGATATGGAAACCATGATGCCCCCAAAGGCAGTTAAGCTTAGAAGCCAACAACTTGCTCTTCTCAGCCGAATGAGACATAGTATGAGAACAGAACCTGAAATAGGACGACTCTTAGATAAAATTTACCAAAATCCTGAATTTAAGGACCTAAATCAAATCCAAAAGAGAAACGTATACCTAATCAGGAAAGACTATGAAGAACAAACAAAGATTCCAATAAAACTGGTTTCAGAGATGGCTCGACAGCAAACTATAACTATAAACACTTGGAAGAAAGCGAAGAAAAGAAGAGACTTCACCATTTTCAAGCCAGAACTTGAAAAACTCGTTGACTTGAACAAAAGATATGCAGAAATCTTAAGGAAAGTCAAGCAAACATCTACTGTCTATTCCGCTTTGATAGACATTTTTGAACCCAACATGACTGAGGAAACCGTTGCAAGAGTTTTCGACAAACTCACAGAGGGATTGCGTTCACTCTTGAAGAAATGTCAGAATTCCCATAACAGATGTGATGAACAGATACGTAAATACTCAATTCCGACTGAAACACAACGCAGAATCGCCAAAGCCCTAGCTGAAGAAGTCGGATTTGACATTTCTTCCCAAAATTCTGGAGGAAGAATCGATGAGACTGAACATCCTTTTACAAATGGATATTATGACGACGTTAGAATAACAACCCACTATTATCAAGATAATTTTCTATCATCAATTTTCTCTGTATTGCACGAAGCTGGACACGCACTTTACGAACAGAACCTAAGGCGAGAATATATGTATCAACCAGTTGGGACAGACTGCTCGTCGGGATTTCACGAATCCCAAGCTCGTTTCATCGAAAACATTATCGGGCGCTCCAAAGAATTTTGGGTGTATTTTCTACCTAAATTGAAGGAAATTGCAGGTTCAAGCACCAAATACTTGGAGTGGGAGCCCTTTGTTTATGCAATAAACAAGGTTACACCCTCAAAGATCCGGATTGAAGCAGACGAAATTACTTATTGTTTGCACATAGCAATACGATTTCAAATTGAGAGAGAACTCTTCGGAGATGAAATAAAGGTTGACGAACTTCCAGAGGTATGGAACCAGAAATACCAGGAATACCTAGGCGTCACCGTTCAGAATGATTCTGAAGGAGTCATGCAAGACACTCACTGGGCAAGCGGATATTACGGCTACTTCCCAAGCTACGCCCTTGGCAACATCTACAGCGGACAGCTATTATCCACCATGAAAAAGAAAATACCCGACTGGCCCAACCAACTGGCTCATGGAGAATTTCACACAATAAAAAAATGGCTAAACGAAAGTGTTCACAGTTACGGAAATCTGTATGACCCAATGGAATTAATAAAGAGGATAACCGGAAAAGAGATGGATGTTAATCCCTACTTAGATTATCTTAAAGAAAAATATAGTGAACTCTATGGTTTCTGAATCGACTTCTTTCTTGAAGACTCATAGAGGTAGAGAACTGCTCGAGCAAGAATTGCACCGACACAAACATATACACCCGTCCAGCCGATGATGGAATTAAAGTAGTTGGAACCATAAAGGAAAAGAGCAAAGCCCAAAAGAGCTAAAACTATAATTGCTAAATCCGCCTTCGACAATTCCAAACCGTCCTACGTAGAATCTAGAGTTGATCTACAGTTTCACGATATAAAGAGCTATCTATGAAACAGAAAACTCTCTTCAGGAACTATTTGCTAGGGTTTAACAGCAGATCAAGAAGTGAACAACCGACAGTTTTCAATAGGAAGTGACTGCGATTCAGCTAATAATTGTCGATTTCCGACATTCTTATATACTAGTCAGCTTTATTGGAAGTGGGGAGCAGAAATAAATGTCGGATGTAGATACAAGAAGACCCGAAACTAGAGAAGACTTCATCAAAGTGTTAAAGAAGGCTGCAACAAAAGAGGTTGAGGTCAAAACCCGTAAGAAGAGTGGGCCGACGAAACCGACAGTTTCAGGAACTGCAAAAGCGCTTAACATTCATAGAGACACCCTTTATACATGGTTAAAGGAGTTTAATGTCGATTTTAGGGAGAACCTGCAAGGAATTACAGCAGAAAATTCCTACAATACTGACGTGGAACCAGAACGCATATACTTAATTGGTGAAGCACTCATAGGAGAAGGAAACGAAGTTGCTCATGTTGACCTTATGATCGGGGACAAAAATGGTCCCGTGGGAAAAGCCTTCGCAAATGGTTTTGCAAACCTTTCTAAGGGTCATACTCCCCTATTGGCGGTCATCAGACCAAATCTGCCTCCAAAGCCCCATACACTTCTAGTCCCAAAAGTGACCGTCAAGAACATGGAGGACGCAGGCAAGATCTTTGGCCCAGCACAAGCAGCCATAGCGAAAGCTGTTGCGGATTCAGTGGAAGAAGGATTGATACCACAAGATAAGGTAGATGACTGGGTCATTGTCTGCAGCGTTTTTGTACATCCACAAGCAAGCGACTACCGAAGGATATATCAATACAATTATGGAGCGACAAAACTTGCGATTAGAAGAGCCATGAACAAGGCGCCCTCACTGAAGAAAATATTCTATGACAAAGACAGAGCGAAGCACCCAATAATGGGCTTCAAAGTTCCACGATTATGGAGACCGCCCTATCTGCAGATTGCGCTTGACGCCCCGGACCTCGAAAGAGCTAAGAAGGTTATTTCGCAGATCCCCGGTAGTGACAGAGTCATATTGGAAGTCGGGACCCCACTTATCAAACGATATGGAACCAAGGTCATCCAAGAATTGAGGCAAGTAGCGAAAGAAACCTTTGTTATAGCAGATCTCAAAACTCTGGATGTGGGAAAAGTAGAGGTTGACATAGCGTATGAAGATACGGCAGATGCCGTTGTCGCATCGGGGTTAGCCCCCCCAGAAACAATCGAAGCAGTAGTACATGAAGCCAAAAGACTTGGAATATACCCAGTTGTAGACATGTTGAATGTTGAGGACCCGATTGCAAAACTTAGAAAGCTCAAAGAATTCCCAGAAATAATAATTCTACACAGAGGAATTGACCAAGAAACCGGTCGACGCATGGGATTGGAGCGAATAAACGAAATACGACAAACATTCAATGACAAACGATTCCTGATTGCGGTGGCAGGTGGCATAATACCGGAAACCGCAAAGGAGGCCTTGGAAAAAGGTGCGGACATACTTGTAGTTGGAAGATACATAACTCAATCAAGAGATGTGGAACGTGCAGTACGGGAATTCCTTGAGCTAACACCCAAAATGCGAGAAGACATAGACCTGTTTAGAGTTCACGTAGAGTAGAATCCGATTGGATGCACAGCATCCTTTTTTCATCCAAAATAGCTAAGTAAACCAAACTGACTTTCAATAGAATGAAAAATTAATATTCCAAACAAAGGAAATAAAGCGGAAGTATAGGTACAAATTTTTGAACCGAGAATGAAGAAAAGTCTTGCTAAGGCACCTGAATTCTTCATAAATCCTTAATAGAGAGATATCCAACTTCATACTCCGCTGGAGAGGAAACCGTTATGGCCAAATATAAGGTGATAATAGCCGATCCGGAAACCGGAACTTCAAGAGCGGTAGAACTCGAAGAAGCCCGGGCCACCCCGTTGATCGGGAGGAAAATTGGAGAAGAAATAGATGGGTCTATAGTTGATTTACCAGCACACAAGCTGCAGATACGGGGTGGTTCAGATAGAGATGGCGTTCCAATGAGACCGAGTGTTCACGGTGGCGCCCGTCGAAAGGTCTTGCTAAGCGGAGGAGTTGGATTCAACCCCGAAAACAAAGGGGAAAGAAAAAGAAAGACAGTTCGAGGGAATGTCATAACTGAAGAAATTGTCCAAATAAACACAAAGATCGTTGCGAAACCAAAGAAAACTAAAAAAAGCAAACTTAAGGATAAGAAAGAAGAGACTGAAGATTCAGTAAAGAACTGAACTGCCAAAATTTATTAGCATTAATTAGTTAACCCTTCAATTGTTTCATAAAGATTTATGGAAAACAAAGGAATGAACGACGAAGACAAAGCACTACCCAAACAACCAGAGGTAAACATCGGAACAATAGGTCATGTAGACCATGGCAAAACCACCTTGGTCCAAGCCCTAACAGGAGTCTGGGCCTCTAGACATAGCGAAGAATTGAAAAGAGGCATAACAATAAGGTTGGGTTACGCTGACGCGGCTGTCTATAAATGCCCCAAATGTGAAGATGAAAAGAAGTATTCTACAAAGCCTATTTGTCCAAATTGTTCCTCAGAAGCGGTTTTTGTCCGCGCGGTAAGCTTTGTTGACGCTCCAGGACACGAAGCATTAATGGCTACAATGCTCTCTGGAGCTGCAATAATGGATGGAGCGATACTCATTATCGCAGCTGATGAACCGTGTCCTCAACCTCAGACACGAGAACATTTAGCGGCTGCCGAAGTTATCGGTATAAAGAACATTGTGGTCGTGCAAAGCAAGATAGACATTGTAGATGAAAAAACAGCCAAGAAAAACTACGGGGAAATAAAAAGATTCGTTAGAGAAACAATCGCTGAAAAATCTCCAATAATTCCTGTTTCAGCCCAACGCGGAATCAACATGGATGTTCTGGTCAGTGCAATAGAAAAGATAATACCGACACCTAAGAGAGGTGAAACAAAACCCCCAATCATGCATATCATCCGCTCCTTTGACATCAACAAACCAGGAACTACCATCGAGAACTTAGAAGGAGGCATTATCGGAGGTACAATAATACAAGGAAAATTCGCAGTTGGAGATGAAATAGAGATACGTCCGGGAATCGCCACCCAGAAAGAGAACAAAACAGTCTACAAGCCACTCATTACCGAAATAGTAAGCTTACATGCAGGTGAAAAAAGCGTAAAAGAAGCGTATTGCGGGGGACTAGTAGGCGTAGGAACCTTACTAGATCCCGCATTTTCGAAAGCGGACGGGCTAACTGGAAACATAGCTGGAAAAACAGGAAAACTGCCCCAAACACTTCAAGAACTATTTTTGGAAACAAATGTGTTGAAACAAGTGGTAGGAACAAGAGAGCTTCTGAAAGTGGAGAAAATCAAGATAGACGAAACGCTGCTCCTCCACGTAGGCGCTGCAGTGAACCTTGGAAAGGTAGTCTCAATTAAGAAGAATGAAGCAAAAATCAAACTTACAAGGCCAGTTTGTGCACAGCAAGATTCTAGAGTTGCAATAAGCAGAAAAATAGCAGCTAGGTGGAGACTAATAGGATATGGAATCATAATAGAGAATTGATAGTCGCCAAAAACTAAAAAAACTTTATCCCGATTTTGGTATTGTTCCCCGTGTTTTTAATAATTCATTTGCTTTCCACAAAACTTCTTTTGCATTTCTGAAAGTGAGTTTTCCTCTAGCTTTCTGATAATCCAACCAGTCATACCCAATATGTTCACAAGACAATTTGATTTCTGCCTCGTTGCTCTGAATTAGGAAAAAAACGACTTCTTTGCGAACAGTAGTTCCTTGCCTTCTGTAGAAATAGCATATTTTCTCTCTGAAGCTTTCAATGAAATGAGCGTCAACTATACCAGTTTCCTCTTCAAGCTCGCGTAGAACTGTGTCTCGTTCGTGTTCATTTAACTCCATGTTCCCCTTCACAAAATCCCAGTGGCCAGCCCCATAACGCAAAAGAAGATAAAGTACGTTACCCTTTTTCATAAATACGACAGCACCACAAGACTTCTCATTCAACACGACTTTCCACCAAAGCCTATTCTCATTTTCTCAGTTCACAAATAATTAATCTGAAGTAATACTTAATATTAATCGCAATTCCCACTCCCATAAATTCGCTGAGACGTTTTTCGTCGCCAACAAGTTTGTCATGTAACAAAGAGGAACAGATTTTCGGTAGATTAGCCCGATAATTCGTCATTAAAAGCTAACAAATACGCCACTTATTGTGAATGTCAGAGAGAAATATTGCCATGGAAAAAGAACACACAGCTACAGTCACTCAAAGTCCTAATTCGTTTCTGGGAAGTTCATGAAGCAAAATTTTTTATTTTAGAATCCTTAGCATAAAGGGACCTGAATGACAGACAGACAAAAGCTCAATGAAGGATTGAACATTATTCTAGATACCAACGCTTTTTTTGTTCCTCTGCAATTCAAAATAGACGTCTTTTCAGAGCTAGAAAGACTGTTCGAGAGGAAGATTAAGCTAATTCTGATTTCACCAGTAAAGCGGGAACTAGAGAGCCTCGCCAGTGCTGGGGGACCCAAAATGCGGAAAGACGCTTTATACGCGTTGAGATTCTCTGAAAACCTCAAATATATTAATATCATCGAAAGTCCACCTGTTCCTACTGATGATCTAATAGTTAAGATCGCAAAAGAGTTGAATACACCAGTATTTACAAATGACAAACAACTAAGGAAGAGGCTAAGAGATATAAGTGTGCCAGTAATCTATGTGAGACAAAAATCGCGTCTCGAAGTTGACGGAATGGTATGAATTATGTTTAAGCGTGTGACTTTACAGGACACAATCCGCATTCCACCTAAAAACTTTGGTGAGCCTCTAGAGGCAGTGGGACGCCAACAGGTAAAGAAAAAATACGAAGGGATTGTAGACGAAGAACTAGGATACGTCATAGCTGCAATAGATGTCAAGGTGAACCCCATTGGTAAAATAATTCCTGGTGACGGAGCCACTTATCACAAAGTGATGTTTTCATTGTTAACGTTTTATCCAGTGATCCAAGAGATTGTAGAAGGAGACGTTGTCGAAATCGCGGATTTTGGAGCTTTTCTACGCATAGGACCAGTGGATGCCTTATTACACGTTTCGCAACTAATGGACGACTACATCTCCTACGACGAGCGTCAAGGAGTCCTGTTAGGAAAAGAAACCAAACGAAAATTGACAAACGGCGACAAAGTTCGTGTCAGAGTTACCGCAGTTTCGTTGGGTCGTGCGGGTAGTTCAGGGAAAATAGGTGTAACAGCTAGGCAACCTTTTCTAGGAAAACTTGAGTGGATCAAGAAAAACACGACAAAGACAACAGAAACTGAAAAAGTGATGAAAAGCAGGTGATTGAGTGAACAAAAAGGCGTGTACACAATGTCATACCATAACTACCAAGGGGAACATATGCCCAAGATGCAAATCGACTAATTTGAGTGACGATTTCGGCGGGTTGGTAATTATGTTTGACCCAAAAGGATCAGCTATTGCAAAAACGATGGAAATAACCGAAAAGGGACGCTACGCACTCAAGGTTAGATAAGGCAAACTCGCCCCTCATCCTATTGTTTGCACTGGCTTTCATGGAAGGCTAAAAAGAGAATTCTCGTATTGAAGTTGAAGGAAAAATGGTGATCGTTTATAGTATCACACCGAAAATGCGTGAAAAACTTGAGAAGCCTTTTGGAACCCTGATCCCAGGGTCGGTTTCATCAACCACGGATAGATTTGAAAAATTAATCAGAAAGGAAAAGCCTACGAGAATAATTTCAGTTGGAGACGTTGTTTCACGAAGTCTACATGCAAACAATATCAATCCTCAGTTATCCATTGTTGACAATAAGAGCTTGAGAAAAAAGATCAAGCAAAGACTATTCGAGGTAGAGAGTGTTATTTACATTAACAATCCTAAAGGAACAATAACGGAAGAAGCAGTGTCTACAATCAAGAGAGCATTAGAAGGGGGGACCCCCACCCAGATAATCGTAAACGGAGAAGAGGATCTGTTAACACTTATTGCAGTTGCATACGCACCAAACGACTCATTTGTAGTTTATGGCCAACCTTACAAAGGCATTGTCGTAGTGAGAGTTACAGAAGAGAAAAAAGCAGAAGTTAATGAAGTTTTAGAAGAAATGAAAAAAAGCTAGAAAAGCTAAATAAGAAGAGATTGCATCATGAGAACACCCTAAACCAGTGAGATTTATGAAAACCAGAATAGTATCAAAGAGTGAAAATCCCCTCCTAAAGCGTAAGGAAGTGCATTTTGAAGTAGAGAGTCCGGAATTGGAAGCAACCCCACCAAGACTAGAAGTTAGAAGAGTTCTCGCCACTAACTTGAAGGTACTAGAAGAATTGGTTTTTATAAAGAGAATGAAAACTATGACGGGAAGGAAAGTTACAGTAGGAGCTGCTAATGTTTATGAAAATTCAGTGCAAGCAAAACTTGTTGAGCCGGAATTTATAATTCAGAGAAACACACCACTAGAAAAACCAAAAGAGGAAAAGGAACAGAATGCCGGAAAATGAATCTGGGAAAAATGGGAAGAGTGAGGGAACAAGTAAGAAAGAGAAAGGCATCCATACATTGTACAAGATTGAAGGTGATCAAGCCTCAAGATTGAGGCCCTTATGTGAGAGGTGCGGCCCGGGGTATTTCATGGCAGATCATAGAAACAGATACACGTGTGGCCACTGTGGATTCACACGCTACAAACGAGTTTCCGGATAAATATGTCAATCTTTGCGTTATTCGAGTTTCTAGGTGCTTCGTTATGATCAGGGTTAATATAGGTATAACAAATATTTCTGCTGAAAGATTCTGGAATGCCGGAAAACCGTTGCCACCTATTCAGATAAGCACCAACATCAATTTAGTAAACATGACTAAGAAGAACGAGGGATGCTTAGAGGTCCCATTTGTGTTTACAATTGTCTACAACCCCTCAATAGCACAAATAAGTCTTAAGGGAAAAGCGCATGTTAGTGGGGAAAAGAGCGAAATCGAAAGGATCCTAAAAGAACATGAAGAGAAGAAACCGCCGCCACAACGTGTAATGCAGTCAATATCAAATGTTGTTTTTGTAGAATCAATTCTCATATCTAGGATCCTGAATATTCCACCGTCTGTACCGTTGCCCCAAATACCACAGCTAAAAACAGGGGGCAAGAGGTCTCCTGAAAAAGAGTATAGCACTTAGTTCAGTGCTAAGAAACCTAATGAAAAACTACTTCAGAGGCACATACATCGACGAGCGGGATGCACCAATTCCAGGTGTACCATGCCTAACAATCTTGTTTGTTATAGCAAACTCACCCAAATAGTGTCCAATCATCTCGGGCTTTACCACAACTGGGAGAAATTCTTTGCCGTTATGAACGTTAATCGTGATTCCCACCATCTCAGGCAGGATGATCATGTCGCGCACATGAGTTTTTACGGTGACCGTGGCCCCGTTCTCAACGGATTCCTTGGCAGTTCTTGTCTTCTCTAAAAGTATTCTTTGTTCAGGTGTTAAGCCTCTTTGGAGGCTTCTCCTTTGTCTTGCAGGAAGCAAATCAATGAACTCGTCCATGGACATGCCTTGAAGGTTTGCAAGATCATATCCACGATATTTGAATTCCTTCGGCATTTTTTCTCACCTTAACCGCGTTTTTTCGTGCTATAAATCTTCTGCTCTCGTTTTGTCAGTCTCTCTTTCCTTTTTTTCCTTCCTGTACCTCTAGCAGCTATCAAACCGACTTTTTGTCCAGGTGGTGCACCATGAGAAGTTGTTGTTCCTTTCCGTGCGCTTTTAGCGCTACTACCATAGGGGTGCACAGCGGCAATCATGGCTCTTCCACTAGTTCTCGGATATTTGTGTCCCTTAGATTTCATTAGATGGAATTTTGCACCTGCCTTCAGGAACGGTTTTTCGGTCCTTCCGGCACCAGACACCAGACCGATGGTTGCCATACAATGATCATGGATGTAACGGGTTTGCCCTGATGGAAGTTTAATCATAGTGCCTTGCGGCGTGTGCGCTACAACCATTATGTAAGCACCTGAAGATCTTGCTATCTTACCACCATCACCTGGACGACGTTCAACATTGCAGACCATAGTGCCTTCCGGGACCTTCCCAGCTGGCAGAATGTTACCCACTTTATTAGGAGCCGTTCCACCCAACCTGATTTGTTGCCCCTCATGAGTCCCTTCGGGTACAATCGTATAGCACTCTTCCCCGTTTTCAAATTTTATCAAGGCTAGAGGGGACCCACGACCAGGATCATGCACAAAAGTTACTATAACGCCTTCTATCGATGTGGCGGAGTATTTCTTTGGAGTAAATGCAGACGGGTACCTTGCAGGAGCTACTCGTTTATGAGTTGACGCCTTAAACTGGGAACCACCACGTCCACGCCTTTGAACACGAATTCTCTTCCCCATCTATCATACCTCAATTTAGTTTTACAGGATACCGAGCTTAATGGCTACATCTGATGCTTTATTGTCTGGACAAAGTTTAACAAAGGCTTTTTTCTCTCCTTGAGGAGTAATTAGGAGGTTTACCTTGTCAACCGTTACTTCATATAGTTTTTCGACAGCTCTTTTCACATCTTGTTTGTGTGCTTTTGGGTTAACTAGTAGAGTGAGTTTATTGTCTTTTTCAATCATGAGACTGGCGGCTTCGGTCATAAGTGGACAAAGTATTACATCATGAGGGTGCACTACAATTCTTCTCCTTCAATAGTAAGTTTGTTCAATTGTTCAAAAGCGCTTCTTGTCCACAAGGTTAGCCTCCCAAGATGGGTGCCAGGCGCCAAAAGTTCAGCATTGAGGTTTTTTCCTAGAATAACATCAACACCAGGAATGTTCCTTGCGGCTTCCACCAATCCTCTATTTTCGCCAACAACTATGAGAGGCCCAACAGATTGTTTGATCTTTCTTCCCCGGCGTTTGCCCTTACCTGCCCGAATTCTTCTGCTTTCTCTCACCCTATAAATATCCGATAGAAGACCAAAGACTATCAGAGCTTCCTCAACGTCTTTAGTTTTATGCAACTTTTCAAAATCATTCACTACCACTAAAGGGAGTCCTGCAACGTCTTCAACTGAGTGCCCACGAGAGGAAACTACGTCCTTGGAAGATGTGGCTGCTATAGCCGAAAACAAGGCTAGCCGTTTCTCTTTTTTAGAAAGGTGCTTAACAGTTTTCTTATCGGAGGTTGGTGGATGGGCAGATCTTCCTCCCACCGTTCCTGGGGCGAAGGCAGCCCTTCCAGCGCCACCTTTTACCCTTGGCATTCTTGATATCCCCAAACCCGTACCTCTGGATTCGGCTGTGGTTTTCTTTCCAGCCATTGGGTCTCGGCCTTGAGGTTGAATTCGCTTGGATTGATATGAAAGAACCGCCCGTTTTACAACGTCTGGTCTCAATGCCGTTTTAAAAACTGAAGGAAGCACGATTTTCCCTACAGATTTTCCTTTGAGGTTAAGAACTTGCACATTTCTTTGAGGGTTCACAGCGTTTCACCATTATTTCCTTTGAGGGGAACGAAGGGATATGTACGTTAGTCTTGGCGGTGCTTCAGCAACTTCTCCTGGCGGCCGCGCAGGATAACGCATTCTTATTAAGCGTTTTTTTGGTCCGGGTATACTGCCTTCCAAGAGCAAGTAGGGACCTTCCAAGAGGCCATATCGAATGAAGCCGCCCTTCACGGTAACTTCTTTGCCTTCTTTTCCGATCTTAAGAATTCGCTTGTTAAATTCGATTCTTTGGTGGTATCCCATTTGCCCTGCACGTGGCACTGAGTACCTGACGTGAGCTGGTTTCCACGGGCCTAGAGTTGCCACGCCTCTTTTTGTT
>DAOVIH010000035.1 GCA_030673805.1 Candidatus Bathyarchaeota archaeon | reverse complement strand
TCCAACATTTCAAATGCTTTCTTAACCAGTTTCTCGTGATCGAAACCGATCTTCAAATTCTCGGTCTCAGACTGGCTAAAACTATTTTGTGTCTAGATGCTACTATCACAGGATTAGCGTCAATATACGCGCTTTTTTGATTAAACATAACCACCGGATTATTTTGAGTTCATCCAATGCTTAAAGGTTTGTTGACTTACTGGGTAGGCCCATCCTATCATAAAACCGGGACCTGCAACCCTACCTTAGAAAGGAAAAACGAGTATTCTCAAAAAACCAAAAAACAGGATTTGGTGTCAGAATATGTATTCTTTTCCAAGTTCAATAATCTGAACGTTGGTCGAAAATTTTCTGAACAGATCTAGGTTTTCGGTGTGTACAAGAAAAGCTTTCTTCGAATCGACTGTATCTAGGAGGATAGCTTGAAGACAGCTCTTTCCAAGTATGGACAGATTGAACAAGAAGAGAACGGAAATGTTGATTACCTACTGAATGATATCGAAGAATTAACAGACCTGTTTTAGAGGTTTTTTCTCTTTTTTATTTGGCTAGCTCACTAGACCCCCGATAATTGGGTAATTGCCTACTTGAACTTGAATATTCTTTCAGCATTTCTTGTCGTAGTATCTCCCAGGTTTTCCAAGGTAATTCCCCTTAGCTCAGCCATTTTTTGGGCTGTGAAATGGAGAAAGGATGGTTCATTCCTTTTTCCTCTCTTTTCTTGGGGAGCTAACCAAGGACAATCTGTTTCAACTAGAATTTCCCTAGAATCTATGTTCTTGGCAAGCTTACGAAGTCTCTGGGAGTTTGGGTAGGTTATTGTTCCGGCAAAGGATATTGCGAAACCCAGCTTTATGCATTTTTCTGCTATCTTTTGGCTCTCTGAGAAGCAATGCATCACCCCGCTGGTATTTGGTTTTAACTTGGAAATTATTTCAAAGATATCGCCTACTGCATCTCGATTATGAACTATTATGGGCAGCGATAGTTCCTTAGCCAATAGAATTTGGGCTTCAAAGGCTTCTTTTTGAATGTCTCTGGGAGATAGATTTCGGTAGTAATCAAGGCCTATCTCTCCAATAGCCACAACCTTTGGATTATCTGCAAGCTCTTTCAAAGTTTCTATCAGTTCAGGGCTCAATTGACTGGCGTTGTGAGGATGAATTCCTACGGCCGCGTATAGCTCTTCATTTTGTTCTGCCAACTTCACGCCTTTAACACTCCCTTCAAGATCAAAGCCAACATTCAAAATTCGTCCAACCTTGTTGTCTCTAGCCCGGGCCAGCACTTTTCCAAGGTCTTCATTGAAGTTTTTCCATTGCAGATGGGCATGAGTATCCACAAGCATCATTTCATATCACCAAATACGCTCTTACAAAAGGAGCTTTTCAATCTAATATTAGCTTTGATCTGTCTCACAATAATTGACTATTCTATTCGTTTTATCCTAGAAGCCATTTTTACCAGAAGAATTGGATGAGCTGCCTTGGCCTGAATGCAGCTCCCGTCTTTTCAGCTCTTTTCTTTATCTTCTGCAGGTCAACTTCTTTTAGGCTAACAGCAGTAACCTCGACTTCAAGGTGTTTCACAGCTTTTTCGATGAATTCAACCACTGATTGATAAGCATTACGAATTTTCGGCCTACAAACCAAGTCATAGATTCTTTCGTTTTCTGCGTTTAGGCTTACACTTACCTTGTCCACCCCAGCTTCTTTTAGTTCTTTTATCACTTTTCGGTTTCGATTAAGCACGTATCCGTGGCCATTAGTGTTCACCCGAATAATCAGGGGTTTACCATAGTGTTTTCTAATCCACCGGGTGACTTCTAAGATACAATCTAATCGCTCAGTGGGTTCGCCAAAACCGCAAAAAACTATTTCAGTCCAATTCTTCGAATTAATTTTTTCTATTAGCTCGGATATTATGGTGGCAGCTGTTGGTTCCTCTTTTATTTGAAGGTTAGAGCCACCCACTCCTTTTGAGAAGTTCTTAAAGCAAAAAACGCAGTTGTTTGAGCATTTATTAGTTATGTTTAAGTAGAGATTGTTTCCGAGGGAATAAACAATCCTTGGATCTTCTTTTTCCAATTCTTTATTCTTCCCAATTTTTTCATAGCTTTGGGTTTCAAGCGATTTAAAGAACCAAATACGGTAAATTTCCTAACCTGATCTTTTTTGAAAGAGCAATTCTAAAGGTTCTGGGGCAGAGCGGACTCTTCAAGACCAAAGAAGGGAATTCTCCGATTTCACAGTTACACAAACCAACCTCAGGATGGTAAAACCGCCCTTTATACTTTGCAAGAAAATCTTGCGATCTATCAAAAGAACAAAAAACCAGTTTGGAGGTTAACTAAGAGACTATCAAGGAAAATGCTCATGAGATAATGCAACCAGAATCAAGCTTAAACTTGAAAGGACAATCGTTGTAATCCCCATTAACAAACCGGAAATGTTAAGACCGATTATTATGATCGTGATGAACCCTTGAAGCAAAAGAAAACAGTCTCCGATCAAAGCAAAAACAAGTCTTTTCCGTCGTATCGCCATCATTCCTCCTGTAAGACCCAATGCAAAGGCCAAACTTCCAAATATTCCAGCGAATAAACTCGCCCAACTAGGAGAAACTTGATAGGAATAGTTCAGAGTCTCCAAGAAATCAGCATACCCAAGTAGGGAAAAAACGATTGATTCGAATGAAGCTATTATCGCCAATATCCCCGCGATAGTCGGAAAAATCGTCCGTTGACTTTTTATGCCGGGCGACACTGCATTCTGCTTTTCCGTCATAGACGGTTCTTTGGAACTCTTCTTCTTTGTTTTTTTCATTTTTCTCTTCGAATCGTACCATGAAGCAAAGGAGTAATAAACTACCGAATAGGATGCAAAAATCGACCCGATGGCAATGATGACATATGAAATTGGCTCAAAAACAGCTACGCTAGTAGCTTGCCACCAATCCAGCGAACCCCGTAAGTACCCTTCATCACTGGGTGAAAGTCCGCCCTGTTCAAGTTTTGCATACAAATCACTAATTACCGTCGAGGAATACCAAAAAACCAAAAGTCCTGCTATCAGCAAGACCACCCCCACCAAAAACAGAGCCTTAAGCCTATTTACACGCAGGGACATAGCCTTTTATGTGAAAGACCAGACTATAAAAAACTAGCGAATACAAAGTATGATAGCGTAGTTTGATCTCCTGTCTCACTTCAACATTATTCAACCTGAGAATCATTAGTAGTTCATTTGGAGCTAAGCACAAACGAAACCATCTTCAACTCCTAAGAAGAGGACAAGTTTGACAGAAAACCGCAAAACCAATTCGGCAATAGACTTTTTCGAGAAAAAAGGATAGGTTCAAAATAAGTATTTTCACTCAGAAAACTTAAAGAGTGAGATCACCAATTCATAGAAATGATGTAGTTAAGAGCCAAGAATCTCATGAAACATGAGAAGAACTCATCATGCGATTAAACTAACTCTCAGTTCACAAGTTGGAGGTATACGCTTACGAAGTCATCACAAACATTCACTATTAAGTATATTGTAACATCAAAATTTGAAATTCAAGGTGTAGTAGAGAAACCAGATGTGATAGGGGCTGTTTTTGGCCAAACAGAAGGCCTTTTTGGACCAGAACTTGACCTTAGAGAACTACAGAAAACAGGTCGGATTGGAAGAATAGAGATAGAGCTTCACTCAAAAAATGATCGGACATTTGGTGTAATAACCATCCCAACAAGCCTAGACCGTGTTTCAACAGCCCTGATCGCAGCGAGCCTAGAAAGCATAAATCGAGTGGGCCCATGTTCAGCCAAACTTGAACTAGACAAGATTGAAGATATCCGAGAGGCTCGAAGAAAAGTAATAATTAACAGAGCTAAAGCGATCCTTCACAAATGGACTATTGAGTCTTTGCCCAGCGTGGACCAAGTTTACAAAGAGATTGCTGAAACCTTGAAGGTAGGCAAAGTTGAAAAGTACGGACCGGAAGAACTGCCTGCTGGTCCGACTCTAGAGAGTTCAAAGGAAATCATAATAGTGGAAGGCAGAGCAGATGTTACAACGCTTATGCGGTGCGGGCTATTCAACGTTATAGCTCTTGAAGGTGCCAAAATTCCCGAAACAATAAAGAGACTCTGCAAAGAAAAAGAGGCAACAGCCCTATTAGACGGCGATAGGGGCGGAGACCTGATTCTGAAAGAACTATTACAGGTAACGGACGTCCGCTATGTTTGCCGAGCTCCAAGAGGAAAGGAAGTTGAAGAGATTAATTGCAAACAGATATCCGAAGCCTTAGATACCAAAAAACCAGTTTCTGAACTCTTCAAACGCAAGAAAGAAAGGAAGAAAACAGAACTCCCAGAACCGATGATAACAACTGCAAAAAGTTTGGAAGGAACTCTTGAAGCTGTTCTATTAAACGAAAAACTGGAACAGATGGAACGAATACCGGTAAGTCAACTCGCAGAAACCCTAAAGAAAAAGAAGGGAGTTGACACAGTAATCTTTGACGGAATAACAACGCAAAGAATAGTGGACATAGCTAGTGACGAAAACATAAAGCGAGTTATTTCCCCTCGTATTTCGGAAACCATCAAACCAGCGTTGAACGTTGATCTGATAACTTTTCGGGATATTATCAAAAGCTAGTGGCCTATGAGAGAAGGCTTTCAAAAGTACCTAACTCTGTCTGCCGCCAATTCTTGGTTGGCAACCAAACAAACCAATTTTCCAAGAGAACGGAAGCCAGTTTTTAAAGAAAGGGTGAATCCACTGATTCCTTTTGGCCCGTGACATGAAGAATTGAGTCGCAAAAAGGCTTTAGAGAGCCACTTTGAAGTGCTTTTAAGCCAGTGGAAGCTATTTAGGATTGGCTAGAAATGAGGGTTTTATTCATCGAGCCTCCCAAAGATGAATGGTTTGTAATGGGAGAGTACTTGCCACCTCCATTTGGTATTATTCAGCTTGCAGCTTTCCTTGAGAAACATAATCCTACAATTGAGATTGAAGTTTTGGACTGTAACGCTGAACAAATAGATTGGATAGGCCTAGAAAGACATGTTCAAACTACTAGCCCCGACATTGTCGCATCAAGTTCATTGGCAACCTGCAATACATACACAGTTGTGCGAACCTTAGAAACTGCAAAGAAAGTGAATCCTAAGATTTTAACTATTACTGGAGGACAACACTTCACAGCCACAGCCGAAGAGAGTCTAAGGATGTATCCTGAAATAGATGTAATAGTGCGCGGAGAAGGAGAAGAAACCTTAACAGAACTCGCAAATACAACAAGCACAAGTGGCCTTTCAAAAGTAGATGGTATATCATATAGAAACAGAGGTAGGATAATTCATAATCCATCAAGACGATTGATAGAGAATCTTGATGAACTTCCCTACCCAGGGTACCACTTTGTGAAAAACGTTGTTGGCAAGTATCATTTTGCCGCGATGGTTGGCAAGAAGAAACCTTACGCAATTATTGAAGGGTCTAGAGGATGCCCATACGAATGTACTTTCTGCACTCAATGGCGACATTGGCAGTGCAAATGGAGATTGAAAACAGCCAAACGAGTTGCGGACGAATTCCAGTTCGTATACGACAACTTTGGAAGCAGATTCATATGGCTTACGGATGACAATTTCGGAGTGGGCCCAAGGGCAATTGACCTTGCAGATGAAATTGTTAAGCGAAAAGTCCCTGATGATCTTACATGGTTTGTGCAATCACGATGCGACGACATCGTGAACAACAGAAAAGCACTACCAAGACTCAGAAAGTCAGGACTAACTTGGGTGCTTTTAGGTGTGGAAAATGATGAACCTTCAACACTTCAAAACTTTAAAAAAGGGATAACTCCTCAAAACTCCAGAGAAGCCGTAAGACTGTTGAAAGAAAACGACATATTTGCGCATGCTATGTTCATTATTGGAGAACGAAAAGACACTCACAAGTCAATTGCACGTTTAAGAGCCTTCGCAAACAGTCTTGACCCAGATTTCGCAATATTCTCGGTTCTAACACCTTTTCCAGGAACCCAAGTTTATGATGAAGCAAAAAAAAACGGTTGGATCAAAGATTTCAACTGGGCGCATTATGACATGGTTCACGCAATAATGCCAACTGAAACCCTCTCGACAAGGGAAGTGCAAGAGGAACTATACAAGTGTTATAGAAGTTTCTACGGATCGTGGAGTCGAAGATTTCGAGGCTTCTTATCTGCTAACGAACTCAAAAGAAGGATTTTTTTGTATATGGCAAGAAGAGGCATAATAGCTCAGCTAAAAAACTTGGTGTAGGTGTTTACGAATAAACAAGTTGTCACTTCGCAGTTTTCTAGTTTTTAGTGTCCTTGTTTCAATTTTTGGAGTGTTAACAGTTCTCTTAGTTGCCTTCAATCCCCCTGTTGTCGTTTACGAACCCCCTTGGCGAAAAGCGGTTGTTGGCGTAGTATTTTTAGCAGTCTGCGTAGTGGGGATATACACAGCTTTTTCACCCGAAACATGTTCTAGGTCAATTGGCCATAAGGGAGCGGAAAGCGAACCCACAGATAACCAGAACAGATTTGACAGCCAAGTATCAATCAAAGGTCATCACTTCGATTGCGGAAGGTTCTCTGATCACATAATCCACATAAGCGATAAAACAATGTGTGCTGCATGTTTTGGCTTGGCACTTGGTGCATTAATCGCGATCGGAGGAAGCATCGCCTATTTTTTCCTTGGAGTAGATATAGGTCCAGAGATTCCCGAAATTGTTGTGGTCGGGGCAATTGCTATTGCTTTAGGCTTAGGAGAGTGTAAATTCAAAGGTTTCATAAGGGTTCTACTTAATCTAATCTTTGTCGTAGGCGGATTCTTGCTAGTAGTAGGAGTGGACAAATTGACAAAGAGTCTTCCAATTGATATTTACACTATTGGAGTTATAACTTCTTTAATTCTTACAAGGGTTCTACTCTCTATGTGGGATCACTGGAGAACCTGCAAAAATTGCACGCAGACTTGTAACAAAAACAAAAAAAGAAAAGTTATTGCCTTCGCCGAAGTGCGTAGATGGCGCCCACAACCATAAGGGTACCGATTAATATTACCACGAAGGGCCAAATTGGGACATTTCCTTCAATAATTCCGGCGGCTTCGAGTGCGAGAATCAACCCCCACAGAATAATGATGGCTCCAAAGGCTATGCCTACTATTACTCCGCCTCCAGGAATTCCAAAGCATTCCTTTTCAACTTGTTTGTGCGGGACCTGCTTTCCAACCGAGTACAAAGATGAACCACACTGAGAACAGACTTTCGCCTCATCTGGACTCTTGGCTCCGCATTTAACACAGTAAACCATTTATGAAATCCCTCTTAAACTCGCTATAAGTAGTAACTCGCTTTAAGATTTTTCTCTAGTGTTCGACAGGAACTTCCTCTCAGCCATATTCAAGAACACCAATTGAAAAACTTAATATTGCATCAATTTGGAGAGTTGTAGAAAAAAGAGAGGGTTTAATTAGGCTTCAGGCAGTGTTTCTGTGCTTCTTACGCCCTCGATGCCATTTATTTCAGTTGTTGTTTTTCGGAGTTCTTTGTAGTCTTCGACTTCAACAAAGACCGCAATATCAAACCGCCCGTATGTAAAATATGCTTTTCTAACGCCGGAAACTCCCCTAGTTGAATCTAGAATTACGCGGGCTTTTGTAGGAACGACTTTCAATAATATGTAAGCATTTAACATTATCAATCCTTCTTAATGTTGTATTTCTATGAGAGTCTCAGTGAAAACTACCCCAGCGATTTTCCCCATTCTCAGCACTGAAGCACCTAATTCCTTGGGATCGGAGGCTTCAAGATCAACAACAACATCGTATCTTCCAAGAGTAGGAAAGATACACTTGACATTCTTGAGTTGGCGGATTGAGTTGACGACATCGTCAAATCTGCCGTGGACAGTCCTTATTAGAACACATGCAGATAGCAACCTGCAAATCACCTGAAGAATACAAGCTAAACAAAGCCATATTAAGTTGTTGGAAGACTGTCCTTATCAAAGCTTTCAATTACATTAATACATTAGAAAGGGTAGCATAACCGTGAAGCCCTCATCCCTAAAACTGATTTAAGATTGAACGAACCTCCAAAGGTCGTCAATATAGAATACAATATTAGACTGAAACAGAAAATCTTAGTCGCCAACTACAGAGGCCCGCCGTTGACACAACAACAAAAAACAAAGATACTCGAAGGGATAAAACTTGAACTCCTAAGGTTAGGGGAGCAAACTCTAGTTGAAGAGGTCAAAATAAAGAAGTGTGTGAAGGAAAGGGACAAACTAAACGAAGAATACAAGAAACTGCGAATTCAAACCTTAGAACTTAAAGAGAAAAGGGACAAACTAAGCTTAACAGTGAAAGAGCTGAAACAGAAACGCAATGAAATGCAAAAAGAAGCATCCAAGAAAATTGAAGAAATAGACGTATTAAACAAAAAAATCACAGAACTGGAAAAAAAGAAACCAAAAAGGAACTGCACCCAACTAGAAACGATAATTGAAAGTATCGAATGGAAAATCCAAACAACATCGTTAGATGTGAAAGAAGAGAGAGAACTAATCGACTCAGTCAGGCATTTTGAAACTCAATTAAACATCCACAGAAAACTAAGAGATCTAAAGCTAATGAGAAGAAAGCTCAAGAATAAAACAGCAGACTTGAGAACCGGAGGGGACACTTACCATCTAGAACTTATTAAAATCGCCAATACAAACCAAGAAACCCACAAAAAAATGATCAAAAAAATCGAAGAGTCGAAAGAAATTAAGAATGAGGCAGATAGACTGCACCAACAATTTCTTCAAGCAAAGGAAAAAGTTAAACCCACACGAGAAGAAATTAAGAAGCTAAAAGCCCAAAAGAGAAAAATAAAACAAGAAATCAGCCAAAAGTTGTTGAAAGAAAAAGAAGAACGAGAACAGGATCTTAGAGAAAGAATAGAATTACAGACTAGAGAAAAACTAAAACAGGGCAAAAGGGTAAACTGGGAAGAATTCCAACTTCTTTCCCAAGAAGAACCAGAAGAGCCAGATTAGATCATTCAGAGCAAACAGGAATAAGATAGATGAAAAACAAAGAAGAGGAAGGAAAAAAGGAAAAACGAATTCTAATCCTGTGTGTAGACAGAGACAACGATCTGGGAAAGAAAGCTGAAGTTACAACTCCTCTTCTTGGGAGAACCAAGAACCTAAACGCAGCAGTGAATTTGGCTTTAGCAGACCCAGAAGAACCAGATGCTAATGCGATGTTCGAGGCCGTTCGACTCATCGATGGTCTAAGCAAGGAGAAAAAACCTGAGGAAACATTTGAAGTTGCCACCATAGCTGGATCCGAAATGGGCGGAGTAGGTGCAGACAGAAAACTAGTTTCCGAATTGAATTCAATATTGGATTCGTTCTCCGCGGACGAAGTTATTCTGGTTACGGACGGTTATTCTGACGAAGCAGTATTACCGCTAGTGGAATCCAGAGTCTATGTTTCTTCGGTTAGGCGAATAATCGTGAAACACAGTGAATCAATTGAGGAAACAGCGGCACTTTTTTCGAGGTACCTTAGAATCATAGCTGAAAACCCTCGTTATTCTCGTATTGCTCTAGGGATACCTGGATTACTCTTTGTCCTTTTGGGAGTGCTTGCATACTTCAACTTGGTCCAATACTACCTCATAGCAATAATTGTGTGCATAGGAGGCATCATGCTAATCAAGGGTTTTGGAATAGACAAAACAGCCAAAAACTTTTATCGATGGGTGAAAGAATATTCCCCGCCCCCACTTCCGATTCAGATTCAAAATTTCGCTACTATCGCTGGAATCCTAGCCATCGTGGTAGGCATCTACTCCGGAGTAACCAACGTAAGCAACAACTTGGTACCGCTCCCGCCTGATTGGGGTGTTTTGCTAGGGAATTTGGCAACAATTGTTGGTTATTTCATATTAGGTGCTCAAGACCTAATAGTCGTGGGAATATGCACCATTCTCATCGGAAGAACCATACGTTTGTACTTTGAAAGAGACGCTAAAGTGCTGAGGAGCGCTGCTTTGGTAATCATGGTAGCTTGGTCCCGTTGGATTTTGGACGGAGCAGCTGAAGTCTTAATTAGTTCCGGAACGGCCTATGAGCAATTGGTTGTTTCCATAGTTGTAGGGATTTTGATTGGAATAGCTTCAGTATTAGTCATAATCATAATTAATAGATCAACCAGGGGTTTCTTCAAAAAACCGGATGAAAAAACTGATGAACTTGATAAAGAATAGAAGAGCAGCCTCAGATTCCTTAGCAACATAGTTTGTAGATTTCAACGGAACTCTATTCAGAAGAACATTGAACTTGCAAAAAAAAGAAACAAACAAGATTCCCCAATACTTGTTCAAATATGGGACAACCTTTAATTGAAACAAGTTGAGCTTAACCACTGATTAATAGAAAAAGATCACAACCCATTAATTCACAAGAAAGAGGGTTCTTGCTATACTAAAAAAGCTGCTTTCAGCCATAGGTGCATATAAGCTATACGAGAATTGGTTATGGCAACAAGTTAAGAATGGAGAGAAACTGGAGCATATTGCCATTATTTTGGATGGAAACAGGCGATGGGCTTCTCAAAAATACCTAAATCCTTGGTTAGGCCATAAGAAGGGAGCCGAAACCGTTGAGCATTTGCTCGATTGGTGCCATAAGCTCGATGTGAAATTCGTCACTCTTTACGCGTTTTCCACAGAGAATTTTCAACGTTCACCGAAGGAGATTGGAGAGATAATGCAGATTGCCGAAGAAAAGTTTCGGGATCTACTAACTAATGAGCGAATATACAAGAATGAAGTTAAAGTCAAGGTTATTGGACAAGTCAACCTCGTTCCCAAGAAGCTACAAGAACTCATAGCCGAAGTGGAGAAAGCTACAGAGAAGCATAGTAAGCAGTTTCTTAATTTTGCAATTGCTTATGGTGGCAGAACTGAGATATTGGATGCTACTAAGACTATTGCACGCAAAGTCAAAGACGGGGAACTGAGTATAGATGAAGTTGATGAGAAAACTTTTGAAAAACACTTGTACACTTCACACATGCCTAAGCAAGAACCAGATCTGATAGTCAGAACTTCAGGGGAAGAGCGACTAAGCGGTTTTCTCCTCTGGCAGTCTGCCTACAGTGAACTCTGTTTTTTGGATGTTTACTGGCCTGATTTCAGATTCATAGATCTCTTGCGAGCCATAAGAACTTTTCAGAGCCGGAAACGTAGGTTTGGTTCGTGAAGCTTCTCAAGCCCGCCTCTTAGAACTTACAATCGAAATTACGTCTCTATCTTTTATGACCGCGTCTTCGCCAATCCGCTTCTTTTGGTGAGCCTCTAATGCATAAAGGAAACTTTCTCCGAGTTCAGTGTGAATCAAGCAGGCAAGTTGTCGTGCGTTGGTTCCATAAGGTACAAGGTACACGTCAGGCAACACCTGACCGTTATGATTAGATAGGTGCTCCAAATCTTCCACGGGATAAACGGTAATCATGTTTAGAAGTTTGAAATAAGCCATATTGACGGCTGCTTGGACCCCAGTTGAGCCAAACTTAAAGAGGATCTTCTCACGAATTGTTTCTAAGGCGTCTACTTGGTTTTTCGTGAGTTTTTGTGGATTTTTAATCTTAAAGTTGCAGTCTCCTGGTCTATAGTCTATTAGACCACTTTCCGCAGCGCGGCGAAGTGCCAGTTCAGCTTCTGAACAGCAAGGAATAACAATATAGTCAAGCTTTTTGAGGCGCTCTATGTTTGGTTGAGCCGAAGGTCGATCAATCTTGTTCGCTACAATCAAAATGGGTTTTGAAGTTTGCCGCAATACATCTACAAATTTCGTCAGATCTTCATCACTCCAAGACACTGGCCGACTGGCGTTTAGTCCCGACTTTCTTACAGCTTCTTTTATCTGGCTTTGTTTTATGGAAAGGCCGCTTAGACGTTCCCCAAGCATTGAATAGACATCTTGAGATTCTGCATTAGCTGTCCGTGCAATTCTTGCCCAGTCTTTCTTTATCATAGATTCCATCCACATCGTTATCTCACGTTCTAG
>DAOVIH010000042.1 GCA_030673805.1 Candidatus Bathyarchaeota archaeon | reverse complement strand
GACAAGAAAGACAACTCTTATGGTTAAGGGAAGGGGCTATTCATCCACTTGGCTGGATTCTGCAAAAGAAGACTCCTGCAAAAAACAAAAACGGGACTGCAATAAAGAGGTAGAGGAATTCTTAAGGATTAACACCGAAGCAGCTTTTTTTGTCTTAGTTATTGAGCAGGGTAGATTGGTGGCCGGAAGGGATCCCATAGGAGTACAGCCATTGTATTACGGTGAAAACAGTGTTTACGCTGCGCTCGCTACAAACCGAAGAGCCCTATGGAAACTCGGCATAAAAAAAACTGTTTCTTTCCCGCCAGGGCATTTAGCGATTATAGATAGGGAAGGGTTCAGGTTCAATCCGATTGCAAGACTCACGTACTTAAAACCTAAACCAACAACGCTGGTTGAAGCAGCCGAAAAGTTGCAGAAGTTGCTGGAAGTTTCTATTCGCAAAAACCTAAATGGTCTAGAGAAGATTGCCGTCGCGTTTTCAGGGGGCTTAGACAGTAGTCTCTTAGCTCTCTTAGCAAAGAAGCATGGAGTTGAAGTTAATCTTATTCATGTGAGTCTAGAGAAACGTCCTGAAACTAAGGCAGCGATAGAAGCAGCCGATCAGCTGAAGTTACCACTGAAGGTTTATCTCTTCAAAGATTATGATGTAGCTAAGACTGTTCCTAAAGTTGTGGAACTTGTCGAGAATCCAGATCCAATGAAAGTTAGTATCGGAGTGCCATTTTATTGGGCAGCACAGAAGACTACCGAATCTGGATTTAAGGTTTTGCTAGCAGGCCAAGGTGCGGACGAACTCTTTGGAGGCTATCAGCACTACGTTAGCAACTACCTGCGCTACGGAACTGAGAGTGTTAGGAAGAACATGTTCAGAGATATTGTGGGACTTCACGAAAAAAACATTGAAAGAGATGTCAAGGTTTGCAGTTTCCATAATGTTGAGTTGCGGCTACCTTTTGCTTCATATGAAATTGCAAAATTCGCCATTAGTCTCCCTGTGGAACTTAAGATTGAAAAAAAGGCGGATACTAGGAGAAAACTGGTGTTGAGAAAGGTAGCTAAGAACATGGGCTTGCCTGAATCAATAACAGAGAAACGGAAAAAAGCAGTACAATATGGAACCGGAGTAAATAGTGCCATTCAGAAAATAGCGAAGAAGAAAGGAATTTCTCTGAAAGAGTACCTTCTAAAAGCTTGATCAAATATGGCTGAGAAATTTTTTGTAAAAAAACTCTTGTTTTGGGAAAAACCCAAAGAGAATGGTTCAGAGTTTAGGTTGAGATGAGGAAGATCACTCGATTACCTGAATTGCACCTTCTGGGCATTGGACTTCACATGCTCTGCAGACTAAGCATTCCTCCGCGTTAACGGAAACGGCTTTTCCGTCTTTAATCTCGAAGATAGCCACTGGGCAGGTGTCTGCACAGGTTTCGCATCCAGTACACAGATTGTGATCAACAGCTATTTTGACCATTTTACTTGCCTCTATTGAATTTCAAAAAATTCAATATGTAGGATAAAAACTTTTAGGTTAATCACTGGATTTCCTCACGTATTCTTAACAGAATTCCGTTGATTTTTGTCTCGGCTTTCTCCTTTCGCTTGTTGTAATCTGCAAGAAGCGTTCTGTACGATTCCAACGAAAGTTCGCCACGATTGTAACGAGCCTTAGCACTCTCAATTTTAGTGTCGAGTTCTTCAATCTCGTCTTCAGCCCTGTCAAGTTGCTTTACTAAGGCTGCGAAATTGCCACCAGCACCCCGTAGCGTTTCTTTCAGTTCTTCGATGTTCTCATTTAAGGCTCTTAATCGAACCTCAAGTGTTCTTCGTCGAACCTTATAACGACGTCTTGGAATCTTGCCTTTCCTAGCTTTTATAGCTAAAGACTGCAATTCGGAAGTAAGTCTGCTTTTCTCCTCATAGGAGTCTATTAAAACCTTGATGCGGTCTGGACTCAAACCTGCAGCAGATTTGGGAGCTGAAATACGTCGTGGAGCTTTGGCTTTGGATCTGGTTCGTAAAAATAGGACTAGAAAACCGACAGCTGCCAAGGCGCTCATCAACAAAGTAGGACGAAAAGCGATCCATAGTGGGTTATACTCGTAGACAACAACCATCACATTCTCTAGGCGGATGGGTTCGCCAAAGTAAGAAATGTGTTCTGTTTTAACCGATACTATTTCTTGGAAAGTGCCTCTGGTAATGACGTAAGAAGACTCAGTTGGAGTTGTTTGTGGAAGGGAGAACTTTGCCCCTTCGGGGGGGATAATTGTATCGATTGCTTTGTCGAAGTAATAGTTCATAGGTGGAAAAAGATCTATGAGCAAAGTGAAACGCGTGGTTTGTTCAGGTTCCAAGCGAGGCAAATTGTATTCTACGGTCAGAGAATTGGAGTGAGAGGTCTCCAAAGGTATTATTAGAGTGGCGTTGACCACAGCAATACCACTTGTTTCGTTGAAAACTTCAGTTGAGCCCAGTGGCCGTCCTAATTGATCCCTGACCGCGATGTTTGAAGCGTTGATTGGCACCGGCAGCTCCAGAGAGTCTATGCGGGTAGGCGACTTACTGATAACTCGATAAGTGTCTGAGACAGACACTTCGCCAGCATGACCCGTTCTAATCTCAGTTTCTAAAGTTTCTATGTCGATTAACTGAATTTGAGTTGCGGGCAAATCAAAAGAGAGAATTGCGGGTGAAGAACTGAAAGCGGGTAAGTCGCTTTTAACAAAATTTGTGGAGTTTACGATTCCATCTTCCTTGGCAACAGTTACATTAGTAGGAATTCCAGGCAATACTATGGAAACGTTACAGATCGGAACGTCTTTTGCGCAACTAGGATACACTGGAAAATCAACATTAAAACCCGTAGATGTTTGATTGACGAGGTTATTTGAAAGAATGAAAACTACAGTAAAAACCGAGGGAGCCTCTTCGGGAAAGCTTACCTCGACGGCGTAGAAACCAGTTTGCCCGTCTAATTGCACATCGGGAATCAAAGGTAAAGACCCTGTTGAATCGTAAGCTACGCTTGTCAGAACGTGAGGGGTATATTTATATGGAAAACCGATGCGAAAGCCATCTGTCAGGTCTCCAGTAATCCGTATTCTGTCGCTTATGCGTAAATGTCCTGAATAGAGGACTTCGACTTGATGATCTACGCTCTGGATGTCATAATTTGAAGCAGCAGACACCCTTTGACCTGCAAAAGATAATACAACAAAAGAAGTAAGTGAACAAAGAAGCAAAAGCAGGACCAGTGTAGTTTTCTTCATTTATATTTCCCTAATTGCCGGTTTTGCCTATTTTACTATTTGGTCATTTATTTACTTTTAGAATAAAGCCAACAAAACCGTTTGGCAGGCTACCTGTTCACCCGAAGTAAATTGAAAACTCTGAATAAGTAAAGGTTGTTTAGCCAAGACTACCCTTCTTAACATAGTAATCATCTTCTTTCTTCGAGCCGAAACTTCTCAGCCCTCTTTTTTTCAACTGTTCTTTGAGATTCTTCGCGAATTCCTTTGTTAGTTTGCCTTTTTTTTCTAAATATGCGATTATTTCAGCTGCTTGTTCCTTTTTGTCGCATCGTCTTATGAAATCTATTACCGTGGGATTGTAATGTTGAAAATGTTGGATGGATGAATTTTCGGCAACTTTAGGATCGGTTGGCACGGCAGTAATGGTGACTTTTCCATCTTGAAGGTCCTTTGATAGGTTTGGATACTTCTTTTTGAAAGATCGTTTGTCGGTTTCCAACGTTGTAACCTTCTATTGTGTTGTTCCTTGATAGCAAATAGTGGAAAATAGATTTAAGTGCTTTTTTACGAAAAAAGAGCTAGAATTAGAAACGGCATAGTAAGGATCATTTTGAAGTATTCAAGTGGGAACAAATCGTCTCAGGGGATTTTTTTTGAGTACTTCTGTAAGCGTCTTAATCGTGAGTCCCTTAATCTGATCTCCAAAAATCTCACATTTCCTTTCTTGATTTGTGTTTTCTGTGTCGCGAACTACAAGCTCGATCTTTCGTTTGCTTGGTGACTCTAAGTATATGTGAAAGGATGTGACAATCTTTCCTTTTTTGTTTACTTTTGTCCATTCAGACTTGAGAATCTTAAGGTTGTTAGCCTTAAGAAGAACCAAGATTTCTTTGGGTGTGTCAGTATAGGCGACTAGGTCGACATCGCTTCTTCGATGTGCGATACCCCGCCAAACACTACCCACTAAGACTGGAGTGTAGCGTTCAAGGATTTTCATCATTTTTAGGGCGTCTTTGCGCATTTGAACTAGTTGTTCGCTTCTAGCAGAGCCTTCGTTTTCATCTGCAATTCTATCGAGTTCTAAGGCAATTTCAAGATTTGTAGGTAGGAAAGTACTCCCTAGTGTCTTTGCAGCTTTCACTTTGGCTTGTTTAAACTCTTTTTCAAATCCAAAATACAGTAGGTAGGCAGCTTCCCTGGCAATCTTCTGTTTCAAATGTATCGGATTGGCCCGCAATGCGCCACCCCAAGCCAACAAGAAAACATTATCTTGGAAGTACTTGTTCGTATATATCAATTGTCTTTTTAGCTATTTTGTTCCATGTGAACTCGCTAAGGACCCTTTTTCGCCCGTTCTTCCCGAGCCAATTCCGTTTTTCAGGACTCTCGAGAGTGCCGTTTATTCCCCATGCAATGTCTGAGGGATTATTCGGGTCTATGTGATAGCCGCATTGTTCCTCTCCGCAGGAGAGCACGATTTCGCGCATTCCGCTAACTCCTGCTGCCCCTACAACTACAGGGCGTTCCATGCTCATTGCTTCAAGAGCTACAATCCCAAATGGTTCATAGTAGCTTGGGAAAACTGCAACGTCGCAAGCGGCATAGTGGAGAATGCGTTCTTTTTCTGAGATGAAATCAAAACGGAATTTCACGTATTTGTCCAGCTTCATAGTTCTAACAAGGTTTGTAAAGTATTCTTGTAGATCACCCACGCCAAGGATCAGCAATTTTGCCTTGGGAAACTTTGGAAGAATGTGGGGCATAGCCATTATTAGTTTGTCAACCCCCTTAACTCCCACCAGCCTTCCAACGAAGAGGATCATTAAGTCATCGTCGTTCAAGCCGTAGGTTTGCCTTATTCGCTTTGTTTGTTTTGCAGTTACCGTTCTTGGGTCGTATTTTTGTGGATCAACACCATTATGGCTCACGTGAATCTTCTCTTTCGGAAAGCCTAGACCAACCAGTTCTTCTTTCATTGCGTAAGATACCGTTATGATGGCATCGGCGGAATTTGCTCCCCGCAATTCAATGTTGCTTACTACGCTTGAGCCGTTTCCTAGAGTCCTTCCTTTTTCAGTTGAGTGAACATGAAAAACTAAGGGTAATCCAACTTCTTTCTTGATGGTTGTTCCTCCCATAACCGAAAGCCAATCATGAGCTACGACAAGGTCGTATTTTGTGCCTTCTTTCCTGATAAGATCATTAACAAGTTTTGATGCTGTTAGATAATTGTAGACTAGAAGATTGCCGAACAATTGGATTCCTCTACCCCATTTCCTTATGTCTTCTGCAATAACGTCAGGGAGTGTGTCGGACACATCTATGTGGAGGGGGCGATGAACTTCAATGCCACGCCAGATTTCCCTAGTCGGGAGGGTTCCTTCGTCATCGTTCATTGTGAAAACAGTCACATCGTGGTCCATAAGGACAAATTTGCGCGTAATTTCAGCGGCGTAGGTTCCCAATCCACCGACTATTTTTGGCGGGTATTCGTAAACGAGGTAAGCAATCTTCATTGGTCTTTCACTGTTCTATGCTTCTAGCATTGCTTCTTTTGTACTTTAACTTTGCCTATTTCCCATTCTGAAAATCGCAGGTTGAATTTTTGTCTGGTCCAACCTAAGAAATTGCGGTGAGTGGCTATTTGGGATGGCTTTTTTTCAAGTAATGGGTTTGAAGCGTTTACTAAGTTTTTTTAAAATTTGTTGTATTGTGGTGTATTCCATTTCTTCAGCGCTTAGACGTGCAGGTTCGAATTCACCCATTCGACGCAGCATACACGCGTTTTGTACGGCTTCACTTCTGGCAATTTCGAAGGCAGGATCAGCAAACAAATCTGCAATCATTGGTTTTCCTTCATCGTCGCTTGAGATTCGACCGTTAGAAACCTGAAAACCAAGGGCTACAATCCGTGGAGGACCGTCGAACACTGTACATTTTGATTGATCTAGACCAACGGGCATAAGGGGACCCCAGTGGCTTCCCCTCATCCAACCTTGTACCAAGTAGCTGTGCATGAAAAGGGCTAGGACTTCTCCTACGGCAGGGAGTCCATGTTGAGCTCTAACAATCATCACAGGATCGTCTTTTCCAACGTATTTTTCAGCTATGAGTGAAAGTTTTGTTACGCTACTCACAGCACAGATCATACCGTCTTTTGCTCGCCAGACACGCGAAAGAGTATATCTACCAACACTGCCGATCAGGGCTAGAAGTTCATAGGTTTCTTCGGGGCATTTCAGGATTATTGACTTGTTTTCCTTGGTGTCTATCACTTCGAATTTGAAGCCACCAGTCATGTTTGGGTCAATTACAAGTCCTGCGGTATTCATCGGATCTGCAAATATGCGAAAGAGGGGATAATTGAAAGATCCAGCAGAAGTTTTGTCAGCTGCAAAAACTAAAATGGGGTCAGAACGTCTTTCATCAATTTCCATTTCTGCAACTCCTGGACCCATCCCCCGAACGTTACCACTAAATGCGGTTTTTAAAAGGTCCTGTCCTGCTCCGTAAAGCTTCAACTTTAGAGTTTTCTCTGTTGCATCTTTAAAGATGTTCCAAGCTAGCTAATGAACTTCAATGTTTTGCTCCCCTTTTTCGTGAACCATAAGCAGTTCCAGATCGTCTCCCGCGTTGAAAACAAAGTAGTTGTTGATTATGCCTTTTTCAACTGCTTTCTTGAGATTCCTTTCTGCGATTGTGAATAAGGGTTTTGGAACAACATGATAACCAGCCAAAGAGCCTATATCGCATTTAATAAGGGAAATCGTGTTCTTTTTTGACAATTGAACATTCCCCATTTTATGGTCGTGTGGTTTGTGCTCTTAAGCTTTTCATATAGGGTAATGAAAACTTTGGAGAAACTATGAAATAATCTAAGGATTATAGTGGAACTGGAATATGCGGGTAGGAACTGGTTGAGCGAAAAAAAAGTTGTTTCGGCAAAGATCCCAAAGGAAGTTTTCAGTGAAATGGCTTTGCGCGTTCCGGAAGGCGAAAGGAGCGACTTTATTCGAGAAGCCATAATCGAAAAACTCGAAAGAACGCCTAAGGCAGATGTACTATTGAGTTTGGTTGAGAGATTAAGCCGAGTGGAACGTGAGTTTGGAGAGATTAGAAAGTACTTAGCAGATCTGGAAATATTAACATACCAACGAGGGAACATCAACCCGCATACTTTTTGTATTGACGAGACTGATCATAAGATAATTGATTATCTGTTGCATTACAAAGGAGCAACTACCCCGGAATTAGGGGAGTATTTGAAGATAAACAGATGGTTGGTACTTAATAGACTAAGAAAGATTCAGAGGAAATCAAAAAAACAATTGGGAAAGCCAATAATTGACTATTATGCTGGAGAGAAAGCTGGAAAGAGAAAAGCTTGGTGGATAATAGAAGAATAGCTCAAGAATAATTAGTGATGGACTCAAGTGTCGATATCGTGTGTGATTTTTAACGGGCCCGTAGCCCAGTACGGATGAAGGCGCCGAACTCCTAGGGGGAGTGCGCAAGCCTCCGGGCGCTCATGGGAGAAAGCCGGAGAACAGGGGTTCAAATCCCCTCGGGCCCGCCAACAAAAACAACAAAGTGTATTTAGATGGAAAAGTGATGACGGAAAAAGTAGTTTTTATGTGGAGTGGAGGCAAAGATAGCGCTTTGGCACTTCATGAGATTCTTAAAACTGGAAACTGTGAAGTGGTAGCACTAATGACGACTTTGACGAAAGATTACGACAGAGTTAGTGTTCATGGTTTTCAACGTGTTTTGCTTGAACAACAAGCGGTTTCTTTGGGGTTTCCGCTGGAGAAAGTGCTTATTTCCAAGGATGCAAGACTGGAGAACTACGAGTTTGAAGTAAGAAAAGGGCTCATTGAATTCTTCAAGAGAGGGGTATCGTCAGTAGTTTTCGGAGATGTTTCTCTTGAGGATGTAAGGGAATATCGTGAAAAGTTTCTGTCCAAGCTTAACATGAAGGGTATCTTTCCTTTATGGAATAGAAATACTCTCAAAGTTGCTCATGAATTCATTAGTGAAGGATTCAAAGCGGTGATAACTTGTGTTGATTCGAAATGTTTGGGTAAAGAATTTGTGGGTCGGATTTTTGATTGCGAGTTCATAGCGGAGCTTCCAGCTAATGTAGATCCATGCGGCGAAAACGGTGAGTTCCATTCATTTGTGTATGATGGGCCGTTGTTCAACAGGAGAATACTTTTCAACTTGGGAAAAACTGTTCTGAGAGAAAACCGGTTCTACTACTGTGATTTGATACCCAGTCCTCCAGCAAAACAAGAAAGTGAGGTTCAATGAAGACGGCCCAGTGGTTATTAGACGATAGCGCGTAAGTCAAGCTTGATAACGATAGGGATAAATGTAGTTTGCTTGGACGAAGGGTAACTGAAGGGAAGGTTTTTTCTTGCGGGATTTAAGTTGAACGAACTACTCTAATGACACTAGGCTTTAGGTTTGGGCAGGGCTTAAGACTAAGCGGCCTGAATTCACATCAACCTCTGTGATTTTGGAGTTTTTGAAGAGTTTGGTTTCCCCCAAAATATTCTTGGCACTAACGTTATTGTCGTCGGTCTTAGCGTAGACTACTTCTTTGAAAACGGTTACACCGTTTATTATTATGTTGAATTCGCACATGCTATAATCACAACCAAAGTAGGGTTTACTTTTCTCAGGTATAAAGGCTCTGGAAAAGTTTTTTCCAAAAGGTGATTCTAATTCTCTGGTTCAGATAAACAATTATAGTCAACGAAGGTTATAGTTCTTAATTCTTCAAAATGACTTGAAGATGAAATTAAATGCCTAAAAAGAGTTCTGCCGAAGTTGACATATTCGGTCTTTTGACGGACACGGCTGAAAAGAAGAAAAAAAAGAGGAGAGAGGAGCTCTTAAAGCCGCTAGGTGTTAAAGAGTTCTTTGTGGAAGGAAGTATTGACATAGACAAAAAGACGTGCCACGGCGTTGAGTGCAAAATTTGCATTGAGAAATGTCCTACAAACGCCTTGTATTGGAAAGCTGGTGAGGTAGGCATTGTTAAGGATTTATGTGTGTACTGCGGAGCCTGCGTTTTATGTTGCATGGTTGATGATTGCATAAAAGTTAGAAGAAAAAGAGAAACTGGGGAAGAGGAAAGATTTAGTAAGCCAAGGGATGTTGCGATCCTAATTCAAAACATCAACGCGAAAAGAAGGCTCGAGCGTATCCAAGAAGTTTTCCCGACCCCAGAAGAGTATTGCAGACGGTACAGGAAGAAAAAGAAACCTATGCATAAGAGGGACTAGTAGATGTTGGCGTGAAGGTTTAAGAAGCCGCTGAGTAGCAATTTTTTCCGTATTGAAAAAAGGGAGGAGTTCTATGGTTGCCATTTTTCTATTAGGTATTTGGGTATTTCTGACGAGTCACGTGGCCCCACGAGTACTTTCCAACCGCTGAGTTCCTCAATTTCTCCGCTTATGCGTGATGCTTTTCCGGGGATGATAATGGTTCGGTGTTTGACTTTGCTTTCTATTCCAGATTCTTTGATGGCTTCTGCAACGGTGTCTGCAGTGAGTTTTCTTCCTGCAACTGCGCTGTCTACGGCAGATCCTTCGGTTTCTAGGACGAGGAGGTAGGCATTAATCTTGGAGTTCTCAATGTCTGAAGCCACAGTGTAATAGGTTAGCGCAAAGTTGGTTGTGAAGAAAACTGGGGATTTTTCGTCTGGAGTGCCAAGTACTTTTAGCCCTGGTTCTACTGCTACGGGTTTCCTTGGGTCTGTGTAGATGTTTTGTCTAAGCACAGTATTTGGTAGAAGCGACCACCCATCGGTTTCGTGTACAACAAGTACGTCTGCGTAGCGAACTATGAGCATTGCAGCTAGGTAGGCTTCCCGCCATTTCACAAGTTGCTCTTCTGTTTCGTTTTTGTCCATCCAAGCAACTAGTGGTACTCCCATAAGGGGAAATCCGCTGAGTTCGTCGCCGTGTTTACATGCCGCTCTTCGTAGCATAGTGAAGTTATTTAGCGTGTCCGATAGGCCTTCATCTAGGAAAGTTCCGGGATCAAGAACAAGATCTTCG